>NZ_JBFBBS010000005.1:26745-313621 GCF_040682835.1 Streptomyces sp. NPDC051104 | reverse complement strand
CGGTGGCATGCCGCCACCGTGCCGGAACCACCTGCAACCCGCTGCCTGGGATACGCCGACTGCAGCTGCCGCCTCCTCGGCGAGCAGCCCCTTCGGTGCGCCACGCCTGCATCGCGGGCGCGTCCATCCACCGGCCGAGCAGGAGCAGCGCCGGCCCGGCGAGGACGGCCGCCGCCAGCAGCAGCGGCCAGAACGCGGGCCAGCCGCGGGCGGGGGCGCGCTCGGGCGCCGCGGGGACCGCGACGGCCGACTCCGCGTCCTCGGCCAGTTCTTCTGTCTTCTGCATGCCGGCTCCGACTGTCGGATGTTCGGATCGAACATAACGGGCACCCGACCTCCCCTTCCGGCACCGCCACGCCCTCAGTCTGCTGAGGCGGACTTGCGCAGCCCGCCGTGTGGCCGACGGCGACATGCCGAACGTGCCGATCGGGCGTGTGACGGCCCCCACGGCACGGGCCGTGGATTTTGCCTGTGGAAAAGGTTTCCGGCTCCGGTCGCACCCGTACCCCTGGGCGTTGGAACAACCAGGAGGTGCCATGCGCATTTCGCGGACCGCGGCGGGAACCCTCTTCGTGACGGGCGCCCTCACCCTGACACTCACGGCGCTCGTCTATCCGTCGATGCTGGGAGTGCAGACGGTCTCCAGCGCCCCCTCACGCGTGATCGCGAACACCTCGTCGGGACCGCTGACCGAGGCGGACCGCGACTTCGTCGTCAAGGTACGGGCCGCCGGCCTGTGGGAGTTCCCGTCCGGTGAACTGGCCATGAGGAAGGGCACGACCCCGGCCGTACGCACCGCCGGGGCGCATCTGGTCAACGGACACGTCAACCTCGACGCCGTCGACCGGAAGGTGGCCGCGGAGCTGGGCATCACGCTGCCGAACCAGCCGAGCCCCCAGCAGCAGGGATTCGTGACGACGCTGACCAACGACACGGGCAAGCAGTTCGACAGCGACCTCGCGAACATCCTGCGGCTGACGCACGGACAGATCTTCCCCGCCATCGCCAACATCCGCGCCACCACGAAGAACACGCTGGTCCGCCAGCTGGCCGACGTGGCCAACGACACCGTCCTCGACCACATCACGGTCATGGAGCAGACGGGCCTGGTGAACTTCGACTCGCTGGTGTTCCAGGAGACGACACCGCCGAAGCTCCCGAAGTCCAGCCTGACCCCGCCGGCCCCGCAGCCCGGCGAGCCGACGGTGGTCCTCTCCCCGCCGCCGGGCTTCACCCCTCCGCCGTCGACGACTCCTGGCGCGGCGGCGGCCCCCGGGTCGGCACCGACCACGGGCTGACGGTCCGAGACAGGCCCTAAAGGGTCCTTGCACCATGCCCGCCCAGGACCCCGAACAAAATGGGCCCGGCGCTCTCCGGGGGACAAGAGCGCCGGGCCCGTCGGGGGATGGTTCGGCGGACGCCCGGAGGCGTCAGGCGCGGCCGCGGGACGTACGGCGCCGGGCGGCCACCGCGATGCCCGCACCGGCCGCGACGAGGGCCGCCGCGCCCGCGGTGATCGGCAGCGCGTTGCTGCCGCCACCGGTCTCGGCCAGGCCACCGGGCGGGGTGGACGTGCCGCCGTTCGGGGTGGGCGCCGGGGGCGTGCTCGACTCGCCCGTGGCGGGCGGGGTCGAGACGGAGGCGGACGGAGAGGCAGGCGTCGCCGGGGTCACCGGGGTGGCCGGGGTGGCCGGGGTGGCCGGGGTGGCCGGGGCCGACGCGGGCGGGGTGGTGGCCGGGGCCGACGCGGGCGGGGTGGTGGCCGGGGTGCTCGGCGGCTGGGCCGTGCAGTCCTTCGTACCGCCGTTCCAGGACGCGATCAGCTTGTCCTTGATGACCGGGCGGTCCGGGCCCTTGGGGACGTCTCCGTGCTCGAAGCCGTCCTGTGCGCCGAGGTTCCCGTCGAACTTCACCTTGCCCCGGTAGAGGTCGATCTGCGCGAAGCAGCCGGCGTCCGGCACCGAGATGTCGAGGGAGTCGGTCTCGCCCTGCTTCACCGTCACCGAGTCGAAGTCGTGGAAGACCTGCAGCCCGGACGTGTTGAAGGTGGCGCCGTGCGTGCGGTACGAGGCGAGGGAGGCGGTGCAGGTCGCCGCGTCGCCCGCGGCACGCACCTTGATGTGGACCTTGCCGTCCTCGGTGGGCTTCAGGTTCTGGTCGTCGACCCGGACGGAGTCGGTGAACGTGTTTCCGTCCAGGGAGAACTGGCAGTGGTCGGCCTCGGTGACGGTGCCCGGCCCGTTCCCGGACGCGTACGCGCGGCTCCCCTGGTCCCAGCCGCCACCACCGGGCGTACCCGAGGCCCAGGCGGCGCCCCCGGTGACGGCGGTGAGGGTGAGCGCCGCGGCGCCCGCCCCCAGCAGACGGCGCACGGTGACACGTCTCGTGTCGGACATTCGGTCCCCCATCTTGACGGGCCGGACCCGGCCGACGGCAGCGGGCAGCACGAAGCCGCCGGGACCGTGGCCGGGAAGAAGTGGTCGAGAGAAACAAGTGGCTCTTTGGTCACATGAGCCACAGCGCGAGCACATATTCGATCACGGTGACGACGCTGTCAACCTCGTTGAAACCACGACGAGTTCAGAACGTGATCACGTTTCGGCCACATCGGGAATGGCACGATCCGTCGGGCGGCGGAAGCCTGCGAGCGGCACCAGCCCCGCGGCGCTCGTCCGGGTGCCTACTCCACCGCCTGTTCCACCGGCTGCGGCTCCGGCCGGGCCAGGCCCGCCGTCCACTTCTCCTCGATGCGGCCGACCTTCCACACCACCAGCGCGAGCACCCACGTGGCGAAGAAGAGGCCGACGATCACGAAGCCCAGGGTGTTGAGGTCGACGCCGGCGATCCAGTCCCAGAAGGCCCCGTGCAGGCCGAGCTTCCCGGCGAGCAGGCCGAGCAGTTCCGTCGTGCCGATGATCAGCGCCACGGCCACGGACAGACCCGTGATGGCGAGGTTGTAGTAGACCTTGCGGACCGGCTTGGAGAACGCCCACCCGTACGCGAAGTTCATGAACGACCCGTCGATCGCGTCGAGCAGCGACATGCCGGCCGCGAACAGGACCGGCAGGCACAGAATCGCGTACCAGGGCAGCCCGGAGGCCGCGCCCGAGCCGGCCAGGACGAGGAGGGCGATCTCCGTCGCGGTGTCGAAGCCGAGGCCGAAGAGCAGGCCCAGCGGGTACATCTGCCACGGCTTGGTGATCGACTTCATCACGCGGCCGAGGAGTCGGTTCATGAAGCCGCGGTTGTTCAGCTGCTCCTCCAGCGCCGCCTCGTCGAAGTCGCCCGACCGCATCTGCCGGAACACCTTCCAGATTCCGGCCAGGATGACGAGGTTGATCGCGGCGATGACGCAGAGGAACGTGCCGGAGACCGTCGTGCCGATGAGGCCGGTCACGTCGTGCAGCTCGGAGTTGTCGTCGCGGACCGGTCCGGCCAGCGTCCTGACGCCGAGCGAGAGCAGCAGCGCCAGTCCGAAGACGACGCTGGAGTGGCCGAGCGAGAACCAGAACCCGACCGACAGCGGCCGCTGCCCCTCGCTCATCAGCTTGCGGGTGGTGTTGTCGATCGCGGCGATGTGGTCCGCGTCGAACGCGTGCCGCATGCCGAGGGTGTACGCGGTCACGCCGATGCCGATGCCGAACGACTTCTCGCCGATCGTGTAGTGCTCGGGCGCGACGATCCCGACGAGCGTGAACCACCCGATGACGTGCAGAGCCAGGACGAACGCGGCCATGCCGCCGAGCCGGCCCCACTCCTGCCGCGTGATGGACAGGCGCATCCGGGAGGAGGACGGAGGCATGGAGCGGGGCCTTTCTTCTCTGCGTACTGCGCCACCCACTTTCATGCAGGTGAGTTCTACTTGCAAGAAAGTCGCAGTAAAGCCTCCGCAGCCGCGCGGCACCAATCCCATCCGCTCCACGGCCTCCTTCGCCTCCCTCAGGTCGGCACCCCGAACGGTCCCCCACCGCTGGCCCGCCGTCCGCCCCGGCCCCAAGCTGGCCGCATGGACGCCCCGCCCCGTGACGGCCTGCCGCCCTTCGAGGACCGCACCGACCTCGAGAACGCAGACCGCGGTTTCGTCGCCGCTCTGGAGCCGGGCGTGGTGACCGACCGGGACGGGCGGGTGGTGTGGGACGCGGACGCGTACCGGTTCCTGGACGGGGAGTGCCCGGGCACCGCGCATCCGAGCCTGTGGCGGCAGTCGCAGCTGTGCGCGCGGCAGGGGCTGTACGAGGTCTGCGAGGGCGTCTACCAGGTGCGCGGCCTTGACCTGGCCAACATGACGCTCGTCGAGGGCCGTGCCGGCGTCGTCGTCGTCGACCCGCTCATCTCCGCCGAGTGCGCGGCGGCCGCCCTCGCCCTGTACCGGCGGCACCGCGGTGAGCGGCCCGTGACCGCGCTGATCTACACCCACTCCCACGTCGACCACTTCGGAGGCGCCCGCGGGGTGCTGCCGCGCGAGGCGGAGGCGGGCGTGCCGGTGCTCGCGCCGGCCGGGTTCCTTCAGCACGCGGTCAGCGAGAACGTGTACGCTGGGCCCGCGATGTCCCGCCGCGCCGGCTTCATGTACGGCGAACGGCTGGCGAAGGCGCCCGACGGGCAGATCGGCACGGGTCTCGGCCTCACCATGTCCACCGGCACGGTCACCCTCGTCCCGCCGACCGTCGACATCACCCGCACCGGGCAGGCGGAGACCGTGGACGGCGTGCGCATCCTGTTCCAGCTGACGCCGGGCACCGAGGCGCCGGCCGAGATGAACTTCCTCTTCACCGAGCAGCGCGCCCTGTGCCTGGCGGAGAACGTCACGCACACCCTGCACAACATCCTGACCCTGCGCGGCGCCGTCGTCCGGGACGCCCGGCTCTGGTCCCGCTATCTCGACGAGGCCATCGACTTCTTCGGTGACGGCTACGACGTGGGGTTCGCCTCCCACCACTGGCCGACCTGGGGGCACGAGAGCGTCGTCCGCCTGCTGGCGGAGCAGCGCGACCTGTACGCGTATCTGCACGACCAGACGCTGCGGCTGCTCAACAGCGGTCTGACCGGCCCGGAGATCGCGGAGGAGCTGCGGCTGCCGCCCGTGCTGGAGGGCGCGTGGCACGCGCGCGGCTACTACGGGTCCCTCAGCCACAACGTCAAGGCCGTCCACCAGCGCTACCTGGGCTGGTACGACGGCAACCCGGCCCACCTGTGGGAGCACCCCCCGGTCGCCCTCGCGCGGCGGTACGTGGAGGTGGCGGGCGGTCCCGAGGCGACGCTCGCGGCGGCCCGACGGTACGTGGAGGCCGGTGACCTGCGCTTCGCCGCGACGCTGCTCAACCACCTGGTCTTCGCCGACCCGGGCGACGAGGAGGCGAAGCAGACGCTGGCAGGCGTGTACGAACGCCTCGGGTACGGCGCCGAGAACGGACCCTGGCGGAACATCTACCTGACCGGCGCCCTGGAACTGCGCGAGGGGGCGAGTGCCCCCGCCGTCACCTCGGACACGCCCGAGCTGACCTCGGAACTGACCGTGAGCATGCTCCTCGACGCCCTCGCGGTGCGCATCGACGGGCCGCGCGCGGCCCAGGAGCCACACCTGATCATCGACCTGGTCGTGATCGACGAGGAACGCCGCCACCGGATCAACCTGGAGCACGGCGCGCTCACCCACCGCAGCATGCCGCTGCACCGCACCCCGAGGCCGCACGCGGGCTTGACGCTCACCCTGACCCGTCCCGAACTGCTCGGCCTGCTCGCGGGCCACGGCCTCGCCGGCATCGAGACGGAAGGGGACCGGAGCCTGCTCAAGCGCCTGTTCTCCTACGTCGCCCGGCCGGACCGGGGGTTCCCGATCGTCACCCCGTAGGGAGCCAGGCCCGTCACAGCGGCGGCTGGGCGGGGGCCGGGCCCAGGGTCGTCGTGCCGGGCGCGGTGCGGTGGCCGAGGCCGGTGCGGTAGGCGTCCAGGGCGGCCTCCACCCGGCCCGTGCGGCGCAGCAGGTCGCCGAGCAGCCGGCACAGGTCCGCGAGGTCGCCCGCGGCGCCCGCCCGCTCCAGCAGGCTCAGGGCGCGCACGTAGTGCTCCTCGGCGGCCTCCGTGTCACGCGCGTCCTCCGCGATGATGCCGAGGAGGCGGTGCGCGGCGGCGGAGTGCACCGCGCCGCGCTCGGGGCCGATGTCACCGAGGACGTCGCGCAGCAGCCGAGCGGCCTCTGCGGACCTGCCGCGCCGGTGCAGCACGTCCGCCAGCTCCACCGCGACCTGGCTGCTGTAGAGGGCGGCCCGCTTCTCCGACAGCATGGCGAGGGCTTCCCGCAACTCCCGCTCCGCACGCTTGAGTTCACCGTTCTGCGCGTACAGGTAGCCGCGCATCCAGTGGCAGTTGGCCAGCTCGGTGCGGATCTGCAGCTGCCGGTACAGCTCGGCGGCCTTGGCGAGGCTGGAGTCCGCCTCGGCCAGCCGCCCCTCGGCGAGCAGGGTGCGCGCGACGGAGCGGTGCATACGGGCCACCAGGGCCGGGTCCTGGACCTGGGGCGCGAGCGCGAGGGCGAACTCGGCCGCCTGAGCCGCCCTCGCGTGCGCTCCCATGTCCATGTACGGGCCGATGGCGCTGGCGTAGAGCAGCAGCAGGGCGTCCGGATCGTGCAGTCCCGAGCGGTTCAGCTCGTCGAGGGTGGTCTCCAGCAGGTAGCAGGCGTAGCGGAGTTCACCGGCGAGGTAGTGCGAGACGGCACGGCCGCGCAGTGCCGGGACGCGGCTCGGCAGCGATGCGTCGTGCAGGCACTTCTCGGCCCGCTCGAAGTACTGCCGCCCCGCCACCAGGTCGCCCAGCTCCAGCGCGCACTCGCCGAGCCCCAGCAGCGCGGCGGCCCGCTCGGCGGTGAGCCCGTGCTCCTCGGCCTCGGCCAGCAGAGCGGCGTACTGCTCGGCGGCCACCTCGGCCTCACCGGTGGCGAGAGTGCGCTGGGCGTCGGTGAGCCTGAGCCGCAACCCGGTGGCGAGGTGGGCCGGACGGCCGGTGGCCAGCTCGTCGAACGCCACCCCGAGCCGCTCGGCGAGATGCCTGAGCGCCTCGTCGGAGGGGCGGACCCGGCCGGCCTCCAGGGTGGAGATGTACGCGGCGGTGTAGGCGGGCTCGGCCAACTGCCGCTGAGTCAGCCCGCGTTCCCCCCGCAGCCGCTGCACCCTGCGTCCGATGGTCTCAGGGTCGTCCCGCTTCACCATGCAATTCATCATGCCATTAAGCCCATTTATCAATGAGCATTCCTTGATTATTCGTCAATATGTTTCAGCACATGCCAACCGGCCTGAGCCTCTTCCCCGGCACCCGTCCCAGCCCCTAGCTTGGAAGACGCATTAAGCGCGCTTAATCCGCGGCTGTCATTGCGAGGTCGGTTGCCGTGCCCCCACGCCCTTCCGTGCACCACGGACGCATATCCGCGCGTCACGTCAGAGGGTTCGGCGCGGCCGTCGTCGCCGTGGCCGCCCTGGTCACCGCCGCCAACGCGGGCCCGGCCCGGGTCGCGGAGCCCCGGCAGACGCCCCCCGCCCAGGCGGCCCCCCGTGGGCACACTCACCCCGGAGCCTTCCCGGGCCGCCTACGCTGACCCCGTGACCTCCCCCGCCGCACGCACCACGCTGGACCTCACCGCCGACGTCCCGCTCGCCGACCTGGCGGACTGCTACCGGGACCTGCACCGCCATCCCGAGCTGTCCCAGCGCGAGCACCGGACCGCGGGAAAGCTCGCCGAGCGGCTGCGCGCGGCCGGGTACGCGACCACCGAGGGCATCGGCGGCACCGGGGTCGTCGGCGTCCTGCGCAACGGCGACGGTCCGACCGTCCTGCTGCGCGCCGACATGGACGCGCTGCCGGTCACCGAGGAGACGGGACTGCCGTACGCCTCCGAGGTCCCCGGGGTGATGCACGCCTGCGGGCACGATCTGCACGTCACCTGGCTCGCGGGGGCTGCCCGTGCGCTGGCCGCGGGGCGGGAGACCTGGTCCGGGACGCTGGTCGTGGTGGGCCAGCCCGCCGAGGAGACCGGCGAGGGGGCGCGGGCGATGGTCGCGGACGGGCTGTACGAGCGCTTCCCGCGCCCCGACGTGCTGCTCGCCCAGCACGCGGCCCCCGGTCCGGCCGGGCTCTACGCGCACTCGCCGGGCCTGATCCTGTCCGCCTCCACGGACGTGGACATCGTGGTGCACGGCCGGGGCGGCCACGGCTCGCGCCCCGAGGCGACCGTCGACCCCGTGGTCACGGCCGCCTACCTGGTGACCCGGCTGCAGACCGTCGTCAGCCGCGAGATCGCCCCGCGCGAGTCCGCCGTTCTGACGGTGGGCAGGATCGAGGCGGGCACCCGGCCCAACGTCATCCCCTCCCAGGCGCACATCGCGCTGAACCTGCGCACCCGGTCCACCGGCGTCCGGGACCGCATGATCGCCGCGATCCGGCGCATCGCGGCGGGCGAGTGCCTGGCCGCGGGCTGCCCGCGCGAGCCGGAGGTGACCGTGGGCGCGGACTTCCCCGTGACGGTCAACGACCCCGCCACGGACCACCGCGTCACCGACGTGCACAGAGAGGTGTTCGGCCCGGAGAGGGTCT
The DNA here is from genome assembly GCF_040682835.1 of Streptomyces sp. NPDC051104. Classification (NCBI taxonomy): domain Bacteria; kingdom Bacillati; phylum Actinomycetota; class Actinomycetes; order Kitasatosporales; family Streptomycetaceae; genus Streptomyces; species Streptomyces sp. NPDC051104. The sequence continues at coordinate 305,035 of NZ_JBFBBS010000005.1, read as the reverse complement.
TCGACCCCGGCGCCGCGATGGGCAGCGAGGACTTCCCGCACCTGGCACCGGACGGGGTGCCGTACGCGTACTGGTTCGTCACCACCACCCCCGCCGACGTCTGGGAGGCGGCCCCCGGCACGGACCTCATGGAGAAGTTCGCGGCGGTCCCCAGCAACCACAGCCCCCACTTCGCACCCGACCTGTCCACACTCGTCCCCGGGGTGCGGACGCTGGTGTCGGGCGCGCTGGCCCACTTGCCGGTGGGATGACCTGGAGCCCGCCGACGACCCGACGACTCCCACCGGGTCGCGTACGCGGTGAACGCGGCCCGGCCCTTCGAGGGCCGTCGGTCGCTACCCGGGCACGCGCTGCGACTGCCTGAGTTCCTCGAGGTGCTGACGGACGTGGCGGAGCGCTCCCTCGCGGCGCCCCGGTACCCGCTCGCGCAACTCCGCCAGGGCGGGGCCCAGTTCGCGGGCGCGGGTCGCGTCGGTCATGCGACCCCACTGGTGGTGGGCGCGGTCGACGGCCGCCTCCACCGCCGGGTCCTCGGGGGACTGGCCGGCCGCGAGGCGGGCGGTGGCGACCGTCAGCCAGGTCTCGCAGCTGCGGCCCGCGTCGCCCGCGAGCATCGCGAGGTCGGCGCGGACCTCCATCCAGTGCAGCGCCTCCTGCGAGCCGGGCCCGTGCTGCCGCAGCGCGGCCTGCTCCCACCGCGCGGCGAGCGCGGCGGCCTCCCCGTGCCGGCCGTCCCGGACGGCGGCGGCGAGGGCGGCGTGGGGGTCGGGGGGCGCGGCCGGGTGAGGGGGTGGCGCGGGGACGGGCTGCCGGCTTCTCCGGACGGGAGGCTGCGCCGGCGGCTGGTACGGGGCGAGCAGTATGTCCCCCCGCGTTCCGTCGTCCGCGTAGGCCCGGGTCACCGCCTGGTGGTGGAGGGCGGCCGGGTCCGGGCGGTGGCCGCTGCGGAGCAGGGTCGCGACGGCCTTCATGTAGGCGGGGGTCGCGAGCGCGCGGCGCGGGGGCGGTGGGGCGATACGGCCGTAGAGGGTGACGGCGGGGCCGCAGTCCGGCGCGATGCCGCGCAGGTGCTGCCAGGTCTCCGGATCCGCGTGCAGATCGGCGAACACGGTCGTCGCACCGGGCGGACGCAGCCTCAGCTCCTCGCGGAACCAGTGCCAGGGGAAGCCGGTGTAGCGGACGGTGGCCGGGGTGGTGCGTGCCAGCGCCAGGTGCGGCAGGTGCTGGCGGCGGTCGAGCTGGAGCTGCCCGGTGAGGAACACCGTCAGCGGGACGGGGGCGGCCGCGGCGGCCCGCAGCCGGGTGAGGACGGCCTGCGGCTCCAGCGGGTCGGCGAGTTCCACCACGGTCGCCGTGTCCGTGCCGGACAGCACCGGCGGGGCGACGGCCGCGAGCACCGGAAGCACGGAGGCCGCGTCCACCAGGCACCCCTTGCCCGCCGGCGAGGCCGCGAGCAGCAGCACGGTTCCGGGCATCGTTCCCTCCCCCATCGATCAGATACGTCAGCACCGTAACCTCTGCGCCTGCAAAGGGGCGACGAAGTCCGGCGAACGCTCAGTGGGCGACGGACGGGCGGGGCCGGACCGCGAAGATCGTCGTGTCGTCGGCCAGGCGGTCGCGGCAGTGGTGCAGGGTGCCGTCGCGCACCAGCGGGACCAGGCGGGCGGGGTCCGCCGCGCGCGGGTCCTCGGCGACCGCGCGGGCCACCTTCTCCCGCAGCGGGTAGAACTCCCCGGCCGCGTCCCGCGCCTCGCACACCCCGTCCGTGACCAGCAGCAGTGTCTCGCCCGGCGTGAGCGGCACGCGCCGGGCGGGCGGCGGTCCGTCGGCCAGTGTGCCGAAGCCAGCGGCAGTCCCTCGCCGGGCGGCAGGGGCCGTACGCCGTCGGGGCCGACCACCAGCGGCGGCTCGTGCCCGAAGTTGACCACCTCCACGCAGCAGGGGTCGGTGGGCGGGAAGCCGAGCAGGACGGCGGTGGCGAAGCGGTCCCCGTCGTCGCGGCCGATCGACGTGCAGTAGCGCACATGCCGCAGCATCCGCGTCTCCAAACGTGACCGTGGCGAGGCACGGTTCGTGGTACGCCGACTCGCGGAACGTTCCGAGCAGCGCGGAGGCGGCGGCGACCGCGCCGAGGCCCTTGCCCTGCACATCGCCGACCAGCACACGGGTGCCCTGCGGGCCGGGCTGGATGTCGTAGAAGTCGCCGCCGACACGGGCGACGCTGTCCGCCGCGAGGTAGGCCGCCGCGTGGTCGAGACCGCCCCAGTCGGCGGGGAGGGGCCGCAGCACCGTGTGCCGGGTCGTCTCGGCGATGTCCTGCATGTGCGGCATGCGCCGCTCGCCGCGCACCCGGACCGCGCAGGCCAGCACGGCCAGGACGCCGCCCGCGATGACGAGGATGAAGTCGGGCAGGCCGGTCTGGAGCTCGTGCGGCCAGGCGTGGTCCTCGAGCTCGAAGGTGACGACGGTCAGGGCGGCCGCGACGCTCGTGCCCCACACCCCGCAGATCGCCGCCGCGATGCCGGGCACCAGCACCACCCAGGAGATCATCCGGAAGCCGCCGGTGCTGTTCTTGTCGAGCAGGGCGATGGTGAGGAGCAGGAGGAGCGGCGGCACCCAGCCGACGCTGCGCCCCCGCACCCGCAACAACGAATGCGGCCCGCGCGAGGCCGCCGCTCCCGTGGGCGTGGTCACGACACCCGGTACGGGTCCATCGGCGGCCGGTCCCTCGGGACCGACGCGGGCGAGTCCGTCGAGGCCGTCACCCGCGGGGCCGGTCGGTCCGTCGCGGGCAGCCCCGGCGAGGTCGTCGAGGCCGTCACGTGCGGCCCCGGCAGCCCCCGCCCCCCGTGGAACCGGGCGGAGCGTCGTCCATGCCTCGCGGTCCCGGCCCCCGGCGCGGCGCGCCCAGCCGTGGGGCGTCCTCTCGCTGTCGTACGGCGCCGTCCTCTTCCCTCCGGCCTTCCTCCGGTCGGTCGTCGGGGGCTCGTCTCGTGGGCACCGGACCTGCCTGCCGTTCGTCGGTCTCGTCAGTCCGTCGGTCTCGCGGTCGTCAGTACGCCACCGACATGCGGGCGCGTACATGGGCGCCCTGTTCCAGTTCGTCGAGGAACGCCGCCGCGTAGTCCTCCGCGCTGATCCGGCTGCGGCCCTCCGCGTCGGTCAGCAACTGGTCGCCGCCCACCCGGAAACGGCCCGTGCGCTGCCCGGGGGCGATCTCGGCGGCGGGGGAGACGTACGTCCAGTCCAGGTCGTCCACCGTGCGGTAGAAGTCCAGGGCCGTGCCGTGCGTCAGCGCCTCCGCCCGGACCGCCTCCGGAAAACCGGGCTGGTCGTGCAGCGCCTCCCCGGGCGCGACCTCCAGGCTGCCCGCGCCGCCGACCACCACGAGCCGCCGCACCCCTGCGTCCCGGGTGCCCTGGACGATCGCCCGGTTGATCGCGAGGAAGGGCTCCTCCGGGTCCGTACCGTCCCGGGGCGGTGCGCACGCGCTCGCCACCGCGTCCGCCCCCCTCGCCAGCTCCGCGACCTTCGCCGGATCCGCCGCGTCCGCCGCCGTTGCGGTCACCCCCGGCACCGGCGAACGGCCGGAGCGGCTGACGGCCGTCACCCGGTGTCCGCGCCGCGTCGCCTCCGCGGCGATCCGGCTGCCCACCATCCCGGTCGCGCCGAACAGGACGATCCTCATGAGCCCCAGCGAAACACGCTCCGAAAGGCCTCGCATCCCGACTTGCCCACCGCCCCCGCCAGGGTGTGCCCTGGTGTGCAGGGGCGAGGAGAGAGGAGTGCTCCCATGGCTCACGCGGCACCCGCATCGGGGACCCCGCACCCACCCGCCACCACCTCCCGCGCTTTCGTCCCGGCCCATCGGCCGCCGAACCTCTTCGACCGGCGCGTGCACCGCCTCGGACGACTGGCCGTGCCGCTCGCCATCGGGCTCCTCTACGGCTACTGGGCGGCGGCCAACCGGCGCCAGGGCGGCCCCATCACCGGCTGGAACCTCGTGTTCGGCTTCGCCTGCACGATCGTCTTCACGGTGCTGTGCTCCGCCCTGTTCGTCGTGGCGCCGCGCCTTCGACGCGGGGCGCACGCGGTGGTGTGGGGGGCGTTCACGGGCATCACGCTCGGCTTCCTCTACATCCAGGCCAATGTGAGCGTGCTGGACGCGGCGGGCCTGGCGCTCGTGGTCGCGCTGGCCGCGTTCCTGTTCGACTTCTACCGCTACTCGACGTTCTCCCACTACGCCAGGCACGAGGACGGAGAGGGCCGCCGGGCCGGCTGACCCGTCCGCGGACGTCACCGCGCGGCCCCCGAGCCGGCCCGCACCGACCCGGCCCGGCCGGGGCCGCGCCCGTCCGCGGTCTCCCGCCCCGCCGCCCTGTCCACCCGTTTGCAGGCGGTCCGCTCGCGCGCCGTCCGTGCCGGCGGTTCCCTGGTGGCGTGTCCCGACGTGTCCGCAGCGTCCTGTCCGCCGTACTGCTCGGCCTCGCGTGTCTGCTCGCACCGCTCGGCGTGCTCGCCGCGTGGGCGAAGTACGGCATCGAGGACGCCGACCGCTACGCGGCCAGTACCGCCCCGCTCGCCTCCGACGCCGAGGTCCGCGACGCCATCGCCGGTGCCGTCACGGACGGCATCATGCGCGATGTGCACGTCAGCCCGCCCCTGCGGGGCTCCGTGCACGCCTTCGTCCACGACGCGGTGCGCTCGTTCACGGACACGGAGGCCTTCCGCGCCGCCTGGGACACCGCGAACCTCAGCGCGCACGACGCCGTGATGCGCGCGCTGCACGACGACGACCGCGGCGACGGGCCCGTCACCCTCGACCTCGCCCCCGTCACCGAGCGCATGAAGCAGCAGCTCGTCGACGATCATGTGCCGTTCGCGGGCCGCATCCCCGTAGCGCACACCGAGGTCACGCTGCTGCAGTCGCAGGACCTGACGAAGCTCCGGAAGGGGTTCCACGTGCTCGAAGTCGCGGGCTTCTGGCTTCCCGTCGCCGCCGCGGCCTTCGCGGTGACCGGCATCCTCGTGGCCGTCTGCCGCCGCCGGGCCGTGCTGGCGACCGGCCTCGGCACCGCGCTGGGCGCGGCCCTGCTCGGGGTCGCGATCGCGGTGGGGCGCCGCATGACGCTGGCGGACCTGCCGCCGGACGTCTCGCACCCGGCGGCCGGCGCGGTCTACGACGCCCTCACCGAGACCCTGCGCCTGGTCTCCTGGCTGCTGCTCGGACTCGGGCTCCTGGTGGCCCTGGCCGCCTGGCTCACGGGCCGGTACGTGCGACGCCGGCGCGCGTCCGAAGAGCCCGCACGAGTTGCGGCGGAGCGACCGTCGCAGGTCCAGGCCTGACGCGGTCCGCGACGGCACCCTCCGCGCCGGCGGCCGCGGGAGTTCTGCGCTCACCCGTTCGGACCGCTTCACCCTGCGGCGCATCCTCCTCGGGGTGAACCTTCGGGTGAAGGCCCCGTCCCCAGGAGGCAACCCCATGGTCCAGCACACCGCATCCACCACGCACGCCAGACAGACGGCGTGGGCCACCGGCGGCATGGCGTTCGCCGGGGTCCTGATGATGGTCGGCGGCATCGTCGGCGTGCTGAACGGCATCGCCGGCATCGCCACGAACAACGTCTACGTCCGCGTCGGCGACTACGTGTACCAGTTCAGCCTCTCCACGTGGGGCTGGATCCACCTGATCGTCGGCGCTCTCGTGGCGATCACGGGGTGGGGCGTCCTGCAGGGCCTGGAGTGGGCCCGCTGGGTGGGTGTGGGCCTGGCGGCCCTCTACATGATCCTTTACTTCATGTTCCTGCCGTACGCCCCGATCTGGTCGATCATCGCCATCGCGATCGGCGGTTTCGTGATCTGGTCCCTGGTGACGGTACCGCGCACGGAACGGGCCCCGTAGCTCTCCAGTAGCACCGCAGCTCTCCCGTAGGCACCGCAGCTCTCCGCTAGCGCCGCTTCCGCACCGCCTCTTCCCTCTCCGCGTCGGCAACCATCCCCCGCAACTCCCCGTCGACGGCGGCCCGGGTACGGGTGAAGCAGGGGGCACCGCCGCCGTCGCCCGCCGAGATCGCCCAGATCACCCTGCAACTGCGAGAGCTGTCGGAGGGCCTGCGGGAGACGGAGGTGCTGGTCCCGGTCCGCACCGACCCCACCGGCCCGGCGGAGAGCATCCTTGAGCCGCTGCGGCAGGAGGTGGCGGCGGCACGGGCGATCGCGTCCCCGCACTGAGACCACGACCGCCCACGTGCCGTACGGCCGTACTCCTTTACCGCCGACTTGGCTTACTGACTTACTGGCTTACTGGCTTACGGTCTCAGACGCCGATGTCGCGTCCGTCCGCGCGCCACACCGCGACGACGGCCGGGCGGACGATCTTCCCGGGGCCGTCGGGCCAGGTGCTGGCCGGCTTCTCCACGGACGCGCCGTCGACCTCGCCGGGGTGCTGCACGGCCACGACCACGCGCCGGTCCTGCACGATCGGCCCGCACGTCTCGGCACCCGTGGGCACGGTCAGGAACTGCTTCAGCTCACCGCGCCGGTCACCGCTCGTCGCCACGCCGAACAGGCCGTCGTGGGAGCCGAGCTGGTTGCCGTCGGTGGAGATCCACAGGTTGCCGTGGGGGTCGAAGGCCACGTTGTCCGGGCAGGAGATGGGGCTGACCCTGTCCTTGGGGAATCCGGCGAAGTAGGTGGAGGGGTCGGCGGGGTCCCCGGCGACGAGGAAGACGGACCACGCGAAGGTGGTGCTGTCGGGCCGGCCCAGGCGCTCGGTGAGCTCCAGGATGTGCCCGTGCTTGTTGACGTTGCGCGGGTTGGCCTCGTCGGCGGCCGCGTATCCGGCCTTGCCCCGGTTGGAGTTGTTGGTGAGGACGACGTACACCTTGCCGGTGTGCGGGGAGGGCTGGATGTCCTCGGGGCGGTCCATCTTGGTGGCGCCGACCTTGTCTCCCGCCAGCCGGGTGAAGACGAACACCTCTTCGGCGGTCATGCCCTCGACGTGCGAGACGGCCCCGTGGGCGGTGGCGGTGGCGAGCGGGATCCAGGTGCCGGACCCGTCGAACTCCCCGTCGGCGGGCAGCTTCCCACTCCCGTCGATCTCGGAGGCCGGCGAGTCACCGGTGAGCTTGGCGACGTACAACGTGCCCTCGTCGAGCAGCGACAGGTTGTGCTCCCGCACGGCCCGGGAGTTGCCGTGCCGCATCCGCTTGCTGCCGACGAACTTGTAGAAGTAGTCGAACCGCTCGTCGTCCCCCGAGTAGACGACGGGCCGCCCGTCCTCGGTGAGCCGCACGGTGGCGGCCTCGTGCTTGAAGCGGCCGAGGGCGGTGTGCTTGCGGGGCGTGGAGGTGGGGTCGTACGGGTCGAACTCGACGACGTACCCGAAACGGTGGACCTCGTTGGGCTCCTGCGCGATGTCGAACCGCTTGTCGAACCGTTCCCACTTCCGCTCGGTGGCACCGGTCCCGATGCCGTACCGCTTGTCCGTGGCCCGGCTGCCGTTCGCGAAGTACTGGTTGAAGTTCTCCTCGCCGTGGAGGGTGGTGCCCCACGGGGTGGTGCCGCCGGAGCAGTTGTTGAGGGTGCCGAGGACCTTGCGGCCGGAGAGGTCGGCGGAGGTCCGCAGGAGCTCGGATCCCGCCGCCGGCCCGGTGAGCCGGAACTCGGTGGTGGCGGTGACACGGCGGTTGAGGGGATGACGGGACACGGCGGTCAGGTGCCCGGTGCGCTCGTCCTCCTCGACGACGACGGCGGAGAGCCCGTGGGCGGCCCAGGCGACCTCGGCCTGCTGCCGGGTGGGGTTCTCCGGGTCGTACCCGCGGAACATGATCACTTCATCGGTGTACTCGTGGTTGGCGACGAGGAGCTGGCGGCCGCGCTCGCCCGGGAGCGGGAGGAGGGCGAGGAAGTCGTTGTTGTACCCGAACTGGCCGGCCTGGGCGGCGGCGGTCTGGTGCTCGGGGTCGAAGGCGGGGGCGCCGCGGAGGATGGGGTCGCCCCAGCGGATGACGACGTTCTGACGGTAGCCGTCGGGGACGGTGACGGCGTCGGCGGTGTTGGGCGCGACGGGGGTGAAACGAAGGCCGCGGGCGGCGTCGGTGCGGGCCGGGGCGGCGGCTTCGGCCTGCGGGGCGGTGGCCGCGAGCGCGGCCGTACCGGTGGTGGCGGCCACCGTGACGACGGCGGCGGCGCGGAGGGCGGAACGGCGACTGAGGACGCCGGTGATGACATCGCCGGCGTACGCGTTGGAGCTGGTGTTGGGCACCTCGTGGAAACAGGCGTCACCGCACCGGAAGCGACAGGTCAGGGCGGACCGCCCGCCGGGATGCGAACCGGAGGGCGTGCCGATCAGCGGCAGCAGTTTGCGCACTTTACTCTCCCCATACGAACCCTTGGTGTGGGCGTGACGCTAGGGGGATCGGGTGTGCGGGAGCAACGCCGAGGGATGAACGATCGGTGAACGGGATGGAACCGTACGGGGGTTGGGCGCCACTCGGCGTGGCGTGCCGCGCGAGCCGAGCCGTCTCGGCCCCGAGGATGTGTAACGGCGGAATCGCGGTATTGACAGGCGGCGGTTCCGATGTTCGGACGGTACCCAGGATCGCCGCCTTCGGCCGCTAACCTTACGTGTCCGTCCTGGCCAGGGATTGACGGGCATCAACTCACGCGAAGGGTTGCGCACATGGGCATTCTCACTCTCCTGCGGAACGCGTTCGGCCGCTCACGCAAGGGTCGCTCCGCCGAAGAGGAGCCCACGCGGGAGCCACAGGAGCCGACGGTACCGGCCCAGTCGACGGCCGCGGAGCAGGCAGTACCGGCACGGCCGACGGAACCGGAGCTGACGGAACCGGCGCAGTCGACGGCCGCGGAGCCGGCGGTACCGGCGCAGTCTTCGGGCCGTACGGACGACGAACACGAACTGGTGGCGGCGGCGTTCGACAACGTCACGGTACCGAGGCAGCCGACCCACAGGGAGGAACCGCCGACCACGGAAACGCCGAACCGGACGGCTGCAACGGAACCGGCGGCCGAGCCGGCGACTGAGCTTCAGGCCGACGCGGGGGCTGAGCCTCAGGCCGAGGCGGAGCCGGAGCTGCGAACCAGGGTCGAGCCCGAGCCCGAACCCGAGACGGAGCCCACCGCTGAGGCGACGGCGGAAGCCGAGGCGAACCCCGAGTCTCAGGCCGAAGCGAAGGCGGAGCCGGAGTCCCAGCCGGAGCCCGAAGCGAAGGCGGAGCCGGAGTCCCAGCCGGAGGCGAAGACCGAGCCCGCGCCTCAGCCGGAGCCCGAGGCGGCGCCCGAGCCCGTGGCCCAGCCGGAGCCCGAAGCGAAGGCGGAGCCGGAGTCCCAGCCGGAGGCGAAGACCGAGCCTGCGCCTCAGCCGGAGCCTGAGGCGGCGCCCGAGCCCGTGGCCCAGGAGGAGTCCACCGCCGAGGTGGCGGCAGAACCCCAGCCCGAGGCCGAGACGAAGTCCGCGCCTCAGCCGGAGCCCGAGGCGGCGCCCGAGCCCGTGGCCCAGGAGGAGCCCACCGCGGAGGTGGCGGCAGAGCCGGAGCCTGAGGCCGAGGCACCGGAACCGGCCACTGCTGAGCAGCCCGCCGCCGCCCCCACCGACGACCCGGCAGCCGCCGACGGCGAGGAAGCCCCACAGGAGTCACCCGCACCCGACACCACCACCCGCACGGGTGGTGCGGGTGGGAACACCTCCGCCGAAGGCGAAGCCGAGGCGGACCCCACCCCCGCCCCGCAGCCCGAGCCGCAGCCCGAGCCGCAGGCGAACCCGCAGGCGAACCCCCAGCCCGAGCCGAAGGCCGCCCCCGCCATCCCCCCCACCCGCCTGAAGACCCGCGCCCCCGGCCTCCTCACCGCCTACAAGGCCGCCGCCACCGTCCTCGACGACCGCCACCTCACCGGCACCCGGGCCAAGGTCTACCTCGTGCTCGACCGCTCCGCCTCCATGCGCCCGTACTACAAGGACGGCTCCGCCCAGGCCCTCGGCGAGCAGGCCCTCGCCCTCGCCGCCCACCTCGACCCGGAGGCCACGGTCCCCGTCGTCTTCTTCTCCACCGAACTGGACGGCACCGGCGAGCTCACCCTCGCCGACCACGAGAACAAGATCGACACCCTCCACGCGTCCCTCGGCCGTATGGGCCGCACCAGCTACCACGCGGCCGTGGAAGCGGTGATCGCCGACCACGACAAGTCCGAGAACCCGGACCTCCCCGCCCTGGTGATCTTCCAGACGGACGGCGCCCCGGACGCGAAGACCCCCGCCACCCAGTCCCTCACCGAGGCCGCGAAGAGCCACCCCCAGCTCTTCTTCTCTTTCATCGCCTTCGGCGACCCGGAGAACAAGGCCTTCGACTACCTCCGCAAGCTCAGGACGGACAACACATCCCACTTCCTGGCCGGCGAAACGCCGCGCGAGCTCACGGACGCCGAGGTCTACGAGGGCGTACTGGCGAACTGGCGCCCGTAAAACCTCCCCGGGCGGCCCCCTAGGACGCCGCCCGCTTCTCACCCCCAAAACGGGAAGCGGGCGGCGTACCCATGTCGGCTACGATTTCAAGGTTCGTAGACGATGCGCAGTCGGCCCGAGAGCCGGCCGTCGTCACCCCACGTATCGACCTGGGAGCAGCCCGCGATGGCTCGACACCTCATCACCAGCGCCCTTCCGTACATCAACGGGATCAAGCACCTGGGCAACATGGTGGGGTCCATGCTCCCGGCGGACGTGTACTCCCGCTACCTCCGCCAGCGGGGCCACGAGGTGCTCTTCATCTGCGCGACGGACGAGCACGGCACCCCGGCCGAGCTGGCCGCCAAGGAGCAGGGTCTCCCGGTGGACGAGTTCTGCGCGCAGGCGCACGACGCCCAGAAGGCGGTCTACGACGGCTTCAACCTGGCGTTCGACTACTTCGGCCGCAGCTCCTCCCCGCAGAACCGCGAGATCACCCAGGAGATCGCCCGCGAGCTGAAGGCGAACGGATTCATCGAGGAGCGGGCCATCCGCCAGGTGTACTCGAACGCCGACGGCCGCTTCCTGCCGGACCGGTACATCATCGGCACGTGTCCGCACTGCGGCTACGACAAGGCCCGCGGCGACCAGTGCGAGAACTGCACCCGTGTGCTGGACCCGACCGACCTGATCGACCCGCGCTCGGCGATCAGCGGCAGCAGCGACCTGGAGATCCGCGAGACCAAGCACCTCTTCCTCCTCCAGTCGGCCCTGGCCGGCGAGGTCGAGGCCTGGGTGGACGAGCGCGCCGACAACTGGCCGGTCCTCGCCTCCTCCATCGCCCGCAAGTGGCTCACCGAGGGCCTGCACGACCGTGCGATCACCCGTGACCTGGACTGGGGCGTCCCGGTCCCGGCCGACACCTGGCCGGACCTGGCCGCCGAGGGCAAGGTCTTCTACGTCTGGTTCGACGCCCCGATCGAGTACATCGGCGCGACCAAGGAATGGGCGGACCAGGACCCGGAGAACCGCGACTGGCGCTCCTGGTGGTGGGAGTCGGACGCGGACGTCCACTACACCCAGTTCATGGGCAAGGACAACGTGCCCTTCCACAGCGTGATGTTCCCGGCGACCCTGCTGGGCACCCGCGCGCCGTGGAAAAAGGTCGACGTGATCAAGGCCTTCAACTGGCTCAACTACTACGGCGGCAAGTTCTCCACCTCGCAGAAGCGCGGCGTCTTCACGCACGACGCGCTGGAGATCCTGCCCGCCGACTACTGGCGCTACTTCATGATGGCGAACGCGCCCGAGTCGGACGACTCCTCCTTCACCTGGGAGCACTTCACGGCCACGGTGAACAAGGACCTCGCCGACACACTGGGCAACTTCGTCAACCGCGTTCTCTCCTTCTCTCGCAAGCGCTTCGGAGACTCCGTCCCCGAGGGCGGCGCGCCGGGTGAGGCCGAGGCGCGGCTCGGCGAGGAGATCGCCCGTCTGCTCTCGGAGTACGAGGAGCACATGGAGGCCATCCAGTTCCGCAAGGCGGCGGCGGCGCTGCGCGCCCTGTGGTCGGCCGGCAACTCGTACCTGGAGGAGAAGGCCCCCTGGCTGGAGATCAAGACCAACAAGGAGGGCGCGGCCCTCACCCTGCGCACGGCGATGAACCTGATCCACCTGTACGCGGTGGTCTCGGAGCCGTTCATCCCGACGTCCTCGGCGGCCATGCGCGCGGCCTTCGACCTGAAGGACGACACGGCGGCCTGGGTCACGCAGGAGGAGGCCAGGTCCCTCACCGCCGTCGCCCCGGGCACGCCCTTCACCGTCCCGCCGGTCCTGTTCGCGAAGCTGACGGACGAGGACCTGGCCGGGTACAAGGAGCGCTTCGGCGGCGAGACGGAGTAGCGGCGCCCGCGCACTGAAGGGGGCCCGGAAGCCGAGAGGCTCCCGGGCCCCTGTTCGTCTGCGTACTCCTAGGAATGAACCCCGGCGCCGGTGGTGCCGCGCCTCGACATGGACAAGCGGCTCGAACTTGCGCCGACCATCAAGGTGCCCGGTCCGCGCCATGCGGCCGGTGACGCTGCCAGAACAGGCGATTCCTCATCATGACGACATGCGGCGCCCTGCCCGGAAGAGGTATACCGATGCGGCCGCCGGGACCAGCACGCCAGGGGCGATGAGAGTGAGCAGCCCCGGGTCGAGCGGCCCCGTTGTTGCCGCAGTGAAGGCTATGCCGACAAGCGCTATAGGGACCGGGAGCGTGGCCGCAGTGCCGATGATCTTGTCGCGCCTGCTCCAGTGAGGTGCTGCCCACAGCAGCACGACACCCGCGATCACGGCAATGCCGCCCAGGACGAGGCTGACGCCCCCGAGAAGTCCGGCCGCCGGAAGCAAGATCAACGGGGCAAGGCTGTGCCACTTGCCAACCGGAAGCGCGATGGTCTCGCCTTCGCGGGCGGTGGCCACGATGGTGCGGGGGTCGCCGAGGCGGTCCAGGACGGCTTTCACCTATGCCTCGTCGCGGGCCGGCTGCTCGGCGAATGCCACCGCAATGTGCTCGGTCAGATCGGCAAGAAGTTCGTTGCGGCGCTCCGGTGCCAGGGCTGCGGCCTCGCGTGCCACAGCCTCCAGGCAGGCCACCGCAAGCGGGTGCTCGACGGTCTTCATAGTGAGTCTCCAGGTAAAGGCAGTGGGGAGTTCGGTCGTTCAATCGGCGATGAAGCGGTCCACGGCGTCGCGGAAGTGCGGCCAGATCTCAGTGAACTCCGCCAGCGCCGCCTCTCCCTGAGGGGTCAGCATGTAGTAGCGGCGCGGCGGCCCACTTGGGGACTCCTGCCAGGTGGTATCCACCAAACCGTCACGGCGCAACCGGGCCAGCAACGGATAGATCGTCCCCTGGCTGGTGGTCATCACGTTCACCGTGCCAAGCACCTCCAGCAGCTCTACGCCGTAGCGAGCGCCACTGCGCAGAAGTCCCAGGACGCAGTACTCCAGCACTCCTTTGCGGAGCTGACTTTCCGCCTTCCCAGGGCCACCCTTACTTGCCACATCAGGTACCATGCTCTGCATGGTACCTGATGGCCATGTACGTCCAGCCTGCCCGGGACCGCCCCAGGCCGGGTATCGATACCCGTGCGGCTACCCCATCGGACGGTGGTGGACGGGGCGTCACACGACGTCGTTCGTGCCGCCGCGACCCGGACGCCTTACCGCCCCGGGGGAACTCGGACCAGGTTGCGGACTGTCGGCGAACAACCGTCTATCGACACTCCGGCCCGTGATCACGAACCCGCAGGTGGGCGCTGTCGACAACTCGCGTCGAAAATCAACGTCGGTGAACGGTAGGCCGATAGATTCCGACACATGCTCATCGGCTACGGCCGGGTCTCGACTGCCGACCAGAACCCTGATCATCAGATCGACGCACTACTCCGCCACGGAGTCGACCGCGACAACATCCACGTCGGCAAGGCAAGCGGTGCCAAGGCGTCCCGGCCAAAGCTCGATCTCGTCCTCGAACTGCTGCGTGAGGGCGACACACTGAAGGTCACCCGGCTCGACCGGCTCTCCCGCTCCGTGCTGCATCTGGTGACCCTCGGTGCCGACCTGCGCGAGCGCGGGATCGGGCTGCACGTCATCGAGCAGGGCATCGACACCTCCACGATGGAGGGCCGGGCGATGTTCGGGATGCTGTCCGGAGAGCGCCGCAACCGATCCCACCGGCCACGACGACGGCGACGGAACCCATGACGACACGGCGCTTGCGCGGCTTGCCCAAGCATGAGTCGACGAACTGCACCAAGGACGCCGGCGTTCGACCGGCTCGACTTCCGTCAGGTCCACGTTCATGGCCGCGAACTCGCGCGGCTCGGGGAACGGGATGTTCAACACCTGCTGCAGGGCACTCGTCGGGGGCGCCGGGTCCTTCTGGAAGATCCGGTGCAGCGCCTCGTGCGACGAGCCGACCATCCGCTCTCCTTTCCGTACGACGTGATCAACGCCGTACGCCGCAGCGAGGTCACACGACACGCCCCTCACCGCAGAGGCCCGGAGCCGGATGACGAACCGGCCGGGCCTCTGCCATGCGAAAGTGGCCCGGAACCGACCGTCGGTTCCGGGCCACCCTCTTGCCTCGCTACTTCGCCTGCGGCTTGCGCACCGAGATGTGCAGTTCCCTCAGCCGCGCCTCGTCCAGCTCCGTCGGCGCGCCCATCATCAGGTCCTGCGCGTTGCCGTTGAGCGGGAACGCGATCGTCTCGCGGATGTTCGGCTCGTCCGCCAGGAGCATCACGATGCGGTCGATGCCCGGGGCGATGCCGCCGTGCGGCGGGGCGCCGAAGCGGAACGCACGGAGCATGCCGGCGAACTCGCGCTCCACCGTCTCCTCGTCGTAGCCCGCGATACCGAAGGCCTTGAGCATGATGTCCGGCTCGTGGTTCCGGATCGCGCCCGAGGACAGCTCCACGCCGTTGCAGACGATGTCGTACTGCCAGGCCAGGATGTCCAGCGGGTCCTGGGTCTCGAGCGCCTCCATGCCGCCCTGCGGCATCGAGAACGGGTTGTGCGAGAAGTCGATCTTTCCGGTGTCCTCGTCCTTCTCGAACATCGGGAAGTCGACGATCCAGCAGAAGCGGAAGACGCCCTCCTCGAAGTGGCCGGCCCGCTTGGCCGCCTCCACCCGGACCGCGCCCATGATCTTGGAGACCTCGTCGAACTCACCCGCGCCGAAGAAGACCGCGTGACCGGCCGACAGCGACAGCCGCTTCGTCAGCTCCGCGACGTTCTCCTCGGTCAGGAACTTGGCGATCGGGCCGGACAGCGTGCCGTCCTCGCCGACCCGCACCCAGGCCAGGCCCTTGGCGCCCTGCTCCACCGCGTACTCGCCGAGCTGGTCGAAGAACTTGCGGGGCTGCGAGGCCGTGTCCGGCACCGGCAGCGCGCGCACGTGCTTGCCCGCGAACGCCTTGAACTCCGAGCCCTCGAAGATGTCGGTGATGTCGACCAGCTCCAGCTGGGCGCGCAGGTCCGGCTTGTCCGAGCCGTACTTCAGCATCGCCTCACGGAACGGGATCCGCGGGAACGGGGAGGTGACGTGCCGGCCGTCCCCGAACTCCTCGAAGATCTCCGTCATCAGCTTCTCGATCGGCTGGAACACGTCCTCCTGCTCGACGAAGGACATCTCCACGTCGAGCTGGTAGAACTCGCCCGGCGAACGGTCCGCGCGCGCGTCCTCGTCACGGAAGCAGGGCGCGATCTGGAAGTAGCGGTCGAAGCCGGAGATCATCAGCAGCTGCTTGAACTGCTGCGGCGCCTGCGGCAGCGCGTAGAACTTGCCCGGGTTCAGGCGGGAGGGGACCACGAAGTCGCGGGCGCCCTCGGGGGAGGTCGCCGTCAGGATCGGGGTCGCCATCTCGTTGAAGCCCATCGCCGCCATCTTGTGGCGGATCGCCGAGATCACGGCCGTGCGCAGCATGATGTTGCGGTGCATGCGCTCACGGCGCAGGTCCAGGAAGCGGTACTCCAGGCGCCGCTCCTCGTTGACCCCGTCCTCGGTGTTGATCGTGAAGGGGAGCGGGGCGGCCGCGCCCAGCACCTCGACCTCGCCGACCTCGATCTCGATCTCACCGGTGGGCAGGTCCGGGTTCACGTTCTCGGTACCACGGGAGACGACCTCGCCGTCGACGCGGACGACCGTCTCCTTGGAGAGCTTGTCCAGGGCCTCGTACGACGCCGTGCCCGGGCGGGCGACGAGCTGCGTGATGCCGTAGTGGTCGCGCAGATCGATGAACAGGATGCCGCCCAGGTCGCGCCGATTGTGCAGCCAGCCGCTCAGCCGGACGTCCTTGCCGACGTCAGAGGCGCGGAGCTCGCCGCAGGTGTGGGACCTGTACCGGTGCATCGTCGTTCATCCAGTCTTCGCAGGATCGGGGTCTCGCCGGGGCCGCTCGCCCCGGCGCCTCCGGGCGGGCACGGCCCGGACCCATCAAGCGTACCGGCCGCCCCAAGATCGCCTCGCCCCGATTCTTCCGGTGCGCCGGAATCACCGCGAACCAGCTCAAGATCGCTGTTGCTCACTTTCAGTGGCACCTCCCGATCCCCTCTTCTTACAGTGGGGCAATGCGCACTGGTGAGCCCCTGCCCGCCGTGGGGGACGTCCTGGCCGCCGTGGCGACCGGCATGTGGCGCTACGACGCCGCCGCGGGGCTCGTCACCCTGGATGCCGAGGCCGCGCGGCTCGTCGGGCTGCCCGCCGAGCCGACCACGCTCACCGAGGCCCAGATCCGCTCCCGGTTCCACCCGGTCGACTGGAACGAGGTCGACGGGGTGGTCCAGCTGGCCCTCGCCGAGGGCACCATCGCCGAGGTCCGGATGCGGATCATGGACGAGAACAACCGTGTCGTCCGTATCGTCCGCAGCCGTTCCAAGCCGTCGCTGGACGCGCGCACCGGCGAGTACAAGCTGGTCGGCACCCTTCAGGAGGTCACCGAGCCCGTCCCCGGAGCCGCCGCCCGGGCACCCGTCATCGGTGACTGGCGCCGCTCCCGCGAGGCGTTCCTGCTGGACGCGGGGCGCGCGCTGGCCGAGGCGCGGTCCACGGAGGAGGTGCTGCGGGTCGCGGCCGGGCTGTCGATGCCCGGGTTCTCGCCGGACGGGCTGGCCGTATTCGGGGTCGAGGCCGACCGGCTGACCGTCATCGGCCACCACGGGCACAAGCCGGGCGACGAGGCGCCCTTCACCCAGATGTCGCTGGACACGGACTACCCGGCCGCCGAGGTCGTCCGCACCGGCCGCGCCGTGTACATGTCCTCGCCCGAGGAGTACAAGGCCCGCTACCCGGCCTCCTGGCCGCTCGCCGCGCAGTTCGGCCGCCAGTCCTGGGCCTTCCTGCCGCTCACCGTCGCGGGACGCACGATGGGCGCCTGGATGGCGGCGTTCAAGCACCCGGTCGCCTTCACGTCCGACGAGCGTTCGGTGCTCACCACGGTCGCCCGCATGCTCGCCCAGGCCCTCACCCGGGCGGGCGCCGCCGAGACGGAGCGGGAGCTGACGGACGGGCTGCAGCGCTCGATGATGCCCACGCTGGGTCCGCAGATACCCGGCATGACGGTGGCCGCGCGCTATGTGCCGACCGGCGGCGGGCTCCAGGTGGGCGGCGACTGGTACGACATGATCCAGCTGCCTGGGGGTACCCCCTCCGGGGGAGGCCGCTTCGCGCTGACCATCGGCGACGTCCAGGGCCACGACGTGCGCGCCGCGGGCCTCATGGGCCAGCTGCGGATAGCCCTGCGCGCATACGCCGCCGAGGGCCACCGCCCGGACGCGGTCCTCTCCCGCGCCTCCCGCTTCCTGCATGGGATGACCTACGGCGAGGACGGCGCGGACCTGCGCTTCGCGACCTGCCTCTATGTGGAGGTGGACCCGGCGACCGGGACGCTGGAGATCGCCCGCGCCGGCCACCCGGACCCCGCGATCCGCATGGCCGACCGCACGGTGCTGATGCGGCCGACCTCGGGCGGGCTGCCGCTCGGCATCGACCCGGACGCGGATTACCCGACCACCCGGCTCGTCCTGGAGCCCGGCGAGACCATGCTGCTCTGCACGGACGGCCTGATCGAGACCGGCGGCCACGACCTGGAGACCGGCTGGCGGCGGATCCGGCGCATCCTCGAGGAGCACGACGGCGACATGGAGGAGCTGGCCGACGCGCTGGTCCAGGCCGTGCACGGGCCCTCCTCGCACTACGCCACCGGGCCGCTGACCGACCGGCGCGAGGACGACATCGCCGTGGTGCTGCTGTGCCGTGCGAGCGGGGCGGGCACCTGCGGCGGCACGGTCGCCCCGGTACTGCCGGTGATACGGCGTACGGCGCTGGCGATCGCGCAGGCCGAGCCCGAGCGGATCGCGGGCGTCCGGCAGCAGCTGCGCGAACTGCTGCACGACTGGTCCTCCGCCGAGCAGGTCGACTCGGCGGTGCTCCTGGCCTCCGAGATGCTCACCAACGTCCTGGTGCACACCGACACGGACGCGCTGCTGGTCGCCGAGGTCTCCGGCGACGGCGACGGCCCGGGCGGCCGGGCCGGGCGCCGGGTCCGGGTGGAGGTCACGGACGCCAGCGACGACCTCCCGCACAGACGCCACCCCGGCGAGCTGGCCTCCTCGGGCCGCGGCCTGGTCCTCATGGAGCTCCTCGCGGACGCCTGGGGCGTCGATCCGCGGGGCGAGGGCAAGAGCATCTGGTTCGAGCTGGAGGAGGAGCCGTTGAAGGAGGACGGGGAGGCGTAGGCGCACGGCGTACGGGGCCGAAGGGGCCTGCGGGTGCACGGGGCCTCTCTGTGACCCGCTGCCGGCCCTACGGTTCCTGTTCGTCCTCAGGGCCGTGCCCGTACCGCATCCGCAGCTCGTGCGCCACGCCGAACGCCGCCGCCGTCAGTGGTACGGCCAGCAGCATCCCCAGGATTCCGGCCACGGACGCCCCCGCCGTGATCGCCAGCAGCACCGCCGCCGGATGCATGTGCACGGTCCGGCTCTGCACCATCGGCTGCAGCACATGCCCCTCCAGCAGCTGCACCGCGACGACCACGCCGAGCGCCCACAGCGCGATCACGAAGCCGCGGTCCGCGAGGGCGACCAGGATGGCGACCGCGCCGGAGAGGAAGGCACCGAGGTAGGGCACGTACGCCCCGACGAAGACGAGCGCGCCGAGCCCGATCGCTCCGGGAACGCGCAGCACCAGCAGCCCCACGGTGATGCAGATGGCGTCGATGACCGCGATGATCGTGGTCCCGCGCATGAAGCCCTCCACGGCCCCGTAGGCGCGCCGCGCCACGGCCTCGACGGTGTCGGCGGTGCCCTGCGGGGCCAGCGATCGCAGCGTGTCCGAGGCCCGGTGGGAGTCGCGCAGGAAGAAGAAGACGAGCAGCAGGGC
Source organism: Streptomyces sp. NPDC051104 (assembly GCF_040682835.1). Taxonomy (NCBI): domain Bacteria; kingdom Bacillati; phylum Actinomycetota; class Actinomycetes; order Kitasatosporales; family Streptomycetaceae; genus Streptomyces; species Streptomyces sp. NPDC051104. The sequence continues at coordinate 285,653 of NZ_JBFBBS010000005.1, read as the reverse complement.
CAGGGCGCCCATGGCGATGGTCTCGCTGACGACGCTCACCCCGCTGATCACATTGCGGGCGGCGGTCCCGCCGAACTTGCGGAGCAGCTCCTTGGAGTGGGAGGCCAGATCGTCGAGCGAGGTCCCGGCCGCCCCGAAGTTCCGCGCGAGCGACTTCCCGGCCCGTTCGAGGGAGGAGATGATCTGGTCGCCGGTCTCGACGAGCGCGGCGACGACGACGTACACCGCACCGCCCACCACGGCCAGGACGGCGACGCACGTGATCCCGGCCGCGAGCGACCGGTGCACGCCCATCCGCGCCAGCCGCCGGTGCAGCGGCCCGAGCAGCGCGCTCCCGAGCAGCGCGAGGAGCACCGGCACGACGGCCGTACGGAACTGGCCGCACAGCCGGACCACGATCCAGGCGACCCCGGCGACCAGCAGGAACACCGCACACCAGGCGGCGAGCCGGCGGACGGGGTCGGGGAGCAGCTGCACCCTTCCAGACGATCACGCGAAGGGCGGGCCGTCCTGTGCGGACAGCCCGCCCGGGTGACGCGGTGCCAACTGCCGAGAGGTCAGGAACCCTGCGGTCCGCTCTCCGTCATCCCGTGCACCGCCGGGACGGTCCCGAGGCGCCCCTTCTGGAAGTCCTCGAACGCCTGCTGGAGCTCCTCGCGGGTGTTCATCACGAACGGCCCGTAGTGCGCCATCGGCTCACGGATCGGCTGCCCGCCGAGCAGCACGACCTCCAGGTCGGGGGTGTGGGAGTCCTGCTTCTCGTCCGCGCGGACGGTGATCGAGGAGCCCGCACCGAACACGGCGGTCTGGCCGAGGCGGATCGGCCGCCGCTCCGCGCCCACGCTGCCGCGGCCGGCCAGGACGTAGGCGAGGCCGTTGAAGTCCTCGCGCCACGGGAGGGTGACCTCGGCACCCGGCGCCACGGTGGCGTGGATCAGGGTGATAGGGGTGTGCGTGATGCCGGGGCCCTGGTGGCCGTCCAGCTCACCCGCGATGACACGGATCAGCGCGCCGCCGTCGGGGGTGGTCAGCAGCTGGACCTGGCCGCCGCGGATGTCCTGGTAGCGGGGGGCCATCATCTTGTCCTTGGCGGGCAGGTTGACCCACAGCTGGATGCCGTGGAACAGACCGCCGGAGACGACCAGCGACTCCGGCGGCGCCTCGATGTGCAACAGGCCGGAGCCGGCGGTCATCCACTGGGTGTCGCCGTTGGTGATGGTGCCGCCACCGCCGTGCGAGTCCTGGTGGTCGAAGACGCCGTCGATGATGTAGGTCACGGTCTCGAAGCCGCGGTGGGGGTGCCAGGGGGTTCCCTTGGGCTCACCGGGCGCGTACTCCACCTCGCCCATCTGGTCCATCATGATGAACGGGTCGAGGTGGCGGTAGTGGATCCCGGCGAAGGCGCGACGGACCGGGAAGCCCTCGCCCTCGAAGCCGCTGGGCGCGGTCGTGACACCGAGCACGGGACGGGCCACCGCGTCGGCGGGCGCGACCACACGGGGAAGGGTCAGCGGGTTCTCGACGGTCACTGCGGGCATGTCGGTACCTCCTTGTGGTCCGAGTTTAGTTGACCGTTGAACTTTCTGCCACCCCCAACACAGAAAGCCCGGAGGGCATTCCCTCCGGGCTCGGGGTACGCCCCGCCAGGGGCGCGAGACTGGGGACGGCACCTGGCCGTCCGCGCAGCAAGGGCGTCTAGCCGTACATCCGGCGCATGGCGAACTCGACCATCTGTTCGACGGCCTTCGCATCGAACACCATCCGATGCTCGCCCTCCATGTCCAGGACGAAGCCGTAGCCGGTCGGCAGCAAGTCGATCACCTCCGCCCCGGTGATCACGAAGTACTTCGACTCCTTGCCGGCGTACCGCCGCAGCTCCTTGAGCGAGGTGAACATCGGGATCACCGGCTGCTGGGTGTTGTGCAGCGCCAGGAAGCCGGGGTTGTCGCCGCGCGGGCAGTACACCTTGGACGTGGCGAAGATCTGCTGGAAGTCCTCCGCGGACATCGACCCGGTGGTGAACGCACGGACCGCGTCCGCGAGCGACGGCGGCGACGGCTCGGGGTACAGCGGCGGCTGCTGGCCGTACCCGCCGGGCATCTGACCACCCGGCATCTGCTGCCCGGGCATCTGCTCCGAGGCGTAACTCTGCTGAGCGCCCGCGTTCTGGTAGCCGTACATGTCCCAAAGAGTAGTGGGCCACATCTGGGCCATGAGGGGTTGCTTCTTATTACCGACGGGTAGCATCATCTGAGCTACTTGTTGGTAGATGAACCAGTTGCGAGGAGACAGTGCCTCGCCGATCCCTCTACGGAGCCGTCGCCATGGGGCACTACAAGTCGAATCTCCGCGACATCGAGTTCAACCTCTTCGAGGTGCTCGGGCGCGACAAGCTGTACGGCACCGGCCCGTTCGCGGAGATGGACACCGAGACCGCCAAGAGCATCCTCGAGGAGCTGACCCGCCTTTCGGAGACCGAGCTGGCGGAGTCCTTCGTGGACGCCGACCGCAACCCGCCCGTCTTCGACCCGGAGACCAACACCGCGCCGGTCCCGGCGTCCTTCAAGAAGAGCTATCAGGCCTTCATGGACTCCGAGTACTGGCGCCTGGGCCTGCCCGAGGAGATCGGCGGCACCACCGCCCCGCCGTCCCTGATCTGGGCCTACGCGGAGCTGATCCTCGGCTCGAACCCGGCCATCTGGATGTACTCGTCCGGCCCGGCGTTCGCGCGCATCCTCTTCGAGGAGGGCACCGAGGTCCAGAAGGAGATCGCGAAGACAGCCGTCGAGAAGCGCTGGGGCTCCACCATGGTGCTCACCGAGCCGGACGCCGGCTCGGACGTGGGCGCCGGGCGCACCAAGGCCGTCCAGCAGGAGGACGGCTCCTGGCACATCGAGGGCGTGAAGCGCTTCATCACCTCCGGTGAGCACGACATGGAGGAGAACATCCTCCACTACGTCCTCGCCCGTCCCGAGGGCGCCGGCCCCGGCACCAAGGGCCTGTCCCTGTTCCTCGTCCCGAAGTACCTGTTCGACTTCGAGACCGGCGAGCTGGGCGAGCGCAACGGCGTGTACGCCACGAACGTCGAGCACAAGATGGGCCTGAAGGCCTCCAACACCTGCGAGATGACGTTCGGCGACAAGCACCCCGCCAAGGGCTGGCTGATCGGCGACAAGCACGACGGCATCCGCCAGATGTTCCGCATCATCGAGTTCGCCCGCATGATGGTCGGCACGAAGGCGATCTCCACACTGTCCACCGGCTACCTGAACGCGCTGGAGTACGCCAAGGAGCGCGTCCAGGGTCCCGACCTGGCGAACTTCATGGACAAGACCGCGCCCAAGGTCACCATCACCCACCACCCGGACGTGCGCCGTTCGCTGATGACGCAGAAGGCGTACGCGGAGGGCATGCGGGCGCTGGTGATGTACACCGCCTCCGTCCAGGACGCGATCGCGGTCAAGGAGGCGAACGGCGAGGACGCGTCGACGGAGCACGCGCTGAACGACCTGCTCCTGCCCATCGTCAAGGGCTACGGCTCCGAGAAGGGCTACGAGCAGCTCGCCCAGTCGCTGCAGACCTTCGGCGGCTCCGGCTTCCTGCAGGAGTACCCGATCGAGCAGTACATCCGCGACGCCAAGATCGACACCCTGTACGAGGGCACCACCGCGATCCAGGGCCAGGACTTCTTCTTCCGGAAGATCGTCCGCAACCAGGGCGCCGCGCTGAACTCCCTCGCCGAGGAGATCAAGAAGTTCCTGGCGGTGGGCGAGGGCGGCGAGGAGCTGGCCGCGGCCCGCGACCACCTCGCCAAGGCGGCCGTGGAGCTCGAGGCCATCGTCGGCCTGATGCTGACCGACCTCGCGGCCACCGAGCAGGACGTCAAGAACATCTACAAGGTGGGCCTGAACACCACCCGCCTGCTGATGGCCTCCGGTGACGTGGTCGTCGGCTACCTGCTGCTGAAGGGCGCCGCGGTCGCCGCCGAGAAGCTGCCGAGCGCGTCGAACAAGGACAAGGCGTTCTACCAGGGCAAGATCGCGGCGGCGAAGTTCTTCGCGGCCAACGTCCTGCCGGGCGTGACCCTGGCCCGCAAGGTCGCCGGGGGCGTGGACCTGGACCTCATGGAGCTGGACGAGGCCGCGTTCTAGGACCACTTCCACATACCCCTTACGAGGGCCCGTTCCCCATCACCGGGAGCGGGCCCTCCTCCGTCGTTAAGGTGAACCCATGAGCACAAGTGCGCGCTTCGACCGCGGCCACACCGACGACCTCATGTCCTTCCTGGCGGCGAGCCCGTCGCCGTACCACGCCGTGGCAGGCGCCGCCGAACGACTGGAGAAGGCCGGCTTCCGGCAGGTCTCGGAGACGGACGCCTGGGACGGCACGTCCGGCGGCCGGTACGTGCTGCGCGGCGGCGCGATCATCGCCTGGTACGTCCCCGAGGGCGCCGATCCGCACACCCCGTTCCGGATCGTGGGCGCACACACCGACTCGCCGAACCTGCGGGTCAAGCCGCGACCGGACAGCGGCGCGCACGGCTGGCGGCAGATCGCGGTGGAGATCTACGGCGGCCCCCTGCTCAACTCCTGGCTCGACCGGGACCTCGGCCTGGCCGGCCGGCTGACCCTGCGCGACGGCTCGACGCGCCTGGTGAACATCGACCGACCGCTGCTGCGCGTACCGCAGCTGGCCATCCACCTGGACCGCTCGGTCTCCAACGAGGGCCTGAAGCTGGACAAGCAGCGCCACCTCCAGCCCATCTGGGGCCTGGGCGACGACGTGCGCGACGGCGACCTGATCGCGTTCCTGGAGCAGGAGCTGGGGCTCGCCGCCGGTGACGTGACCGGCTGGGACCTGATGACCCACTCGGTGGAGCCGCCGGCCTGCCTGGGCCGGGACAAGGAGCTGGTGGCGGGTCCGCGCATGGACAACCTGCTGTCCGTGCACGCGGGCACCGCGGCGCTCGCGGCCGTCGCCGGCGCCGACGCCGTCCTGTCGTCCATCCCGGTGCTCGCGGCCTTCGACCACGAGGAGAACGGCTCGCAGTCGGACACCGGCGCCGACGGCCCGCTGCTCGGGTCGGTCCTGGAGCGCTCGGTGTTCGCCCGGGGCGGCTCCTACGAGGACCGGGCGCGGGCCTTCGCCGGCACGGTCTGCCTGTCCTCCGACACCGGGCACGCCGTCCACCCCAACTACGCGGAGCGGCACGACCCGACGCACCACCCGCGCGCGAACGGCGGGCCGATCCTCAAGGTGAACGTCAACAACCGCTACGCCACCGACGGTTCGGGGCGCGCGCTGTTCGCCGCGGCCTGCGAGAAGGCGGACGTGCCCTTCCAGACCTTCGTCTCGAACAACGCGATGCCCTGCGGCACCACCATCGGCCCCATCACCGCCGCCCGCCACGGCATCAAGACGGTGGACATCGGCGCGGCGATCCTGTCGATGCACAGCGCCCGCGAACTGTGCGGCGCGAAGGACCCGTATCTCCTGGCCAACGCCCTGACGGCGTTTCTGGAGGGCTGACACTCCCGCCCGCCCGCCGATCGTCCCGGCATGTCCACGGATGTCCCGGGTACCCGGGTTCGGGGCCGGAAGGACCGGACCCACAGGGAGGGCAGGACTCATGGGCCTGGGTGGATGCATCATCCTGATCGCCGTGGGGGCCATCCTCGCGTTTGCGACCGACTGGCACATGCAAGGCGTCAACATCCACTTGGTCGGCGTCATACTCATGATCGTCGGGCTGATAGGAGTGACCACCTTCAGCGGCATCTACCGCCGCAGGCGGGTCGTCGTGCCGCCCCCGACGACCGTCGTCGAGGAGAACCGGCACCACCGCGGCGACGGCTACACCGATGGATACGGCGTGTAAGGGCTGGAACTGCCGTAAGGGTTGAGGGCCGTAAGGGCTGGGGACCGTGAGGCCGTAACGGCTGTATACGGCTGTAAGCCAGGTAAGGCGTGTACGGCGCGTAGCCCACGTACGGCGCGCAAGGGACGATGCGGCGGCCTCGGGACGACAACAGACAACGTTGGCTATTCCGTTACCAGAGGCATCTTGTCGTCTTGTGTGAAAAGCGTGAAGACTGTGGCGTCATGAGCGCCCGGGGGTGAGGTGCCGGGCGCGCCACAGCATCACGACGGGGGGCTCCTGCCGTGCACGACCCGGCGGCAACGGGCGGCAGACCGCATCTGACCGTTCTGATCCCTGCCCACAACGAGCAGGAACGTATAGCCGCCGCCATCGACGGTCTGTGGCGCCAGACCCGCCGCCCCGATCTGATCGTGGTGGTCGCCGACAACTGCACCGACGACACCGCCGCCGTCGCGGCCGCCCACGGCGCGCAGGTCTTCCACACCCGGGGCAACACCCACAAGAAGGCGGGCCCCCTCAACCAGGCCATCGACTGGATACTCCCCCACCTCGACGACCGCGACCTCCTGCTCGTGCAGGACGCGGACACGGTCCTCAACCCCTGGTTCAACGAGACCGCCATGAGCACCTTCAACCGCAAGGTGGGCGCGGTCGGCGGCGTCTTCTACGGCGAACCGGGCGGCGGATTCCTCGGTCTGCTGCAGCCGCATGGAGTTCCACCGCTACGCCTGGGAAGTCGAGCGCACCGGCGGCAGGGCCCAGGTACTCACCGGAACCGGCACCATGTTCCGCGCCCGGGTGCTGCGCGATGTCCGGGCCGCCCGCCTGTCCGGGCTGATCGGTGGCGGCGACGGCTACTACAGCCTGGCCTCGCTCACCGAGGACGACGAGATGACCAAGGCGGTCAAGACCCTCGGCTACCGCGCCATGTCCCCGGCCGGCTGCGCGGTCACCACCGAGGTCATGCCCACCCTGCGCAAGCTCTGGCACCAGCGCCTGCGCTGGCAGCGCGGCGCTCTGGAGAACCTGCGCGACTACGGCTGGACCCGGGTCACCGCCCGCTACTTCATGCAGCAGTTCCTGATGGGGTTCGGGGCACTCTCCTTCCTCGTCTACCTGATCTTCATGAGCACCTACACGACCATGTACGGCTGGCCCGGACTGTCGCCGTTCTGGACCGCCATCGGCCTGATCTTCGTGGTCGAGAAGACCGTCTCCGTTCGCCGCGCCGGGCCTCTGGCCGTCCTGGTGGCCGCGCTGATGGTTCCCGAGATGCTCTACGACCTGTTCCAGCACGCCGTCTACTTCACCTCGCTGTGGGGCCTCGTGCGCCGCAGCGAGGAGAAGTGGGTGGCCACCTGAGCCCGCCCCCCCCACCCCTCGCACCAACGCCCCAAGGAGATTCGACGATGTACGGAAGAGTGATAGGCGTCGGCAGCACTGGCGCGGGCGGCGCCACACTGGCCGCCACCGGCCTGTGGATGAACAGCATGGCGCTGATGGTGGCGGCCACCACGCTGGTGGCGGCCGGAGTGGCCCTGTTCAAGCTGGCGCCGCGCCCGCGCCGCCGCTGACACCCGTCCACCGATGCCATCCCGTCCCCCGGGCGCGGCTGCCCGCGCCTGGGGGACGCTCGGGCCCGGGGACGCTCGGGCGGTCGGGCCGGGACTCCCCAGCCCGGGAACGCTCGGACCCGGAGACGCTCGGGCCGGGACTCCCCAGCCCGGGAACGCTCGGACCCGGGGACGTGCCGGCCGGAACTCCCGCGCCCGGGGAACGCTCGGGCCGCCCGCCTACCGGTTGTCGTCCATCCCCGCCAGGACCAGCGGCAGCCGGTCCGTCCCGCCCTCGGTGAGGCGGACCGGGACGCCCCAGTCCTGCTGGTGGACATGGCACGCCGGGTATTCGTTGGCCGGGTCGTCGTCGCAGGACGCCGCCATCGCCGAGACGTGCAGGACACCCTCGGATATCGCCGGGTTCAGCTCCAGCTCGCGCGCGAGGTCCGTGTCGGCGCCCTCACCCTTCAGCAGCAGCTCCGGCGGGGTCGAGGAGACCAGCAGGCGGGTCGACGGTCCGTAGCGCGTGTCCAGCTTCTGGCCGGCCGGGGCCTGGAAGACCACGTCGAGTCGGAGCTTCCCGGGGGTGACCTCGGTCGCCGCGCGCTGCGTGCGGTGCGCGACCGCGGCGACCTGCACCGCCTCCTCCGGCAACCGCAGCCGGGTCAACCGGTGCCGGGCCGACTCCACCACCACGATGTCCTCGCCGACGAGCACCGCGTCCGACGGCTCCCGCAGATCCGTCGCCAGCGTGCTCACCTCACCCGTCGCCGGGTCGTAGCGCCGCAGCGCGTGGTTGTAGGTGTCGCTGACCGCCACCGAGCCGTCCGGCAGCGCCGTCACCCCCAGCGGGTGCTGGAGAAGTGCCTGTTCCGCCGCGCCGTCCCGGTGCCCGAAGTCGAACAGCCCCGTCCCGACCGCCGTGTGCACCGCGCCGTCCCGGTCCACCCAGCGCAGGGCGCTCGTCTCGGAGTCCGCCAGCCACAGCCGCTCCCCTTCGGGCGACACCGCGAGCCCCGACGGCTGCGCGAACCAGGCCTCGGCGCCCGGGCCGTCCACCAGCCCCTCGTTCGTGGTGCCGGCCGCCACCGCGACCGTGGCCGTGGCCGGGTCGTACGTCCACAGCTGGTGCACACCCGCCATGGCGATCCACACCCGGCCGCCGAAGACCGCCACGTCCCACGGCGAGGAGAGGTCCACCTCCCGCGCCGGCCCCGATGTCGGCGAACCCTGCCACCACTGCTTGCCGGTGCCCGCCAGCGTGCTGACCTCGCCGGTCGCCAGGTCCAGGCGGCGCAGCGCGTGGTTCACGGTGTCCGCGACGACCACCGCTCCCTCATCGAGCAGCGCCAGGCCCTGCGGCTCGCTGAAGCTCGCCGTCCCAGCCGGGCCGTCCGCGAAGCCCCGTACGCCGGAACCGATGCGCCGCACCACCGTCTCGCCGTCCGCCGCCAGCTCCACCAGCTGGTGCCGGGTGGTGTCGCTGACCAGGAAGGAGCCGGACGGCAGCAGGAGCGCCTTGCCGGGGAAGCGGAGGGTCGTGGGCTCGGGCTCCGGTGCCACGTACGGGCCGTCGCCCCGGCGCAGCGTGCCCTTGGCCGCGTGCTCCTCCTCCAGCTCCTCGACAAGCCGGGCGATCGCATGGGCATGGCCCTCACCCGCGTGCTGGGCGACCACATACCCCTCGGGGTCGATGACGACCAGCGTGGGCCAGGCCCGGACGGCGTACTGCTTCCAGGTGGCGAGCTCCGGGTCGTCGAGGACCGGGTGCTCCACCCCGTACCGCTCCACCGCGTCCACCACCGCCTGGTGCTCCGCCTCGTGGACGAACTTCGGAGAGTGCACGCCGATGATCACCACGGTGTCGCGGTGCTTCTGCTCCAGCTCGCGCAGCTCGTCCAGGACGTGCAGGCAGTTGATGCAGCAGAACGTCCAGAAGTCTACGACGACGCACTTACCTCGCAGGTCGGCAAGGGAGAGATTTTCGCCGCCGGTGTTGAGCCAGCCACCCTTGCCGATCAGCTCGGGAGCACGAACACGGGCACGGGCGCGCGGGGCGGGTGAGGCGTCGGTCATGGGATCAAGGGTGCCATCCGACGGAAGGTATCCGGCCCGAGGTGGCTGTGAGCAGGGCCACGCGCACCGACCCGTGTCAGACGTCGTCGGATGAGACCTGTCGTCGGGAGAGGGCCAGCCTGCGTCGCTCTCGGTCGATTTCGGTGACGACGACCGTGACCTCGTCGCCGGTCTGGACGACATCGGACGGGGATTCCACGGGCGCCGAGGTGAGCTCTCGCAGGTGGACCAGTCCCTCGATTCCGTCGGCGACCCGAACGAAGACGCCGAATGGGACCAGCTCGGTGACCGGTCCGTGGAGTTGCTGTCCCACCGCAATGCGGTCGGCGAACGCCTGGAAGGGGTCTGGCTGTGTCGCTCGCAGGGACAGCCTGGCCTCCAGATTCGTTGTGTCGAACTGGAGGAATTCACATGAGACGCGCTGTCCGACCTGCACGACGTCGGAAGCTGTTTCGAAGCGCCGCCAGGACAACTCGGGCATCGTGATGAACCCGACGCCGGGGAAGACCGGGTGGCTGGGGCCGTCGTCCAGCGCCACGAACACGCCGAACTGCTCGATCGCTGCGACAGCGCCGGAAAGGCGGTCGCCACGGTGCAGTGATTCCAGGAACGCCCAGAGCTCTGGGTTCTCAGACGGACCGTCCATACTGCGCAGCCTTTCATGATGAGCTGCGCTCTGGCCGGGACGTGTAGCGATCCGACCCCGGTAGACCCCCTGGTCGTAATTTCGCGGCGCTGCGCGCGGACCTGGGGGCCGGGTCCATGGGGTGCGCTCGCTCAGAGATTGACCCACCCCCCATGCCCAGACACGCGAAAGACCGTCCACCATGACGGGTAGACGGTCTCTCAAATGGGGCCGGGTCACTCCGTGTCGGCAAGCGCCCGGTACAGCGTCGCGCGGGACACGTTGAGCGCCTTTGCAATGGCCGTGACGCTCTCCCCCTTGGCCTTACGCGCCTTGGCCGCAGCGAGCTTGTCAGTATCCATTACGGTGGGCCGCCCGCCGGTCCGACCCTGAGCCTTGGCAGCGTCCAGCCCGGCGCGGGTCCGCTCAACGATCATGTCTCGCTCCAGCTCCGCAAAGGCAACCATCATCGTGAAGAAGAACTTGCCCTCACCCTTCGGGGAGTAGCTACCGGCCAGCGTGCCCGTCAGAATCCGCAGCGCAATCCCCCGGGCGTGCAGGTCCTCGGCGATCGTGAGCACGTCCTTGGTGGAACGGCCCAACCGATCCAGCTTCCACACGGTGAGGGTGTCGCCCTCCCGCATGTAGTCGAGAGCAGCGAGCAGCCCGGCACGGTCGGCGTTCTTGCCCGACGCCTTGTCCTCGAAGATGCGGGCGCATCCTGCCTCAGCGAGAGCGTCCGCCTGAAGCTGCGCGTCCTGCGTGTTGGTGCTGACTCGCTGGTAGCCGATGAGGGTTCCGGTGTGCTTCGTCGTCGCCATACCGAGATCGTCTCACAAATCGTCTCAAAACATCAAGCCTCTCGAGCATGTTCTGAGACGGTTTTTGAACACCGAAAGCATCCCTCGAATCGGCTCACGGCCACCGTCTCAATAACCATATTTGATAGACATCCGCCGGTGATCACTCACAGCAACACGGGTCACGCGCTGGCCCGAACTGTCCCATCTCTGTCCATCTGCTCCCTGTCTCAAGTGACCTGCGATTCGCTCGTCGTGGCAGATGATCTGGTTCGCCGCGAGCGGTGGAAAAGGCGGTGAACAAAGATCGCGCGAGCGGCAGACTGGCCCCCATGACCGCATCGGATCCCAAGGCTGACCTTCACTTCTACCTACAGTCCGCTCGTGATGCCCTGCTGTGGAAGCTCGAAGGGCTCTCGGAGTACGACGTCCGCCGCCCGCTGACGCCGACCGGCACCAACCTCCTGGGCCTGGTTAAACACGTGGCCAGCGTGGAGCTGGGTTACCTCGGCGACACCTTCGGACGGCCGTCCGGCGAGCCGCTGCCCTGGCTCGAAGACGGTGCTGAGACCAACGCGGACATGTGGGCCACCGCCGACGAATCACGCGAGCACATCGTGGCGCTTTACCGCCGAGCGTGGGCTCATGCGAACGCGACGATCGACGCGCTGGCGCTGGACACGATCGGCAGGGTGCCGTGGTGGCCCAACGGCAGGGACGAGGTGACGTTGCATCATGCCGTAGTGCGCGTGATTGCTGATACGCACCGGCACGCCGGGCACGCCGACATCATCCGGGAGCTCATAGACGGCGCCGTTGGGATGAACAAGGGCAACGACAGCATGGCGCCGGGCGACTCGGCGTGGTGGGAGAACTATCGGAGCCGGCTGGAACGCGCAGCTCAGGAAGCCGACCGAGACGCGTAACGGCGGACCAGATCAGCTGGGACGACGTCCGGCACCCAGTCACCCGGGACCAGATCAATCGAGATCCTCAGCATGCTCACGTCTCAACTGATCTGGTCGCACCAATTCACAGGTCTGGGCCGGGCCAGATCGTTTAAGACGGGACACCAACGTCCAGCAGCGCCACGCCGCGCCAACCCTCGTACCCCGAGAGCTTCCGGCGCGCACCGAAGCGCTTATCCATCGCAGCGAACAAGGCGCGCTTGCACGTGACCGTGCCCAGAGAACGAGACAAGACCGGTTCCGCAGTGGCGAAGGCTTCCCAGACAGCAGACGTGCGGACGTGCACACTGTGGGGCGCAGTACCCAGACGCCTGACCCACGCGGCAGGATCATTCAGTGAAGCGCGGAACGCATCGAACTGTGAAGCCAGCGAAAGGAGTTGAGTAGCGCGAGCGTCGGAAGCGGACTCGATCTCAGACGCCACAGTGCCTATGTCACGCACCAGGGCGGGAGCAATGTGGGCAGAGGCTGGGATGGCTTCAAGGTCACGGGCCAACCCGTTGGCCACGTCCGTGTGCCACTGCTTGTCGTCTGGATCGGTCGCATGGAAGGCAGCGAAACGCGCATCGTGCATGTGTCGCCGTAGCTCCTCGCGGCGCCCTGCGTCCGACTCGGCGGCGTCCAGCCCCGTTGCTACAGCGCGCAGCCACTCACCTATGCCACGCCGGATCAACGGCCAATCCCGCCACTCCCCGCCTGGCGTCGTCCACTGCGCCCCCGACCACACGAACGGCAGGGACATCCCGGCCCTGTCGGCGTGCCGTGCTGCGATCTCCAATGCGCGGCGAGCGGTCACGTCATCGATGTACTTACCCAAAGTCCTCAAATTCTTTTACAAGTGATGTTTCAGCCCCTATCGCCCCCGCTGTCTTGCAAGCCAGGTGGTCATAGGTGACTCAGTGACCACCCAACAGGTGGCCCTAGAGAGTAACAAAGTGCCTGGTCAAACGATGGTTAGGTGAATAGAGAGGAGTAAAAATCATCCCGCTGTAGAAGGAATGGGGAACCAGTCCCGTCATCGTCATTCGTCACCGCGTCACCGTGCGAACCCCTCGGGGCGCAGACGCTCCCAGGAACGCCAAACGGCCCGCCGCCGGGGGTGACCGACACCGGCCCGTGAAGGCGCTCAGAGCGACGTCTACTCGCTGACGTCCGCCCACTCGATCGTTACGCGTTCCTCGCCAACGAAACGGGCACCTCGCCTGCCCTTGCTGACTACCACACGGTTTATCGCCAAGGTCAGCCGGTCGCGTCGGTCAGGGACCTCGGAGACTTCCCACGCCTCCCGCAATAGCTCACCGTCCAGCATCGGCGTGATGTCCACAGCCGGTGTCGGCAGCTTCTCCAAATTGGCGCGCAGTCCCTCGATGCGCCCCCGCAGGCGAGCGGCAAGTCGGTTGTACCGGTCCACGGCTTCCGGCCCGTCGAACTCACCACGGACATACCTGGCGTCCTCCAAGTCGGCGAGCCGTGCCTCTTCGTCGCTGATCTCAGCGGTGATGGCGTCCCGCTTGGCGAACGTCTCAGGATCCGCGCGGTGGACCCACCTGTCCGCGATGGCAGCAAGCAGCGGATCATCCGGCTCAAGCGCGGGCAGTCGCGTAAGAAACCGCTCGGTCACGTACTCGTCCACAAGCTCAGCGAGAGCCGATGCACCCGGGCACTGGTTGCCGGCTCGGCGCGCCATGCATTGGTACGAACCGCCGACACGGTGCATGCGGCGTCCACATCCGGGCACGCCGCAGAAGATCAGACCCGTGAGTAGCGCGGAACCCTGCGGCTTGGGCCGCCTCTTGCCAGCATGCGGGTAGGTGCGCGATTCCAGTTGCTTGCCGATCAACTCTCGTTCTCCGACCGTGATGATGCCCTCGCCGATCGGGACGGTGTCCAGCGTCTCAGGATCGCGATACGGGACCACGCGACTGCCGTACTTGCGGGTGCCGTCCGCTGCTTCGGTGTACTCGGTTTGAGGCATCAGCCCAGCGAATGCCGGGGAGCGAAGAAGCTGCATGATGCTCGCCGCGTTCCACTGGCCACCGCGCGGGGACTCTATCTCGTGGTTGTTGAGCAGCCGTGCGATGTTGACCAGCGAGGTACCGGACAGTGCCTCGTCCGCTATCAGGCGGGCGTATACGGCCGTCTCGGGGTTGTGGATCAGTTGCTTGGTGCTGGGATCGACCGCAAGCCCGTAAGGCGGCTGACCGCCGATCCACTGGCCCTTGGAGCGCAGGTACCGCTTTGCGTTGCTGACGCGGGTGCCGATGTTGCGCGACTCCGAGCGGGCAAGCTCAGCGAGCAGAGCGATCGTGACTCGGGCGCTGTCGTTCGACGTGTCGAGTCCGTCCACCACCGAGACGAGCCGTCCGCCGACGCGGGAAATGCTGTCGAGAGCGGCGCCGACTTCCCCGATGCCCTTGCGGGAGAGCCGGTCTAGCTTCCAGACCAGCAGTGTGCCGACGACACCAGCCGTGACGGCTGCCAGCGCGGCGTCGAAGCCCTTGCGAGTGACCGACTTGTAGCCGGAGCGTCCACGGTCAATGTGGACCTTGCGCACGGTGAGCCCGTTGCGTTCCGCCCACGCCCGGCAGTCGGCTTCCTGGCGCTCAATGGCGGTCTTGCCGTCCCTGTCCAGCGACAGGCGTAGGTACAGGTCGGCAAGCGTGTGATGGTGCACGTCGTCCTCCGGAAGTTCAGTGCATCGTAGTGAACTTCCAGAAGTCGAGGATGACGATGCGTCCTCGCAGGTCGGCGAGGCTGTACTGCTCTCCGCCCGTGTTCAGCCAGCCGCCCTTGCCGATCAGCTCGGGGGCACGGACACGGACGCGACGCGAAGTGGAGTCGTTCATGGGTCAAGAGTGCCATCCGCCGTCGGCGTGCCGCGGGGCCTGTGGACAACTCGGTGACTGTGCGTACAAGCTCTCCTACCGGATGCGCACATGGCGTGACGGAGAGATGCTCGTCTCACACAGGGGGGTCAGTGCAAGGGAGCAGTTCCATGCCTCGTGACATCGACGACCAGATGCGCCGCCCGAACCGCGACCGCGAGCGCGGTGAGACGAGCGGCGAGGAGATCCGCGACCGGAAGCGCCGCGACCCCGACATGAGCGGCTCCGACCACCCGGACCAGGACCCGGGCAGGTCCGGCACGCGGGGCGACCGCGAGGACCGGCGCTCGTCCTGGGACGAGGACGAGCTCGACGAGCAGGACAGGCGGGAGGGCTACCGGTAGACCGGTCCGCCCCTACGCGGTCCCCCGCGGTCCGTCCACGAGTCCCCCGCCGCGCGTGCGGGGGACTCGTCCGTGTCCGTGGCGGCGGATGCCGGTACGGGGCCGGCTCAGGTCAGGGTGTGCCCGGTCGTCGCGTCCACGTGGTCGGGGACCTCTTCATGCCGGTCGCCGACCGTCACCGTGCCGGTGGGTTCGAACAGCAGGATCGATGCCCCGGCGGGCGCGGACGGCTTGTGCTCCGTGCCGCGCGGAACGGTGAAGACCGAGCCCTTGGCAAGGGTGACCGTGCGCTCGCCGGCCGGCTCGCGCAGCGCGATGTGCAGTTCACCGTCGAGCACGAGGAAGAACTCGTCGGTGTGGTCGTGCGTGTGCCACAGGTGCTCGCCCTCGACCTTCGCGACGCGGACGTCGTAGTCGTTGACGGTGGTGACGATGCGCGGGCTCCACAGTTCGGCGAAGGAGGCGAGGGCCGCGGTGAGGCAGACGGGTTCCTTGGGTTCCATGCCGTCATCGTGCGGGGTGACCTGCCGCCGTACGAGTGCTAGAAATCGCACATGCCGCAAGGATCCTCTCAGACGTCGCGTCGGCAGCGGGTCGTGCTCGTCGTGGACGAGAACTCGAACCCCTTCGAGATGAGCTGCGCCATCGAGGTGTTCGGCCTACGGCGGCCGGAGCTCGGCCGTGAGCTGTACGATTTCCGGTTGTGCGCGGTCGGGCCCAGGATCCGGATGCGGGACGGCTTCTTCACGCTCACCGACGTCGCCGGGCTCGAGGCGGCCGACGACGCGGACACGCTGATCGTGCCGAACAGGCCCGACACCGACACCCCGCGCTCCCCGAAGGTCCTGGACGCAGTACGCCGGGCGCACGCGCGGGGCGCACGGCTGGTCGGCTTCTGCTCCGGCGCGTTCACCATCGCGGAGGCCGGGCTGCTGGACGGTCGGCGGGCGGCCTGCCACTGGATGTGGGCGGATTCCTTCCGGGCGCGGTTTCCCGGGGTCAGGCTGGAACCGGACGTACTGTTCGTGGACGATGGCGACATCCTGACCGCCTCCGGCAGCGCCTCCGCACTCGACCTCGGCCTGCACGTCGTACGCCGCGACCACGGCGCCGAGGTCGCGAACGCCGTCTCCCGCCGGCTGGTCTTCGCCGCGCACCGCGACGGGGGACAGCGGCAGTTCGTGGAGCGGCCCGTGCCGGACGTACCGGACGAGTCGCTGGCCCCGGTGCTGGCCTGGGCCCAGGAGCGGCTGGACGAACCGCTCACCGTCGGCGACCTCGCGGCCCGCGCCGCGGTCAGCCCCGCCACCCTGCACCGCCGCTTCCGCGCCCAGCTCGGCACCACACCACTGGCTTGGCTGACGGGGGAGCGAGTAGCCCTCGCCTGCCGGCTGATCGAGCGCGGGGAGGAGCGGCTGGACGTGGTCGCCGCGCGCAGCGGCCTCGGCACGGCCGCCAACCTGCGGGCCCGGCTCCGGGCTGAGACCGGGCTCAGTCCGTCGGCCTACCGGCGGCGTTTCGGGCCCGCGCCGGGGGAAGCTCTGACCGTATGAGACTTTTTGTACGCGACCGGCTCCTCGGCATCGGCGAGGACTACTGGATCGAGGACCAGCACGGCACCAAGGTCTTCCTGGTCGACGGCAAGGCGATGCGGCTGAGGGACACCTTCGAGCTGAAGGACCCGCAGGGGCGCGTTCTGATCGACATCCACCAGAAGATGTTCGCCCTGCGCGACACGATGATCATCGAGCGCGACGGCGAGCGGCTGGCCACGATCAAGCGCAAGCGGCTTTCCCTGCTGCGCAACCACTACCGCGTCTCGCTGGCGGACGGCACGGAGCTCGACGTCAGCGGCAAGATCCTCGACCGCGAGTTCGCCATCGAGTACGACGGCGAGCTGCTCGCCCAGATCTCCCGGCGCTGGCTGCACGTCCGTGAGACGTACGGCGTCGACATCGTGCGCGAGGACGCGGACCCGGCACTGCTGATCGCGGTGGCCGTGTGCGTGATCCACCTGGCGGACAAGGAGCGGGAGGAGGACTGAGCAGGCCCCGAGGGGCGCCAGGACGCTCGGGGGTCCGTCCGCGTCGTCTACTTCGTCACCGCGAACGAGCGCAGGATCGCCGCCGTCAGCTCCGGGTCGCCCTCCGCCTTGATGCGGTCGGCCACGGCGTCCGCGCTCACCCGACCGCAGGCCAGGCGGACGTACGTCTCCCAGTCGAGCGTCAGCGTCACCGCCGGACCCAGCGAGGGCGTGCCGTCGATCGAGCCGCGTCCCTCCGCGTCCACCCGGACCGTGCGCAGGAACTCCACGGGGCCGTGCACGTCGATGACGACCGCCGAGCCGGGCTGCGCGCCCGCGCCCTTGGCGACCACCTCCGGCAGGGCGGCCAGCAGCTCGTCCCGGGTGATGTGCGCGCCCGGGGAGTCGAGGTTCCCCGGGCGGCCGAGCGCCGTGCGCAGGTCCTGCTCGTGCACCCAGACGTCGAACGCGCGGTACCGCATGGCCTCTTCGAGAGTCTGTTCGGTGCCGAGCGGGCCGCGCATCTTGGTGCCCGGGTCCCGCGAGTCGTTCCGCAGCTGGCGGTTGCGGCGGATGATCGTGTACTCGAGTTCGGACGTCATCTCCGGCGCCGTGTGGTGGCGGCGGACGTCGACCTGCATCTCCATGTAGCGCTGGTGATCGTTGGTGACGTGGAACAGGTCGCGCGGGAGCGTGTGGATGGGGCGCGGATCGCCGAGCATCTCGCAGTCCATGCCGATGACATGCGAGACCACGTCGCGCACCGACCAGCCGGGGCACGGTGTACGCCGGTTCCACTCGCCCTCCACGAGCGGCTGCACCAGCTCGGATATCGCTTCGATGGAGTGGGTCCAGGCATCGGCGTAGGGCTGAAGAGTGGGATGCAGACTCACGGAACGGGACCCCTCGGGCGGTCGGTGCACGGGCGTTGGTCGACGGCGTTGTCGGTGGTTGTACTGCGGGAGGTGGCTGTCGGCGGATGTCTCGGGACGTTAAGTTACGCTGCTGCGAGGCACCCCGGCAGTGCTTTGGTGTGACGATCGTAGGCCCGTTGAGAAGGCTCGATTACCAGGACGGTGGTAGTGTGCGCGCCTCCCTGATCCAGATGCGGGTGGACGAGGACGAATCGGTCGATTCGCGTCGGCGGCGAGCCGCCTCGCTGGTACGAGATCAAGCCGGAGCCGATCTCGTGGTGCTGCCCGAGCTGTGGACCACCGGGGCGTTCGCCTACGAGCGGTTCGGCGCCGAGGCCGAGCCGCTTCAAGGGCCGACCCACGAGGCGATGGCGAAGGCGGCGGCCGACGCGTGCGTGTGGCTGCACGCCGGCTCGATCCCCGAGCGCGCGCCCGACGGCACCCTCTACAACACGTCTCTCATCTTCTCCCCCTCCGGTGAACCGGTCGCGTCCTACCGCAAGATCCACCGCTTCGGCTTCGACAAGGGCGAGGCCGTGCTGATGGGTGCGGGGACGAAGCCGGTGACGGTGCGGCTGCCGGGGACGACCGTCGGCGTGGCGACCTGTTACGACCTCCGCTTCCCGGAGCTGTTCCGCTCGCTCGTGGACGCGGGGGCCGAGACGCTCGTGATCCCGGCGGGCTGGCCGGAGCGCCGCCGGTCCCACTGGACGCTTCTGGCCAAGGCGCGGGCGGTCGAGAACCAGGCGTACGTCCTTGCGTGTGGAACGGCCGGAACACATGCGGGAGTTCCGCAGGCGGGTCACTCGATCGTGGTGGATCCGTGGGGGGATGTCCTCGCCGAGGCGGGCGCGGAGGAGGAGATCCTCACGGTGGAGTTCGACCCGGCGAGGGTGGCGACGACGAGGGAGCAGTTCCCGGCGCTGAAGGACCGGGTCCTGGGCCTGGCGCCCCCGCGTCGTCCGCTCTAGACGGTACCCGGCGCCCTCTCACGCAGGGACGTGCACCGTCTCCACCCGGCTGGCGACGAGCCGCTCCCGCTCCCTGCGCGCCGCCCGCTTCCGGAGCCGCAGTATCTGGCTGAGCCCCACCGCCTGGAGCACGAACACGGCGCAGAACGCCACGGTGTAGTCGTCGCCCGTCGCGTCCAGCAGCACCCCGATCGCCAGCAGCGTCGTCATGGAGGCGACGAAACCGCCCATGTTGGTGATCCCGGACGCCGTGCCCTGACGCTCCGGCGGATTCGCCGGCCGGGCGAAGTCGAAGCCGATCATCGAGGCCGGACCGCACGCCCCGAGCACCGTGCACAGCACGACCAGCAGCCACATCGGCGCATGCGCGGCGGGGTAGGCGAGCGTGGCCGCCCACACCGCCGCCGTCGCCCCGACCGTGCCGAGGGCCAGCGGCAGCCGCGCCGCGTGGTGCCGGGCGATGATCTGGCCGTACACCAGTCCGATCAGCATGTTCGACAGCACGACGAGCGTGAGGAGCTCACCGGCCGTGGCCCGGGACAGGCCCTGCGCCTGGACCAGGAACGGCAGGCCCCACAGCAGCAGGAACACCATCGCCGGGAACTGGGTGGTGAAGTGCACCCACATGCCGAGCCGGGTCCCGGGTTCCTTCCACGACGCCACGATCTGCCGCCGCACGTACGCCGACCCGCGGTGCGGGAACGGCTCCGGCTCATACCCCTCCGGATGGTCCTTCAGGAAGAGAAGCAACGGGACGAGGACGATCACCCCGGCGACCGCGCTGCCGCCGAACGCCGTCGTCCAGCCCACTCCGTGCAGCAGCCGGGCGAGCACGAGCGTGGAGACCAGGTTGCCCGCCATGCCCACCAGACCGGCGAGCTGGGCGACCAGCGGACTGCGGCGGGCCGGGAACCAGCGCGTGCCGAGCCGCAGCACGCTGATGAACGTCATCGCGTCGCCGCAGCCCAGCAGCGCGCGCGAGGCGAGCGCCGTCCCGTACGACGGGGAGAACGCGAACCCCAGCTGACCGGCCGTGAACAGGACGACCCCGATGGTCAGCACCTTCTTGGTGCCGAGCCGGTCCACGAGCAGGCCGACAGGGATCTGCATGCCCGCGTACACGAGCAGTTGGAGGATGGAGAAGGTGGACAGGGCGGACGCGTTCACATGGAAGCGGTCCGCCGCGTCCAGTCCGGCCACGCCCAGCGACGTACGGAAGATGACGGCGACGAAGTAGACCGAGACGCCGATGGCCCACACGGCGACGGCACGCCGGCCGCCCGGCGGATCACCGGGGAGGGACACGGAACGGGAGCTCACCGACCCCGACCTCATCGCACCTCACCCCGCGCCAGGTGGGAGAACCAGCTGACGTGCCGGTGCACGATGTCCACGGCCGCCTCGGCGTCGCCGGACCGCAGCGCCTGAAGGATCTCCTCGTGCTCGGTGAGGGTCTTGGCGATGCGGTCGGGGTGCGAGTGCATGACGGCGACGCCCATCCGCAGCTGACGGTCGCGGAGTTGGTCGTACAGGCGGGAGAGGATCTCGTTGCCGCCGCTGCGCACGATCTCGGCGTGGAAGGTGCGGTCGGTGAGCGCCGCACCGGCCAGGTCACCGGCGGCGGCCTGCTCCTTCTGGCGGGCGAGCAGTTCCTCGAGCCGCTCGATCAGCCCCGGCGGGGCGGGGACGGCCTTGCGGGCCGCGTGCTCCTCGACGAGCTGGCGCGTCTCGATCACGTCCGCGATCTCCTGGGCCGAGACGGCGAGGACGAGAGCGCCCTTCTTCGGGTAGAGCTTGATCAGCCCTTCGACCTCCAGCCGCAGCAGAGCCTCGCGCACCGGCGTCCGCGAGACGCCGACCTCCTCGGCCAGCTCGCCTTCGGTCAGCAGCGTCCCGCCCTGGTAACGGCGCTCCAGAACACCCTGTTTGACGTGCGTGTAGACGCGGTCGGCGGCGGGGGGTTGTTTGAGGGGCATCTTCTCGGGGGCGCGGGCGATGGACGACGCTGCAGGCATGAGCACATCATAGATACAACACGTACGCATGCCGATGAGCGTCCACCATGTGGACCCGGCACAGAAGTCTCGGATTTCACCCGGGCAACCGCACATCCTTTTGTGCCACCTACGAGTCTCACGAGAAGGCGGCCTCGTCATCTGGCCGCACTCCAGGGGCATTTGGATGCATTCAGAGGCATCAGAGACGCAATCGGAGCGTTCAACTTTGATTACCGGCATTAAGGGCACGCGAGTTCGCAGGGCAGTCGCGGCAGTGGTCACCACCGGAGCCGTGCTCACCACCGGAGCCCTCACCGCGGCGCCCGCTCAGGCCGTCACCACGCCCTCGATCGTGGCCGCGGGCGGCTACGCGATGAACGATGCGAACGGCGCGACCCTGTACACGAAGGCCGCGGACACCAGGCGTTCCACTGGCTCCACGACCAAGATCATGACCGCGAAGGTGGTGCTCGCGCAGCCGAACCTCAACCTCGACGCCAAGGTGACGATCCAGAAGGCGTACAGCGACTACGTGGTCGCCAACAACGCCTCCCAGGCGCACCTGATCGTCGGCGACACGGTCACCGTCCGTCAGCTGCTGTACGGGCTGATGCTCCCCTCCGGCTGTGACGCGGCCTACGCGCTCGCCGACAAGTTCGGTTCCGGCACGACGCGTGCGGCGCGCGTGAAGTCGTTCATCGGCAAGATGAACAGCGCCGCCACGAGCCTCGGCCTGAAGAACACGCACTTCGACTCGTTCGACGGCATCGGCAACGGCAGCAACTACTCGACGCCGCGCGATCTGACGAAAATCGCCAGCAGCGCGATGAAGAGCTCCACGTTCCGCACGGTCGTGAAGACCAAGTCGTACACGGCGAAGACCGTCACCAAGTCCGGCACCATCCGCACCATGGCGCCGTGGACCAACACCAACTCGCTGCTCAGCAGCTACAGCGGCGCGATCGGCGTGAAGACCGGCTCCGGCCCCGAGGCCAAGTACTGCCTCGTCTTCGCCGCCACCCGCAACGGCAAGACGGTCATCGGCACGGTCCTCGCCTCGTCGTCGATCAACCAGCGCGCCACCGACGCCACGAAGCTGCTGAACTACGGCTTCGCCAGGCTCGGCTGACACCCGCACACACCAGGGGGCCTGCCGCTGTCGGTCAGCAGCAGGCCCCTTCGCCGTAGGTGGGTCGTCCCGCGCTAGGCCCAGGTGATCAGCCGCTTCGGCTGTTCCAGGATCGCGGCGACGTCCGCGAGGACCTTCGAGCCCAGTTCGCCGTCGACCAGGCGGTGGTCGAAGCTCAGGGCCAGGGTGGTGACCTGGCGGGGCTTGACCTTGCCCTTGTGGACCCACGGCTGGAGCTTGATCGCGCCCACCGCGAGGATCGCGGACTCGCCCGGGTTGAGGATCGGCGTGCCGGTGTCGACGCCGAAGACGCCCACGTTCGTGATCGTGACCGTGCCGCCCTGCATCGCCGCGGGACTCGTCCTGCCCTCCCGAGCCGTGGCCACCAGCTCACCCAGGGCCTCGGCCAGTTGGGGGAGGGTCTTGTCGTGCGCGTCCTTGATGTTCGGCACGATCAGACCGCGCGGGGTGGCCGCGGCGATGCCCAGGTTCACGTAGTGCTTGCGCACGATCTCCTGGTTGGCCTCGTCCCAGGACGCGTTGATGTCCGGGTTCCGCTTGATCGCGACCAGCAGGGCCTTGGCGATCAGCAGCAAGGGATTGACACGCAGACCCTCGAAGTCCTTGTCCTGCTTGAGCTCCTCGACCAGCTTCATCGTGCGGGTGACGTCGACGGTCACGAACTCCGTGACGTGCGGCGCGGTGAACGCCGAGCCGACCATCGCCTGCGCGGTGGCCTTGCGGACGCCCTTGACCGGGATACGGGTCTCCCGCCCGCTGTCGTACGTCACCACCGGCGCCGGCGCCTCGACGGCAGCGGGCGCCACCGGGACCGCGGGGGCCTCGGGGGCCGGTGCGGAGGCCACCGCCGCCTGCACGTCCTCGCGCGTGATGATCCCGTCCGGGCCCGACGGCCGTACCGTCGCCAGGTCGACGCCCAGGTCCTTCGCCAGCTTGCGCACCGGCGGCTTCGCCAGCGGACGGGCCTGCTCGCCGTGCCCGTTCAGGTCGCCCTGGAACACGGAGAGGGTCTCCTCGGCCGCCGCCGCGGGCGCCTTGCGGGGGCGGCGCCGGGTGGAGGACTCGGCGACGCCGTACCCGACGAGGACCGGCTTGCGGCCCTCCTGCTGGGTCTCCTTCGCCGGGGACTTCTCCTCCGCCGCCTTCTCGACGGGCGCCTGCGCCTCCTCGGCCGGAGCGCCGCCCGTCACGTCCACCGCGATGATCGGGGTGCCGACGTCCACGGTGGTGCCCTCGGGGAAGTGCAGCGCGCGGACCACCCCGTCGTACGGGATCGGCAGCTCCACGGCCGCCTTCGCCGTCTCCACCTCGCACACGACCTGCCCGTCGGTGACCGTGTCACCCGGCTGGACGTACCATTTGAGGATCTCGGCCTCGGTGAGCCCCTCGCCCACGTCGGGCATCTTGAACTCGCGCACGGACGCGTCAGTCATCGTCGTCACGACCCTCTCCTCAGTACGCCAGGGCGCGGTCGACGGCGTCCAGCACCCGGTCCAGGCCCGGCAGGTACTCCTCCTCCAGGCGCGCAGGCGGATACGGCGCGTGGTAGCCGCCGACCCGCAGCACGGGCGCCTCCAGGTGGTAGAAGCACCGCTCCGTGATGCGAGCGGCGATCTCCGCGCCCGAACCGAAGAACACCGGCGCCTCGTGCACCACCACCAGACGGCGGGTCTTCTCCACCGACGCCTGGACGGAGTCGAAGTCGAGCGGGGACACCGACCGCAGGTCCAGCACCTCCAGCGACCTGCCCTCCTCCTGCGCGGCCGCGGCGGCCTCCTGGCACACCTTCACCATCGGGCCGTACGCGGCCAGGGTCAGGTCCGTGCCCTCACGCACCACGCGTGCCTTGTGCAGCGGGCCCGGAATCGCCTCGGTGTTGACCTCGGACTTGTCCCAGTAGCGCCGCTTCGGCTCGAAGAAGATCACCGGGTCGTCGCTCTGGATCGCCTGCTGCATCATCCAGTACGCGTCCGAGGCGCTGGACGGGGAGACGATCTTCAGGCCCGCCACGTGCGCGAACAGCGCCTCCGGGGACTCGCTGTGGTGCTCCACCGCCCCGATGCCGCCGCCGTAGGGGATGCGGATGACGACCGGGAGCTTGACCTTGCCCAGCGAGCGGGCGTGCATCTTCGCCAACTGGGTGACGATCTGGTCGTAGGCCGGGAAGACGAACCCGTCGAACTGGATCTCCACCACCGGCCGGTACCCGCGCAGCGCCAGACCGATCGCCGTGCCGACGATGCCCGACTCCGCGAGCGGGGTGTCGATCACCCGCTCCTCGCCGAAGTCCTTCTGCAGGCCGTCCGTCACCCGGAAGACACCGCCGAGCTTGCCGACGTCCTCGCCCATCACCAGGACCTTGGGGTCCGACTCCAGGGCCTTGCGCAGCGACTCGTTGATCGCCTTGGCGATCGCCATCTTCTCGGCCATGTCACCGTCCCCCTTCTACGTCCGCGAACGACGCCTGGTAGGCGGCGAACTGGGCCCGCTCCTCGTCGACGAGCGCATGCCCGTCCGCGTACGCGTGCTCGAAGATGGCGAAGTGGTCCGGGTCCGGCATGGCACGGACCGCTTCACGCACCCGCCTGCCCAACGCCTCGCTCTCCGCCTCGAGTTCCGCGAAGAATCCCTCGTCCGCGTGGTTCGAGGCCTCGAGGTAGGCGCGCAGGCGGGCGATCGGGTCCTTCGCCTCCCAGGCGGCCCGCTCGTCGTCGAGGCGGTAGCGGGTCGGGTCGTCGGAGGTGGTGTGGGCGCCCATCCGGTAGGTGAACGCCTCCACCAGGGTCGGGCCCTCGCCGTTGCGCGCCCGCTCCAGCGCAGACTTGGTCACCGCGAGGCAGGCCAGCACGTCGTTGCCGTCGACACGCACCCCGGGGAAGCCGAAACCCTGCGCACGCTGGTACAGCGGCACCCGGGTCTGCTTCTCGGTGGGCTCGGAGATCGCCCACTGGTTGTTCTGGCAGAAGAACACCACCGGGGCGTTGTAGACCGCCGCGAACGTGAACGACTCCGCCACGTCGCCCTGGCTGGAGGCACCGTCACCGAAGTACGCGATCACGGCCGAGTCGGCGCCGTCCTTGGCGACGCCCATGGCGTAGCCGGTGGCGTGCAGCGTCTGCGAGCCGATGACGATCGTGTAGAGGTGGAAGTTGTTGCTGTTCGGGTCCCAGCCGCCGTTGTTCACACCGCGGAACATGCCGAGCAGGTTGGTCGGGTCCACGCCGCGGCACCAGGCGACGCCGTGCTCGCGGTAGGTCGGGAAGACGTAGTCGTCGTCGCGCAGGGCCCGGCCGGAGCCGATCTGGGCGGCCTCCTGGCCTAGCAGCGAGGCCCACAGTCCCAGCTCGCCCTGGCGCTGCAGGGAGGTGGCCTCGGCGTCGAAGCGGCGGGTCAGCACCATGTCCCGGTACAGCCCGCGCAGCTGCTGCGGCGTGATGTCCTCGACGTACCGGTCGTACTCGGGGTTCGCGACCCGCGCGCCCTCGGGCGTCAGCAACTGGACGAGGTCGGGGTCGCTGCCCTTCTTGGGCGTGTTGCTGGTGGTGCGCTTGGTGCCGGTGGTGCCGGCCTTGCTTCCGGCGCTGCGTCGCGGCTTGCGCGCGGCAGTGCTCTCCACGGTCACGTGTGCTCCTCCGTCGGTCCGGCCCCCGGGTTCGCCGGGTGCCTGGGTTCCCCTCGGCCCGTTCGGGCCGGTGGGAGCGGCTCCGCCTGCAGCGCACGGACGCACGGGGTGGGTGCGGCTCGTCCGAACAGACGTGGAAGGTGCCCCGGCGAGCACCCTGCAAGGGGCACGTTACCCAGCAAGCCACATTTCTGTGAAACCCCTCCTGACCTGGGATTTTGCTTGGAAATCCAAGTAAATCGAGTCAGTCGGGAACAGGTGCTGGTCACAGCCTTGCAGGGGGCCGGAACAACGGCACGTTATCCCGCCCGCCCGGAGCACGGGAAGACGTCATCTGGAGTGACACGGGTGTCGTACGCGGGTCCGCACCATGAGCTCGACCCAGGGGGACACGACCGGGGGCACGCACCTGGTACACGCGTGGGGGCACGACCTGGACACGGCCGAGAAAGGCCACGCGCGCGTGGAGCCCGTCTCCGGGCCACGCGCGCGTGGAGGACGCTTCACCGCGGGGCGTCAGGGCCCCTGGGTCCCGCCCGAGCTGTCGCCGCCCCCGTTCGACGAGCCGGCCGGAGGGGTGGAGCCGCCGCCCCCGCCGTCCGTGGGCGTGGCGGACGGCTGCTCCTGCGAAGGTGCCGACTCGGTCGGCTGCTCGCTCGTCTGCGGCGGCGTCGTCGAGGGCTCGGCCGACGGCTGTTGGCTGTAGCTCTGCGACGGCCGGTACGAGGGCGTCCAGTTCGAGTCGCCGCTCGTGTCCGAGTTGTCGCCCGGAGTGGTGGCGGTCTCCCCGTCCGTCGGCGTCTGGCTGGACCGCTTCTCCTCGTGCGACGTCGTGACGGTCGGCGACGTCGTCGGTCCGGTCCCGCCGCCGTCCCCCTTGTTCTGCAGGGCCAGCGCGACGCCCGCCGCGATCGCGATGATCGCGAGCACCGCGAGGACCCACAGCTTGCCGCGCCCGCTGCCCTTGTTGCCGTGTCCCTCGAAACCGCCCTCGTCCCCGGAGCCGTATCCCGTGGGCAGGATCGACTGCGGGATCTGCGCGGTGCCCGACTCGCCCGGATGCGGCAGCACCGCCGTGCCGGCGAGGCCCGCGGCCGGGGTGTGCCGCCCGTCGTGCATGCCCACCGGGCCGGTGTTCCAGGTGCCGGTGTGGCCGCCCTGGTCGTAGAGCATCTGCAGCGCGTACTGGACCAGCCCGCGCATCTCCTCGGCGGTCTGGAACCGGTCGTCCGGCTCCTTGGCGAGGGAGCGCATCACGAGCCCGTCCAGCTCCGGCGGCGAGGCCCCCTCGGAGATCTGGGACGGCGGCACCGGGATGTCCTGCACATGCTGGTAGACCACGGACAGCGGCGTCTCGCCCACGAAGGGGGGCCGCAGGGCCAGCAGTTCGTACAGCAGGCAGCCCGTCGCGTACAGGTCGGATCGGTGGTCCACGGCCTTGCCGAGCGCCTGCTCCGGGGACAGGTACTGCGGGGTGCCCATCACCATGCCGGTCTGCGTCATCGTCGTGGACGCCCCGTGCAGGGCGCGCGCGATGCCGAAGTCCATCACCTTCACGGCGCCGTTGTTGGTGATGATGACGTTGGCCGGCTTGATGTCGCGGTGCACGATGCCGTGCTGGTGCGAGTAGGCGAGCGCCTCCAGGACGCCCGAGACGATGATCAGGGCCTGCTCGGGGCCGGGCGCCTCGGCGTTGAGCAGCAGGTCGCGGATCGTACGCCCCTCGACCAGCTCCATCACGATGTACGGCACCGACTGGCCGCCCACGACGTCCTCGCCGGAGTCGTACACGGCGACGATCGCGTGGTGGTTGAGCCCGGCCACCGACTGGGCCTCGCGGGTGAAACGCGCCTTGGAGACGGGGTCCTCGGCGAGGTCGGACCGGAGCAGCTTGACCGCGACCGTCCGGCCCAGGCGCACGTCCTCGGCCGCGAACACCTCGGCCATGCCGCCCCGGCCGAGCCTGCGGGTCAGCCGGTACCGGCCGTCCCCGACAAGTCCGCCGTTGCCCCAGGTCTCCGGCGCGTCCGACATCCCGCCGCCAGTCGCCTCGGGGTCGGACGGGCCCTGGGCGCGCTGCGTCTGTGCCATCGGTCCTCGCCGTCGTTTCTGCCCGCGGTCTGCGCGGTGGTTGTCACGGTCTCCGACGGGCCACGCTACAGGCTCCGCGTAAGGCGCCGGTCCGAGATGGATTCGAGATGGACCGGCCATCCAACCCTGAACCCTGTCCCACGTGCAAATTCCGTGTGGCCGGCCATAGGGCCCCTGTAACGCTTCCGCGACGCTTCTTTCGCGTACGGTCACGGAACGGGCACCGAGCTTGACGTGTCCTTGCCCTGGGGCACACTTGGCCGGGAATGGACCAGTCGATCACGGAGCAGTAGCTGTCGATCGTCGACAACACGGATATCGATGACGGACCGCGGGAGCACCAGCAGCCGCTGCCGCCGCGCCGATGGGGGACGCAGAACATGAGCCAGGACGGCGCACACGGCCGGTACGCGGGGCGCGCGCTCGCCGCCGGCCGCTACCAGCTGCGCGACTTGCTCGGCGAGGGCGGCATGGCCTCGGTGCACCTGGCGTACGACTCGGTCCTCGACCGCCAGGTCGCGATCAAGACACTCCACACCGAACTGGGACGCGAGCAGGCCTTCCGGGAGCGTTTCCGCCGCGAGGCGCAGGCCGTGGCGAAACTCACGCACACGAACATCGTCTCGGTCTTCGACACCGGCGAGGACGATCTGGCGGGGACGACGACCCCGTACATCGTCATGGAGTACATCGAGGGCAAGCCGCTCGGCTCGGTCCTCGACGCGGACATCCGGCAGTACGGCGCGATGCCGGCCGAGAAGGCGCTGAAGATCACCGCTGATGTGCTGGCGGCCCTGGAGATCAGCCACGAGATGGGGCTGGTCCACCGGGACATCAAGCCGGGCAACGTGATGATGACGAAGCGCAACGTCGTCAAGGTCATGGACTTCGGCATCGCCCGTGCCATGCAGTCCGGCGTCACCTCGATGACCCAGACGGGCATGGTGGTCGGCACCCCGCAGTACCTGTCGCCGGAGCAGGCCCTCGGCCGGGCCGTGGACGCGCGGTCCGACCTGTACTCGGTCGGGATCATGCTGTTCCAGCTGGTCACCGGGCGGCTGCCGTTCGAGGCGGATTCACCGCTCGCGATCGCATACGCGCATGTGCAGGAGGAGCCGGTGGCTCCGTCCTCGATCAACCGTTCGCTGCCGCCCGCGGTGGACGCACTGGTCGCCCGCGCGCTGAAGAAGAACCCGAACGAACGCTTCCCGAACGCCGAGGCGATGCGGGACGAATGCCTGAGGGTGGCCGCGTCTCTCACGGCCGCCGCGCCGAGGATCGTGCCAGGCGCGCAGACCCCGAGCGGCGCCGGTGTCGGCTCCGCGGTCTTCCCGCCGGTCGGCCAGTCGGCGGCGGCCCCCGTGGGGCCCGTGCAGACGCCGTACCAGCCCGGCCCGTACGGCGGCCCGGTCCCGTCGCCCACCTACGGCTACCCGCAGCAGGGCGGCTACCAGACGCCCCCGCAGAACGCCGGGTACGCGCCGCAGCAGTCCGCGACGACCCCGCCGCCGTACCACCTCACCCCTCAGACGCCCGCCACGGGCGGTCAGAAGGGCAACCAGGCCTTGGTCATCGGCTCGGTCGTGGTCGCCCTATTCGTGATAGTCGGCCTGCTGACCTCACTGTTGCTGCACAACAACGGCAGCAGCGGGGACGAGGCCAACCGGGGCGACGGCAGTGCGAGCACGCCCCCGACCGTGGCCGCGGGCCACAGGGGCCCGGACACGACGAAGACGATCGAGACGACGGAGTGCACGGAGCCGGAGACGTCGTACGTCGACCCGAAGAAGATCCGGGTGCCCGACTTCTCCTTCAAGAACCTCACGTCGGTCGAGGCGTGCTTCCAGGCAGCGGGCTGGAAGTACACGATCACGCACGAGGACGAGAACACCTACGGCCAGGACACGGTCATGAGCCAGTCCCCGACGGCCGGTACGGACGCCAACCCGAAGAAGATGCCCGTCATCGAGCTCACGGTGTCGACGGGCAACCCGGCGTGAGCCGCTTCTGATGCGACGGCAGGGGCCCGCCACCCTCACGGTGCCGGGCCCCTCGCACGGTCCGCGTCACAGGTACGGGCCGCCCGCCCGGCCACCGG
The DNA here is from genome assembly GCF_040682835.1 of Streptomyces sp. NPDC051104. Taxonomy (NCBI): domain Bacteria; kingdom Bacillati; phylum Actinomycetota; class Actinomycetes; order Kitasatosporales; family Streptomycetaceae; genus Streptomyces; species Streptomyces sp. NPDC051104. Next base: position 255,652 of record NZ_JBFBBS010000005.1, on the reverse strand, counting down.
TGCGGCGGTCCTCCTCGCCGTCCGGGGAGCCCACGCCCGGGGGGAGGGCACGGCGCATCTGTTCCAGCTGGGCGCGGGCCGCCATCTGCTGGGCGAACAGAGTGGTCTGGATCCCGTGGAAGAGGCCCTCCAGCCAGCCCACCAACTGGGCCTGCGCGATGCGCAGTTCCGCGTCGCTCGGGATCACCTCGTCCGTGAAGGGCAGGGAGAGCCGCTCGAGCTCCTCGACGAGTTCGGGGGCGAGACCGTCCTCCAGCTCCTTCACCGAGCTGGCGTGGATCTCCTTCAGGCGCTGCCGGCTCGCCTCGTCCAGAGGAGCGGCGCGCACCTCCTCCAGCAGCTGCTTGATCATACTTCCGATGCGCATGACCTTCGCGGGCTGCTCCACCTGTTCGGTCACCGGGACCTCGCGGGAGTCTTCGTCTCCGGTGCCGCCGAGAGCCATCCCGTCCTGGCCCACGACCAAGATCTTCTGGGCGTTCTCCGACGACCGTTCGTTCCTCGGCATCTCCATGCCGCCATTCTCTCGCACCGATACCCCTCATCAGCCAGGTGCCCGGTACGGGGAGTGATCCACCCCACAACCGACAGTTCGCCCTCGGTGCCTTGCGTCGGCGCAGCGGGGGGCGACGGACGGCGTACGGCGTACGGCCGAGATGCCGGACGCCGGGGTCCGTGTGACGCTGGGGCCGTTGATCTTGCCGCCCGAGCACGGGAGGGGGTCACTCGCGTGACTCCATGGCCTCGTCCGCCGTCCAGGTTCCGCACGCTCCGCGTGGCCGTCCTGCCACCGGTGCTCACCACCACGGCCGTCTGCGGCCTGTACGGCATATCCGCCTGCGCCCTCGCGCCCACGGAGGGGCTCCGGCCCGCGTACGGCATACGGGCCGCGTACGGCATACGGGCCTCCTCCCACACCACGGGGGCCGTGCGTCAGGCCGGGGCCAAGGCCCCCTTCCACGGCACGTACGTCACCCGAATCGCGTATCCGGCCCACGAATCCATAGCCCCGCTCACGGACACCGCGCACACCGTCTCGGCTCGGCCGACCCGCGCATCCGCCACGGAAGACACCACCTCGGCTCCGCCGCCCCGCGCATCCGCCGCCGCGCACACCCTCTCGGCTCCACCGACTCACACTGGCACCCCGGGGCGCACAGCCACCGCCGTCACCGTCACGTCCGACCGGCCGACCGACGCCCCCGCCGCGAAGGCCCCGGCGTCCGGGACGGCGGGCGACGACACTGCCGCTCCCCGGCACACGGCATCCGCGATACCGACGCGCGGGCCCACCCCCGCGCCCACCGCGTCCGCCCCGCCCACCGGGACAGCCCCGCCCGGACCCGAGAAGCCCCAGGGCCACGGCCGGTCCCATGACCACGACCAGCCGCGCGGCCATGAGCCCCACCGCCCCCACCGGCGCCAGGACCCCGCGCAGTCACCCGCCCCCGGGCGACCCGTCGACGATCCGCCCTCCGCCGATCCCTCGCCCGACTCCTCCCGGGCCGGCACCTGGGCCGGCGAGGGAAGGGTGCGGCCCGGGCGGCCGGATCCGGAACCTCCGGACGAGGACGACGAGCCGACCTACACGGACCAGGACCCGCCGTCGCCGCCGGAGCGGACACCGGACCCGGCAGACCGCGACACCGCAGAGGCGACCACCGGCATCGAGCCGTCCCAGGACGCGGCCGACCCCGTGGAGGCCTCGCCCAGCCCCTCACAGGGCGCCGCCGGCTCCGCCCGGGAGACCTCCGCCTCGCGGCCCGTGTCCCAGGTCCTTCCCCTCGGCAGCGGCCTGGTCCTCATAGGCCTCGGCCTGGCGCTCGCCCTCCTCGCCCTGCGTCTGCGTCGTGAATGACCCCCGAGGCCACCGCCACCCCACACGACCGGTGCCCACCGCGCCACCATCACCCGGACGACCACGCCTACGGCGCCAACAGCAGCACCTTCCCGATGTGCCCGCTCTCCTCGAGCACCCGGTGGGCCTCGGCCGCCTCGCTCATCGGGACCTCACGGTCGACGATCGGGCGCACGTCACCGGAGGTGATCAACGGCCACACGTGCTCCCGCACCGCCGCCACGATCGCCGCCTTCTCCTCGAGCGGCCGCGCCCGCAGAGAGGTCGCGGTGATCGCCGCCTGCTTCCGCAGCAGCGTGTTGATGTTCAGCTCGCCCTTCACCCCGCCCTGCAGACCGATGATCGCGAGACGCCCGTTCACCGCGAGCGCCTGGACGTTGCGGTCCAGGTACTTCGCACCCATGTTGTCGAGGATGACGTCGGCACCCGCCCCCGCTGTGGCCTGCCGGATCTCCTCGACGAAGTCCTGTTCACGGTAGTTGATCAGCACGTCCGCGCCCAGCTCGGCGCAGTAGTCCAGCTTCCCCTTGGTGCCTGCCGTGACCGCGACCCTCGCGCCCACCGCCTTGGCCAGCTGGATCGCCATCGTGCCGATGCCGCTGGAGCCGCCGTGCACGAGCAGCGCCTCGCCCGGGCGCAGATGGGCGACCATGAACACGTTCGACCAGACCGTGCAGGTCACCTCGGGCAGCGCGGCGGCGTTCCGCAGATCGAGCCCCTCGGGCACGGGCAGCAGCTGACCGGCCGGCACGGCCACCTTCTCGGCGTATCCGCCGCCCGCGAGCAGTGCGCACACCTCGTCGCCGACGGCCCACCCGGAGACGCCGGGGCCGAGCGCGGCGATCCGCCCGGAGCACTCGAGCCCGGGGTACGGGGACGCCCCCGGCGGCGGGTTGTAGAAGCCCTGCCGCTGGAGGAGATCGGCACGGTTGACCGCGCTGGCCACCACGTCGACCAGCACTTCGCCCTCGGCGGGTACAGGATCGGGGACCTCGGCCCACACCAGCGCCTCGGGCCCACCGGGTTCAGGAATCGTGATCGCGTACATGAGGGGGACGCTACTCCTCACGGAAGAGCCCCGCCGACCCCCCGCGCGGGCGCCCGACGGCATCCCGACCCGGATGTTTCACGTGAAACACTCCCGCTCCTGATCAGCCCGAGGCGAGATCACCCAGCGAGGCCTCACCCCGCCAACGCCCAGGGCAGGTCGAGCAGTTCCACTTCCTGGCCGGGATCCGCGCCCCCGGGCGGCACCACTGCGAGGGCGTCCGCGGCGGCGATACCGCGCAGCATGGCGGGGCCGTGGTAGTGCAGCGGTAGCGCCTGGTCGGCGCGTACGACGACGGGGATGAGCCGGGTGTCGTACGGGTGGCCGTGGACGGAGTCCTTCAGGGGCAGCGTGTACGGCTCCGGCGCCATGCGGCCGGCGAGGGTGCGCAGCAGCGGCTCGGCGAGCGTGAGCAGGCCGGAGACGGCCGCAAGGGGGTTTCCGGGCAGACCGACGAGGTGCCGGCCGTCCTGGATCCGCGCGAGGAGCATGGGATGGCCCGGGCGGACCTGCACGCCGTCGACGAGGAGTTCGGCGCCGACGCGTCGCAGGGTGGGGTGGACGTGGTCGACGGGGCCCGCGGCGGTGCCGCCCGTGGTGACGATCAGTTCGGCCGCCGAGGACGTCACGGCGTCGTACAGGGCATCGGCGTCGTCGCCGAGCCTGCGGACGGCCGTCACATCGGCGCCGAGTGCGCGCAGCCACGGCGGCAGCATCGGCCCGAGCGCGTCCCGGATCAGCCCGTCCCTGGGCAGGCCCTCGGTCAGCAACTCGTCACCCAGCACCAGGACTTCGGCGCGCGGCCGGGGCAGCGCCCGCAGCGTGTCGTAACCGGCGGCGGCCGCGAGTCCGAGGACGGCCGGGGTGACGTGGGTGCCCGGGGGGAGCAGGTGTTCGCCGGTGTGGCACTCCTGGCCGCGCGGCCGGATGTCCTGACCCTGCGGGAGTTCTCGGGTGCTGTGCAGCCGTCCCTTGTCGTCGGTGCGGCCGTGCTCGGTGCGCAGGACGGCGGTGGTGTCCGGCGGGACGCGGGCGCCCGTGGCGATCCGCACGGCCTCGCCGTCGCCGAGGGGTGCCGGCTCGGCGTGCCCGGCCAGGACCCCGTGCTCCCGCACGTCCCAGGGGCCGGGGCCGGCGACCGCCCAGCCGTCCATGGCGGAGGTGTCGAAGGAGGGGAGGTCGGTCAGGGCGGTGAGCGGCGCGGCGAGAACCAGGCCGAGTGCCGCGTCGAGGGGCACGTCCAGGGCTGGGCGGCGCGGAGCGGAGCGAGCGGCGCGCTCGGCGACGGCGCGGGCCTCGGGCCAGGATGTGGCGCGGTGCTTGGAGGGGGGCGGGGCGGAGGTGCCGGAGTCTGCCGGGCGGTCCGGGGTGCCGGGGTGCCGGGGTGCGCGGGGGCCGGGCTCGGGCGTACGCGCCTCGGGCCCGGGAACGGGCGGCCCGGGCTCGGGGGCGCGCGGGGCCGCATCCCGGACGAGGGCGAGGGCCTCCTCGAGGTCCCGGTCGTGCTCGTCCTGCGGTGAACGGGCGGGGCGTGCCTGCGGACGGCTCGGCTCCCCGCTCTCGTTGGCCACGGCCAGCGCCTCCTCCATGTCGCGTTCCTCGGTGTCCAGGTGTCTCTCGGTGCCCCGCCCGGTCATCCGGCGCCCGGCCTGTCCTCGGCGGCGTCCTCGTCGGCCCACCGCAGGGCCAGCGCGGCGGCCTTGCGGGCGGCTTCGGCGACCGCCTCGGGGCCACCCTTCGCCTGCGCGGCGGCGTAGCCGACGAGGAACGTCGTCAGCGGGGCCGCGGGGCGGGCGACCCCGTGCGCGGCGTCTCGGGCCAGGTCGAGGAGGACGCCGGTGTCGACGTCGAGGTCGATGCCCAGTTCGTCCTTGACTGCGGAAATCCATTCATCCAACACGTGTCCATGCTCCCTGATGCGTGATCGGGCGGTGGCGATGTCGTCCCAGGTGTCGCAGTCGAAGGACGCGACGGGGTCGGAGATACGGGTGAGGTCCAGCCCGACGACCAGGCGCCGCAGCGGAAGGCCGGTGAGACCGGCGTGCTCGGTGGTGAGCCGTGCCAGCTCGCGGCGCAGTGCCGCTGTGCGGTAGGCGGCGACGAGGGGCTGGTCACGCCCCTCGGGGTCGGTCAGCACCGCCCCTTCGGCGCCGCTCGCACGGAGGGCGTCCAGCAGCCGTCGTACCGTCCGCTCGGTGAGGAACGGCAGGTCGGCGGAGAGTACGACGGCATCCGCGGCCGTGGTCCGCTTCAGGCCCGCTTCGAGCGCGGCGACCGGTCCGGCGCCGGGCGGCTCCTCACGGGCCCAGACCACGGGGCGCGCGGTGGGCCGGGCACCGGCGACGACCACGGTGGTGTCCGCGTCGGCGCACGCCGCCAGCACCCGGTCGAGCAGCGCCCGTCCGCCGACGCGCACACCGGGCTTGTCGGCGCCGCCGAGCCGCCGGGCGGCACCGCCCGCGAGCACCACGGCGTCGTAGCCGTCGCGGCGGGGGTCGCCCGGGGGCTGGTACGCGGTCATGCCCCCGAGTATGGGCGCCGCATGGATCAATGCCACCCTCGGGGACCTCGACCGTGCGCGAGGGATCGCTGACAGGGCGCCGGGCGGCCCGTTTCCGGGCGGGCGGCCGGGCCCGTGCCCGGGCGCGTGCGGCCGGGCCCGGCCGTCGGCTCAGAGGGTGCGCAGCAGCACCGCGGGCTGTTCCACGCAGTCCGCCACATACCGCAGGAAGCCGCCTGCCGTGCCGCCGTCGCACACCCGGTGGTCGAAGGTGAGCGAGAGCTGCACGACCTGCCGCACCGCGAGCTCGCCGTCGTGCACCCAGGGCTTGGGGACGATACGGCCGACGCCGAGCATGGCCGCCTCGGGGTGGTTGATGATCGGAGTCGAGCCGTCGACGCCGAACACCCCGTAGTTGTTCAGCGTGAACGTCCCGCCGGTGAGGTCCGCGGGGGTGAGGGTCCCGGCGCGCGCGGCCTCGGTGAGCCGCGCGAACTCCGCGGTCAGCGACTCGGCGTCCCGTGCGTGCGCGTCACGTACGACGGGGACGACGAGCCCCCGCTCGGTCTGCGCGGCGAACCCGAGGTGCACCTGGTCGAGCCGGACGATCTCCCGGGCCTCCGTGTCGACGGTGGCGTTGAGTTCCGGGAACCGGGCGAGCGCGGCGGTGCAGATGCGGGCCAGCAGCGCGAGCAGGGAGATCTTCGGGCCGCCGGCCGCGTTCATCGCCGCCCGCGCGCGCATCAGCTCGGTCGCGTCGGCGTCCACCCAGCAGGTCGCGTCGGGGATCTCACGCCGGCTCCGGGAGAGTTTGTCGGCCACGGCACCGCGCACGCCCTTGAGGGGGATACGGGTGCCTGCACGGGGCTCGGGGCGCTCGAGGAGAGCCGTCTTCGGTGCCGGAGCGGTCACCGTGGCCTTCGGCGCCTCCTCGCGGGCCGCCGTGGTCCTCAGGGCGCCCTCCACGTCCGCCCGCAGGATCAGCCCGTCGGGTCCGGACCCCGTCAACCGCCGCAGGTCCAGGCCGTTCTGGCGGGCGAGCCTGCGGACCAGCGGGGAGATGACCGGGACGGGGCCGTCAGCGCGCTCCGGGACGGTGGGGCGCCGGGTGTGCAGTGGAGAGGCGGACCCGGGGGGCTCGGTGGCGGACCCGGGGGGCTCGGTGGCGGACCCGGGGGGCTCGGTGGCGGACACCGGCTGCTCGGTGGCGGGCTCGGCCGTCCGATGGCCTTCGGACGGTTCGCCGCCCGTGGGCCGTGCGCCGGGCCGCGGTGGCCGTACCCTGCGGCGGCGCACCGGAGCCGCCGACGTGCCGTATCCGACCAGCACGTTCCCGGACGACTCCGCCGCGGGCTCCGCCGGCGCGCCTACGGCGACCGTCAACAGCGGTGCACCGACCGGCAGTTCCGCGCCCTCCTCGCCATAGCGGGCCGTGACCACACCGCCGTAGGGGCAGGGCACTTCGACCATCGCCTTGGCAGTCTCCACCTCGACGACCGGCTGGTCGACCGCGACGACGTCCCCGACCTGCACCAGCCAGCGGACGATCTCGGCCTCGGTCAGTCCCTCCCCGAGGTCCGGCAGCCTGAACTCCAGCACCTTGGCCATCACCTCTCCGCCTCCCACTGCAGGCGCCCCACGGCGTCCAGGATCCGGTCGACGCCCGGCAGGTGGTGCCGCTCCAGCATCGGCGGCGGATACGGGATGTCGAACCCGGCCACTCGCAGCACCGGCGCCTCCAGATAGTGGAAGCAGCGCTCCGTCACGCGCGCGGCGATCTCCCCGCCGGGACCGCCGAACCCGTTCGACTCGTGCACCACCACGGCCCGGCCCGTGCGGCGCACGGACGCGGTCACCGTCTCGTCGTCGAACGGCACCAGGGACCGCAGGTCCACGACTTCTAGGTCCCAGCCCTCGGCGCGCGCCGCTTCGGCCGCCTCCAGGCACACCGGCAGCGACGGACCGTAGGTGATCAGCGTGGCGCTCCGGCCCGGGCGCCGCACCACCGCACGGCCTATCGGCTCGACAGCCTCGGGCTCCTCGGGGTTCCAGGTGTCCTTGGACCAGTACAGCCGCTTGGGTTCCAGGAAGACGACCGGGTCGTCCGAGGCGATCGCGGCCCGCAGCAGCCCGTAGGCGTCGGCGACGGTCGCGGGCGTGACGACGTGAAGGCCCGGAGTCGCCATGTAGTACGCCTCGGAGGAGTCGCTGTGGTGCTCCACACCGCCGATGCCTCCCCCGTAGGGGACGCGGACGGTGATCGGCAGCGGCATCGCGCCACGGGTGCGGTTGCGCATACGCGCGACATGGCTGACCAGTTGCTCGAACGCGGGGTACGCGAACGCGTCGAACTGCATCTCGACGACCGGCCTGAGGCCGTACATCGCCATGCCGACGGCCGTGCCGAGGATGCCCGCCTCGGCGAGCGGGGTGTCCGTGCAGCGGTCGTCGCCGAACTCCTCGGCGAGCCCGTCGGTGACGCGGAAGACACCGCCGAGTGTGCCGACGTCCTCACCCATGACGTGCACGGACGCATCGGCTGCCATGGCGTCGCGGAGCGCACGCGTCAGGGCCTGGGCCATGGTGGCCGGCTTGAGGGCCACGGTCGTCATCGCCCGGCTCCTTCCGGTCCCGCAGCCTCCGCGTCCAGCTCCGCCCGCAACTGGGCCTCCTGCTCCCTCAGTTGGGTGGTGGGCTCGGCGTACACGTGGGCGAAGAGGTCCCTCGGGTCGAGCGCCGGGTCCTGGTTCATGCGCGTGCGCAGGTCGGCGGCCATGGCCTCGGCGTCCTCGCGCGCGGCCCGCATCCCGTCCTCGTCGAGCAGTCCGCGGTCCGTCAACTCCTGCTCCAGCAGCACGATCGGGTCGTGGTCGCGCCAGGCCTCGACCTCGGCGTCGGCGCGGTAGCGGGTCGCGTCGTCGGCGTTCGTGTGCGCGTCGAGGCGGTACGTCACCGCCTCGACGAGCGTGGGGCCGCCGCCCGCGCGCGCGCGCGCCACGGCGTCGGCGAGCACCTCGTGCACCGCGGCGGCGTCGTTGCCGTCGACCAGGCGGCCCGGCATGCCGTAGCCGACGGCCTTGTGGGCGAGGGAGGGAGCCGCGGTCTGTTTGGCGAGCGGCACGGAGATCGCGAAGCCGTTGTTCTGGACGAGGAAGACGACCGGTGCCCGCCAGACCGCGGCGAAGTTCATGGCCTCGTGGAAGTCGCCCTCGCTGGTGCCGCCGTCGCCGACCAGGGCGAGCGCCACCACATCGTCGCCCTTCAGGCGTGCGGCGTGGGCGAGGCCCACGGCGTGCGGCAACTGGGTGGCGAGCGGGGTGCACAGGGGGGCCACGCGGTGCTCGTACGGGTCGTAGCCGGTGTGCCAGTCGCCGCGCAGCAGGGTCAGGGCCTGGACGGGGTCGACGCCGCGGGCGACGGCGGCGAGCGTGTCGCGGTAGCTGGGGAAGAGCCAGTCGTGCTGCTCAAGGACGAGCGCCGCGGCGACCTGGCAGGCCTCCTGCCCGGTGCTGGAGGGGTAGACGGCCAGGCGGCCCTGCTTGGTCAGCGCCGTCGCCTGCGCGTTGTAGCGGCGTCCGCGCACCAGCTCGGCGTACAGCCGGCGCAGCAGCTCCGGGTCGGCCTTGGCGGCGGCCTCGGTGCCGAGGACGCGGTACGGCCGCGCGTCGGGCAGCAGCGGTGCGGGATCGGTACGGGGCTGCCAGGCGGGCGGCGGGGTCGGCCGGTAGGCACCCCGCTGCTCCATGACCGTCATGACGGCACCTCCTCGTGGGAGCGGCTTCAGGCGCGCCACGGGAGTGATGCGCCTCACCTACCGATTGTTCGGTCGACAGCACATTTTGGCTACAGGCCCCTTCAGGCTGTGGACAAACGGTTCTCCACACCCTGAGATGGACGCATTACGTCCATGGTAGAGAGGCGGGGGTACATGGCGTCTGAACAAATGGCCGAGCCCGCGGAGCACAGTCCCGTTCCGCCGTCCCCGCGCCCCCTCGACGCCATCGACCGGGACATCCTGCAACTGCTCCAGGCGGACGGCCGTGCCTCCATACGGGCGGTCGCCGAGCGCGTCCACGTCTCGCGCGCCAACGCCTACGCGCGGATCAACCGGCTCATCGAGGACGGGGTGATCCGCGGCTTCGGGGCCCGCGTGAACCACGAGCGCGCCGGTCAGGGCACATCGGCCTACATCACCCTCAAAATCGTCCAGAACTCCTGGCGCACCGTCCACGAACAGCTGCGCAGGCTTCCCGGCGCCGCCCACATCGCCCTGGTGGGCGGCGATTTCGACGTCCTGCTGCTGGTGCACACGCCGGACAACCGGGCGCTGCGCGAGCTGGTCCTCACCCGGCTCCAGGCGATCCCCGAAGTGCTCAGCACGCGCACGCTGCTGGTGTTCGAGGAGGAGGACGTGGAGCCGGAGGGCTAGGGTCTTTCGTTTGGATCAGGTCGGCTGTCAAGCCACCAAGACCCGTTCAGGACGCCTTGCGGAGCCCGCCGAAGACCAGCTGCACGACCGCGTCGGCCACTTCCCGCTCGCCCATGCCGCGTCCGTCGGGCCGGTACCACTCGACGATCGAGTTGATCATTCCGAAGACGAGCCGCGTGGCGAGCCGCACTTCCACATCGCCGCGCACGTCCCCGTCGGCGGCGGCCGCCTTGAGCAGCTCGGCGACCCGGTGGTCGAACTCGCGGCGCCGCTCCAGCGCCCACCGCTCGGTGCCGGTGTTGCCACGCACCCGCAGCAGCAGCGTCACATACGGCAGTTCGGCGGTGAGCACCTCGACCATGCGCCTGACGACGTACTCCAGCCGTTCCACCGGGCGCCCCTCGCGCGCGTGCTCCTCGTCGAGGATCCCGAACAGGCCGTCCAGGGCGCGGCTGACGGCGCGGCGCAGCAGCTCCTCCTTGCCGGCGACGTGGTGGTAGATCGACGATTTGGAGATGCCCGCCGCCTTGGACAGGTGCTCCATGGAGGTGCCGTCGTAGCCGCGCTCGTTGAAGACCTGCACCGCGACGGAGAGCAGGCTCTCCGGGGTGTACGTGTCACGCTTGGCGGTGGTCATGAGGTGCCCTCCCGCTTCTCGGAGGCGTACGCGTGGCGGTAGAGCGCGAGGGACGGGGCGTACCGTCCGGAGAGGTCGCGCAGGTGAAGGTCGTCAAGGACGTCGTAGGCCCAGCCGCGGCCGAGCCTGCGGCTCCACTCGAAGGGGCCGAGGGGATAGTTGACGCCGAGGCGCATCGCGGTGTCGATGTCCTCCTCGGTGGCCACGCCCTTGGCGACGGCGTCGTGCGCGAGGTCGATGATGCGGGCCACCGTGCGGGCGACGATCATGCCGGGCACGTCCCCGATGACGCTGACGTCCTTGCCGAGCGCCTGGAAGAGCCCGGTGGCCTCGGCCAGGGTCTGCGCGGAGGTGTCCTGGGAGGCGGACAGGGCGATGCGGGTCGCCCTGCGGTAGTCGAGCGCCAGATCGAAGTAGACGACGTCGCGGAACTCCACGGAGGTCTGCCCGTCGGCGAGGACGAGCTGGCCACCGCTCGGCAGTACCAGGCGGGTGCCGTGGTCCTCGTCCTCCTCACGGACCCCGATACCCGCCTCGCGGATCAGCACGAGCACCTCGGAGGCAGGACCGAGGTCGCCCTCGGCGACCACGTACGAGGGTGCCTGCGCCTTCTCCGCGGTGTGCGGCTCGGGCCGCTCGGCGCCGTCCGCGTAGTCGTACCAGCCGCGTCCGCTCTTGCGGCCGAGCCGGCCCGACTCGACCAGCCGCCGCTGCGCGAGCGAGGGCGTGAAGCGCACGTCCTGGAAGAAGGACTCCCACACGGAGCGGGTGACGGATTCGTTGACGTCCTGCCCGATCAGGTCGGTCAGCTGGAAGGCACCCATCCGGAAGCCGCCCGACTCGCGCAGCACGGCGTCGATGGTGGCCGGGTCGGCGGCCTGCGCCTCGTACACCGCGAACGCCTCGGCGTAGAACGGCCGCGCGATGCGGTTGACGATGAAGCCGGGGGTGTCGGCGCAGGCGACGGGGGTCTTGCCCCAGGCGCGGGCCGTCTCGTACGCGCGCGTGGCCGACGTCACGTCGGTGGCGAACCCGGAGACGACCTCGACCAGCGGCAGCAGCGGCGCCGGGTTGAAGAAGTGCAGCCCGACGAAGCGGCCCGGGCCCCGCAGGGCACCGCCGATCGCGGTCACGGACAGGGAGGAGGTGTTGGTGGCGAGCAGGCAGTCCTCGCCGACGATGTCCTCCAGCTCGCGAAACAGCTGCTGTTTCACCTCGAGGCTTTCCAGGACCGCCTCCACCACGAGCGCGCAGTCGGCGAGCTCGGCCAGGCTCCCGGCGGGCAGGAGGCGGGCGCGTGCCGCGTCGCGCTCGGCGCCGGTGAGCCGATCCTTCTCGACGAGCCGGTCGAGGCGCGCGCCGATCGCCGCGGCCGCCTCGCGGGCGCGGCCGGGGACGGCGTCGTACAGCCGCACCGGGTGGCCCGCGACCAGCGCGACCTGGGCTATGCCCTGGCCCATGGTGCCGGTGCCCACGACGGCCACGGGACTGCTGAGGTCGAGTGCTGTCATGTGCGCGATCCTCCCGCACGGGGTTGTCCACGGATGCGGCGGACCCCTTGTCCACAGATACGGCGGACACTCTTGTCCCGACCGATCGTTCGGTTACTCTAACCCTGTCCGGCTGTTCCTGCCCAGGTCACGAGCTCAAGGGAGAGCTCTCAAGACGAGGAGTTGGTCCCGCATGGCCGCCGAACTCACCGCGCACCAGCTGATCGCCCAGCACCGGCCCACCCTCGACCAGGCGCTGGAAGCGATCCGTACGCGCGCGTACTGGTCCCCCCACCCCGAGCACCCCAAGGCCTACGGGGAGAACGGCAGCCTGGACGCGGCGGCGGGCAAGGCCGCCTTCGAGGCGCTCCTCGGCTCCCGCCTCGACCTCGGCCAGCCCGGCACGGACGACTTCACGGGCGCCGAGGTCTCCCCGTACGGCATCGAGCTGGGCATCATCTATCCGCACGCTGACATCGACGTACTGCTGCCCGCCATGCGCGCGGGTCAGAAGGCGTGGCGCGACGCGGGCGCGGAGATGCGCGCGATGGTGTGCCTGGAGATCCTCAAGCGCATCAGCGACAGGACGCACGAGTTCGCGCACGCGGTCATGCACACCAGCGGCCAGGCCTTCATGATGGCGTTCCAGGCAGGCGGCCCGCACGCACAGGACCGCGCCCTGGAGGCGGTGGCGTACGCGTACGTGGAGCAGGCCCGCACCCCCGACACCGCCGAGTGGACCAAGCCCCAGGGCAAGCGCGACCCGCTGGCGCTGACCAAGACCTTCAAGGCCGTGCCGCGCGGTATCGCACTGGTCATCGGCTGCAACACCTTCCCGACGTGGAACGGCTACCCGGGCCTGTTCGCCTCCCTCGCCACCGGCAACGCGGTGCTGGTCAAGCCACACCCGCGCGCGGTGCTGCCGCTCGCGCTCACGGTGCAGGTGGCCCGCCAGGTGCTCGCCGAGGCCGGCTTCGACCCGAACCTCGTGGCGCTGGCGGCCGAGCGCCCCCAAGCTCTCGACTCCGCTCGAGCGGGGGGGACCCCCATCGGCGAGGGCATCGCCAAGACACTGGCCGTCCGCCCGGAGATCCGGATCATCGACTACACGGGCTCCACGGCGTTCGGCGACTGGCTGGAGGCCAACGCCCGCCAGGCCCAGGTCTACACGGAGAAGGCCGGCGTCAACTCGGTGATCGTGGAGTCGACCGACGACTACAAGGGGATGCTGTCCAACCTTGCGTTCTCCCTCTCGCTGTACAGCGGCCAGATGTGCACCACCCCGCAGAACCTGCTGATCCCCCGGGACGGCATCACCACCGACGACGGCCCGAAGTCCTACGACGAAGTGGTCGACGACCTGGCGAAGGCGGTCGACGGCCTGCTGGGTGACGACGCGCGGGCGAACGCGCTGCTCGGCGCGATCGTGAACCCGGACGTCCAGGCCCGCCTGGAAGCGGCGGCCGGGCTCGGCGAGGTCGCCCTGGCCTCGCGGGAGATCTCCAACCCGGAGTTCCCGAAGGCCGTCGTCCGCACCCCGGTCATCATCAAGCTCGACGGCGCCAAGCCGGACGCCGAGGCCGCCTACATGAGCGAGTGCTTCGGCCCGGTCGCCTTCGCCGTTGCGGTGGACTCGGCGACGGACGCGGTGGAGCTGCTGCGGCGGACGATCAGGGACAAGGGCGCGATGACCGTGGGTGCGTACACCACCTCGGAGGAGGTCGAGCAGGCCGTCGAGGAGGTCTGCCTGGAGGAGTCCGCCCAGCTCTCGCTCAACCTGACCGGCGGGGTGTACGTCAACCAGACAGCCGCCTTCTCCGACTTCCACGGCTCGGGCGGCAACCCGGCGGCCAACGCGACCCTGTGCGACGGGGCGTTCGTGGCGAACCGCTTCCGGGTGGTAGAGGTGCGCCGGGAGGCGTAGCACCGGCTCAGTCGGATGCGCCCCCGGTCGCGCTCCAGTGGTAGAGCGTCATGGCCACGCTGGTCGCGAGGTTGTAGCTGGAGACCTGGGGGCGCATCGGCAGGGACACCAGGTGGTCGGTGCGGGCGCGCAGCTCGGCGGAGAGGCCGGTGCGCTCGGAGCCGAACGCGAGCACGGCGTCGTCGGGGAGTTTCAGCCCGCGGATGTCGTCGCCCTCCGGGTCCAGCGCGAAGACCGGGCCGGGCGGCAGCTCGGCCACGGTCAGCCGCTCCACGGCGGTCGCGAAGTGCAGCCCTGCCCCGCCGCGGACCACCGTGGGGTGCCAGGGGTCGAGCGTGCCGGTCGTGACCACCCCGGTCGCGCCGAAGCCGGCCGCGAGCCGGATCACGGCGCCCGCGTTGCCCAGGTTGCGGGGGTTGTCGAGGACGACGACGGGGGCGGTGCGGGGCGTGCGCCCGAGCGTCTCCAGGTTGGCCTCGCGCGAGGGGCGCTCGGCGAGGGCCGCGACCCCGGTGGGGTGCGGGCGCGGTACGAGGACCCGGTACGCGGCGTCGGGGACCTCCGTCAGCAGCGTGTCCAGTGTGTCCCGTACGTCGGGGGCGAGCTCGTCGGCCAGGGCGAGTGCCGCACCCCGGTCGGTGGTGACGGCGACCGGCACCCGCGCGTGGAAGCGCACCGCGTGCTTGAGCGCGTGGAAACCGTCGAGCAGCACGCAGGAGGCGACGAGCCCGCGCCAGGTGGTCAGCGGGTCGGTGGCGCCGCGGGACGGGTCGGTCATGCTGTGCAGCCTACGTCCGGCTCAGGCCGGCGAGCCTGCCTGTGCGGGCTCGGTCGGCTCCTCAGTGGGCGGCCGGTGCGGTCGCGGGCGAGGCAGCGCCCGGGCGACACGGCCCGCGGCCAGGCGCCCACGCGCGCGCGACGCCCAGCCGCCCAGCCGGCGCAGGAAGGACGTCGGCAGGAACACGGCGTCGGCGGCGATCATCGCCAGGGAGAAGAACGGCAGCCCGAGGACCACGGCGATCACCGCGTGCTCGGTCATCATGCACGCCAGCAGGACGTTCTTCACGCGCCGGTTGAAGAGGGTGAACGGGAACGCGACCTGCGCGGCGACCGTCCCGTACGTCACCAGCAGCACCAGCGTGCCCTGCGCGGACAGCAGGTCGGACAGGGCGGGCCAGGGCGAGAAGGAGTCCAGGTGCAGCGGGTAGTAGACGGCGGTGCCGTCCTGCCAGCTCGAGCCCTGGATCTTGTACCAGCCGGCGGTCGAGTAGATCAGACACGCCTCCGCCATGATCACGAGCAGGGCGGCGTTGTGAACGAGGTTGGCGACGACGTCCAGCAGGATGCGGGGCTCGCCGTCAGGGGCGCGCCGGACGACGTACCACCACAGGCCCTGCACGGCCCACAGCCCCCAGTACACGGCAAGCCAGCCGGCGCCGAGCCGGCCCGCGCCCGTCGCCAGGGCCAGCGCGAGGCCGAGCACGCCCCACAGCACGGGTCCCGCCCGGTCGGGCCGGGGCCGCTCCCCACGCGCGCGTGCGGCACGGGCGCGCCGTTCGCGTCGCTCGTCCAGCGACCACACCTGCCCGCAGCGCGTGAAGACCAGGTAGATCGCCATCAGATGGATGACGTTGTCGCCGCCGTCGCCCATGAACACGCTGCGGTTCTGCAGCGACAACACGCCCACCATGAACAGCACGGACATCGCGCGGGTGCGCCATCCCAGGAGGAAAAGGGCGCTCGACAGCACGGCGAGGCCGTACACGGCCTCGAACCAGACCTGGCTGCCGGACCACATCAGGATCGTGAAGGCGTGGTTGTCCGCGATGAGCTGCCGGGCCAGGTCCCAGCTCCACGGGCCGTCGGGTCCGTACATCTCCTGGCGGTGGGGGAACTCCCGCAGCAGGAACAGCAGCCAGGTGGCCGCGAAGCCGATGCGTACGACCGCGGTCTGGTACGGGCCGAGGGCGGCGTCGGCGACTCGTGCGATGCCGCGCGAGACGGACAGGGCGACACGGTTCATCAGGCGCTCGCCCCCGTCCGCTCACCGTCCGGAAGCGACCACCAGGGCAACTGGCGGTACACGGGCGTGCTGGACACCTGTTCGTCGCTCCACTTGGGCGGCGGCACATTGGTGGTGCGGGAGCGGACCTGGACGCTCTCGAGGGTCTCGCCGCGGCCTGCCGCGTGCTCCCGGTCGAGACGCACCACGACCACGCGGCGCAGATAGTCCTCGGACAGGGCGCCGCGCAGGCCCGCCGGGCGGTTCTCGCCGTCGTGCGAGGCGACGTAGAAGTCCCAGGCGCGACGCAGTTCGTTCTGCTGGGTGTGGCTCGGCAGCAGATTGCCGTGGATGGCGTCGCCGTCGAGCGCCGACAGGTCGTACCAGCCGGTCGTGCGCTCCGAGCCGTCCCGGGTGCGTACCTCGGCGCGGACCTGGACGTCGATGTTCTGCTGCAGCGGGTTGGGGGCGAACAGCTTCCAGTTCTGCTCGAACTCCGGGTAGATCCAGTCGTCGATCGCCTTGCCGTGCTTCTTCGTGAGTGTGTTCGGGGGCGCGACGTGCAGGAACAGCATGCAAAGGTGCACACACGCGGCGACCGCGACGACCGCGAGCGCCAGCGCGACGGCGACCTGGTAGCGGAGCGAGAGGGCGGCTATGCCGGTGCGGGGCGCGGGGGTCGGGGAGGCGGATTCCGGGGAGGCGGCGGGTTCGGCGGGTGGGGCACCCCCAGCGTCCCTCTGTTGCTCCTGCTCCTCGGTGACATCCTCGGTGACATCCCTCATGGCGCCCTCGGGCAGGGCGGACACCGGGTCGGCACAGTCGCCCGGCCGATGCCGCCGGGCGTCCGGTCCCTTGTCGTACGCGTCCATCCCGCCCCGTCTCCCGAGCTCTCCTGCCGTGATGCCGTCGCTGTCCGCCGGCCGGGCCCGTCACCTGCCGTGTACGCGGCGAGCCGCGCGGCCCGCCTCACCCGTTCGCAGCACGCCGGGCGTGCGCACCCGGAACGGTACTCAGCCCCGCCCGCCCCGCACAGCCCAATCGGCACAGCGGCCGGACGGTCGCCGCAGGTTGTCCACAACGGTTGACACCCTACGGCGCCCCGCCTCACCATTGAATCGACCGGACCGAACGATCGGTCGGGAAAAGGCGAATGGTCAGGGGGACCGCATGGCGACAGCAGCAGCGCACCGGACGGCCCGCGCGGACGGCACAGAGGCGGACGCGACGGCGTACGAGGCCGTGTTCGACGCCGCCGTGGCCGCCGACGAGCGCATCGAGCCCCGCGACTGGATGCCCGACGCCTACCGCGCCACCCTCGTCCGGCAGATCGCCCAGCACGCGCACTCCGAGATCATCGGCATGCAGCCGGAGGCCAACTGGATCACACGCGCTCCCTCGCTGCGCCGCAAGGCGATCCTGATGGCCAAGGTCCAGGACGAGGCGGGCCACGGACTGTATCTGTACGGCGCGGCGGAGACGCTCGGCACCAGCCGCGACGAGCTGCTCGACAAGCTGCACACCGGCCGCCAGAAGTATTCGTCGATCTTCAACTACCCGACGCTGACGTGGGCCGACGTCGGCGCCATCGGCTGGCTGGTGGACGGCGCGGCGATCACCAACCAGGTGCCCCTGTGCCGTTGCTCCTACGGGCCGTACGCGCGCGCGATGGTCCGTATCTGCAAGGAGGAGTCCTTCCACCAGCGCCAGGGCTACGAGCTGCTGCTGACCCTCAGCCGCGGCACACCGGAGCAGCACGCGATGGCGCAGGACGCGGTGAACCGCTGGTGGTGGCCGTCCCTGATGATGTTCGGCCCGCCCGACGACGAGTCGGCACACTCCGCGCAGTCGATGGCGTGGAAGATCAAGCGGCACTCGAACGACGAGCTGCGCCAGCGCTTCGTGGACATCTGCGTCCCCCAGGCGGAGTCCCTGGGCCTGACCCTCCCCGACCCGGACTTGAAGTGGAACGAGGAGCGGGGGCACCACGACTTCGGCCCCATCGACTGGACGGAGTTCTGGGAGGTCCTCAAGGGCAACGGCCCCTGCAACGAGCAGCGGCTGACCCAGCGCAGGCAGGCCCACGAGGAGGGCGCCTGGGTACGGGAGGCAGCCGCGGCGTACGCGGCGAAGCACAACGGCGGAACGGGAGTGCGGCACGCATGACGAACACCGACTGGCCCCTGTGGGAGGTCTTCGTGCGCTCACGCCGCGGCCTCTCCCACACCCACGCCGGCAGCCTGCACGCTCCGGACGCCGAGCTGGCCCTGCGCAACGCGCGCGACCTGTACACCCGGCGCGGCGAGGGCGTCTCGATCTGGGTGGTGCCCTCCGCCGCGATCACCGCGTCCTCGCCGGACGAGAAGGACCCGTTCTTCGAACCGGCCGCCGACAAGCCGTACCGGCACCCGACGTTCTACGAGATCCCGGAAGGGGTGAAGCACCTGTGACCGTCACCGTGCACACCGCGGCCGCCCTGGCCCTCGGTGACGACGCCCTGGTGCTCTCGCACCGCCTGGGGGAGTGGGCGGGCCACGCGCCGGTGCTCGAGGAAGAGGTCGCCCTCGCCAACATCGCCCTCGACCTGCTGGGCCAGGCCCGGGTGCTGCTGTCCATGGCGGGCGACGAGGACGAGCTGGCGTACCTGCGCGAGGAGCGCGCCTTCCGCAACCTGCAGCTGGTGGAGCAGCCGAACGGCGACTTCGCGCACACCATCGCCCGCCAGCTGTACTTCTCGACCTACCAGCAGCTCCTGTACAGCGAACTCGCCGCCGGGGACAGCGAGTTCGCGGCCCTCGCCGCCAAGGCGGTCAAGGAGGTCGCCTACCACCAGGACCACGCCGAGCAGTGGACGCTGCGGCTCGGCGACGGCACCGACATGAGCCATGAGCGGATGCGTCGCGCGTGCGAGGCGCTGTGGCGGTACACGGGAGAGATGTTCCAGCCGGTGGAGGGCGTGGACGCCGACTGGACCGGCATGGAGCGGGCCTGGCTGGACTCGATCGGCGACATCCTGCGCCGGGCCACCCTCGAACTCCCTCAGGGGCCGCGTACCGGGGCGTGGACCGCGGGCGCGGGGCGGCAGGGCGTGCACACCGAACCGTTCGGGCGGATGCTCGCCGAGATGCAGCATCTGCACCGCAGTCACCCGGGGGCGTCATGGTGACCGCCACGGCCCTCGAAGAGGAACTGCGCCGGCTCGCCGGCTCCGTCCCCGACCCCGAGCTGCCCGTGGTCACCCTGGAGGAGCTGGGCGTTCTGCGGTCCGTCCATGTGCGCGGCACGGACGCGGTGGAGGTCGAGCTGACCCCGACGTACACGGGATGCCCCGCGCTCGAAGCGATGTCCGTGGACATAGAGCGGGTGCTGCGCGAGCACGGCGTACGGGAGGTCGTCGTACGCACGGTCCTCAGCCCCGCATGGTCGACGGACGACATCTCCGAGGAGGGCCGCCGCAAGCTGAAGGAGTTCGGGATAGCGCCCCCTCGCGTCCGCGGACGGCACACGTCGAGCCCGGTGCCCCTGGAGCTGGGCCCCACCCGTACCGTCGCCGACTCCGCCGAGGCGGACGCCTCCGTGCACTGCCCGTTCTGCGGGTCCGCCGAGACGGAGCTGCTCAGCCGTTTCTCCTCCACCGCGTGCAAGGCGCTGCGCCGCTGCCTCGTCTGCCGTGAGCCGTTCGACCACTTCAAGGAGTTGTGATGGCCCGGTTCCACCCGCTCCCGGTGGCCTCGGTGGAGCGGCTCACCGACGACTCCGTGGTCCTGACCTTCGCCGTGCCGCCCGCACTGCGTGAGGAGTACCGGCACACACCCGGCCAGCACCTCGCGCTGCGCCGCACCGCCGATGACAGGGAGATACGGCGTACGTACTCGATCTGCTCCCCCGCTCCGGCACCGGACGAAGAGGGCCCGCGCACGCTGCGGGTCGGGGTGCGGCTGGTCGAGGGCGGAGCCTTCTCGACCTACGCGCTCAAGGAGATCGCCGAGGGCGACGAGCTGGAGGTCATGACACCGGCGGGACGGTTCACGCTCGAGCCGGCACCCGGCCTGTACGCGGCGGTGGTGGGGGGCAGCGGCATCACCCCCGTGCTGTCGATCGTGGCGACACTCCTGGAGCGGGAACCCGGCGCGCGGTTCTGCCTCATACGCAGCGACCGCACGACGGCCTCCACGATGTTCCTGGAAGAGGTCGCCGACCTCAAGGACCGCTACCCCGAGCGGTTCCAGCTGGTCACGGTGCTCTCCCGGGAGGAACAGCAGGCGGGACTGCCTTCCGGGCGGCTCGACCGGGAGCGGCTGGCCCGGCTGGTGCCGGCACTGCTGCCGGTGGAGCAGGTCGCCGGTTGGTTCCTTTGCGGACCGTTCGGGCTGGTGCAGTCGGCGGAGCGGGCGCTGCGCGGGCTGGGAGTGCCGCGGACACGGATCCACGAAGAGATCTTCCATGTGGACGACGGAGCCGTGACCACGCCGTCCGCTCCGGCCCCCGCGCACAGCAGGGTGACCGCGCGACTCGACGGACGCGGCGGAACCTGGCCGGTCCACGACGGCGAGTCGCTGCTGGAGACGGTGCTGCGCAACCGTCCCGACGCGCCCTACGCCTGCAAGGGCGGCGTGTGCGGGACCTGCCGGGCCTTCCTGGTCTCGGGCGAGGTACGGATGGACCGCAACTTCGCGCTCGAGCCGGAGGAGACGGAGGCCGGATATGTGCTGGCGTGCCAGTCGCATCCGGTCACGGAGACGGTGGAGCTGGACTTCGACCGGTGAGCGTTCCCCGCGGAGCCGCTCACCAGGCGTTCCCAGGGAGGGCCTGTCCGCGGACCGTTCCCTTCTTCTAGAACCTGTTCTATCTTGACGGACCGTCAGATCAGCGGGCCGGCAGGAGGACAGGCCGTGGACTTCACCTTCAGCGAGGAGCAGCAGGCGGCAGTCGAGGCGGCGAGGGCCGTGTTCGCCGGGATCGCGCCGGACGGGGTGCCCAGCCCCGCGCTGACCGCCGGCGCCGTCGCCGACGACTTCGACCGGGCGCTGTGGGCGCGGCTCGCCGACGCGGACCTGCTCAGCCTGCTGCTGGACGGGGAGTACGGCGGCGCGGGTCTCGACACGATCGCCCTCTGCCTGGTGCTGCGGGAGTCGGCCAAGGTGCTCGCACGGGTGCCGCTGCTGGAGAACACGACGGCGGCGGTCGCCGTACAGACCTACGGCAGCGCGGAGTTGAATGCAGGCCGCCGACCGGTACATGGCCGGCCTGCGGCACGACCTCCCGGGGCCGGACTACAGCACGACGCCGGGCTCGCCCTCGGCGTCCACGACCGGCCGGCCCTCGGCAGCCCACACCTGCATGCCGCCGTCGACGTTCACCGCGTCGATGCCCTGCTGGACCAGGTACATCGCCACCTGAGCCGAACGGCCCCCGGAACGGCAGATCACATGCACCCGGCCATCCTGCGGCGCCGCCTCGGTGAACTCTCCGTAGCGTGCGACGAACTCGCTGAGGGGGATGTGCAGCGCCCCCTCGGCGTGACCCGCCCGCCACTCGTCGTCCTCGCGGACGTCCAGCAGGAAGTCGTCGTCCTTGAGGTCCGCGACCTCGACCGTGGGCACACCAGCTCCGAAATGCATACCCCGACGCTACCCGACGCCGACGCGGACGTGCCCGCCACCGTCGACCGCCGCGATGGGCTCAGCCGCGCAGCGCCTCCAGCTCGGCCTCCTTCTGAGCGACCTGGGCCAGCAGCTGCTCCGCGATCTCCTCGAGGAGACCGTCCGGGTCGTCGGGGGCCAGCCGCAGCATCGAGCCGATCGCACCCTCCTCCAGCTCCCGGGCCACCAGCGTGAGCAGTTCCTTGCGCCGGGAGAGCCACTCGAGACGGGCGTAGAGCTCCTCGCTGTGACTCGGCCGGCGCTCCTCGGGGACGGGACCGGCGGCCCACTCCTCGGACAGCTCCCGCAGCAGGGCCTCGTCACCGCGGGCGTAGGCGACGTTGACCCGGGCGATGAACTCGTCCCGCCGTTTGCGCTCGTCCTCGTCCTGGGCGAGGTCGGGGTGGGCCTTGCGTGCCAGCTCGCGGTAGAGCTTGCGGGCCTCCTCGCTGGGCCGCACGCGCTGCGGAGGCCGCACGGGCTGGTCCGTCAGCATGGCCTGCGCCTCCGGGAACAGCCCGTCGGAGTCCATCCAGCCGTGGAACAGCTCCTCCACACCCGGCATCGGCAGGACCCGGGCACGTGCCTCATGGGCACGGCGTATGTCCTCCGGATCCTGGGTGCGGGCGGCCAGCACCTCGGCGATCTCCGCGTCCAGCTCCTCCAGGCGCGCGTACATGGGGCCGAGCTTCTGGTGGTGCAACCGGGAGAAGTTCTCGACCTCCACGCGGAAGGTCTCCACGGCGATCTCGTACTCGATCAGCGCCTGCTCGGCGGCCCGCACGGCCCGCTCCAGCCGCTCCTCGGGCCGCGCCCCGGCACCCCCGGCCCCGCCCGAACCGGTGCCCTCGGCTCCGCCCGAACCGGTGCCCTCGGCAACCGGCTCCTCGGCCTCGGACACGGTCTGGCTCTGCTCGGCATCGGGCGTCGTCACCGCACCAGCGTAAGACACGGTCGCGGGGGCTCTGGCGTGGTCCGGTAGGTCGGGACGCCCGGCAGATCGACACCCTTGGGGGGCTTCCCCTCCCTCCCCCCTCCCCCCGACCCCTCAGACCCCCATCTCCCCCGCGATCCGCCCACTCCGCACCGCCGCCACCAGTTCCGTGTGATCCGCCTCCGTGCGGTCCGCGTACGCCACGGCGAACGCCGCTGTCGCCTCGTCCAGTTCCTCGTTCTTGCCGCAGTAGCCCGAGATCAGGCGCGGGTCGGCGCTGTGGCTGTGGGCGCGGGCCAGCAGCGCCCCGGTCATGCGGGCGTAGTCGTCTATCTGGTCGGCGGCCAGGGCTGCCGGGTCGACGCTGCCCTTGCGGTTGCGGAACTGCCGTACCTGGTAGGGGCGTCCGTCCACCGTCGTCCAGCCCAGCAGGATGTCGCTGACCACCTGCATGCGCTTCTGCCCCTGGACGACCCGGCGGCCCTCGTGCTCCACCTGCGGCACCGGGTGCCCGGACGTGGCCAGAGGGGGCAGCAGGGCCGACGGGCGGGCCTCCTTGACCTGGAGGATCAGCGGTTCGCCCCGGTGGTCGAGAAGCAGCACCACATAGGAGCGGGTGCCCACACTTCCCGTGCCCACGACGCGGAACGCCACGTCGTGCACCGCGTACCGGGCGAGGAGCGGGAGCCGGTCCTCGGGCAGCGTCGTCAGATACTCCTCCAGCGCCGCCGCGACCGATTCGGCCTCCGCGTCCGGTATGCGGCGCAGCACCGGCGGCGCGTCCACGAAGCGCCGGCCGCCGCCCTCGACCGGCTCGGTCGCCTTCGCCGCGAACCGCCCGCTCGTGTTGGCCCGCGCCTTCTCCGAGACCCGTTCCAGCGTGCCGAGCAGATCGTGGGCGTCCGTGTGGGAGACGAGCTCCTCGTCCGCGATCGCGTTCCAGGCGTCCAGGACCGGGAGCCTGGCCAGCAGGCGCATGGTGCGCCGGTAGGCGCCGACCGCGTCGTGCGCCGCCTGACGGCACCGCTCCTCGTCGGCCCCGGCCTCACGGCCGGCGAGCACCAGAGAGGCGGCGAGCCGCTTGAGGTCCCACTCCCAGGGGCCGTGCACCGTCTCGTCGAAGTCGTTCAGGTCGATGACCAGGCCGCCGCGGGCGTCCCCGTACAGGCCGAAGTTGGCCGCGTGGGCGTCGCCGCAGATCTGGGCGCGGATGCCGGTCATCGGGGTGCGTGCGAGGTCGTAGGCCATGAGGCCCGCCGAGCCGCGCAGGAACGCGAACGGTGTGGCCGCCATCCTGCCGACGCGTATCGGCGTGAGCTCGGGGAGGCGGCCGCGGTTGGACTCCTCGACGGCGGTGACCGCGTCCGGGCGGTCGGCGTCCAGCACCAGTTCGGCGTGGGCCCGGCGCCGCACCCGTGCGCGCAGTGCCTTGCCCTCCTCCTTCGGTGAGCCCTCGTCCGGCCACCGCGCGAAGCCGCGCACCGCTGAAATCCGGGCCACCTGCCGCGGCTTCGCCGTCCCCACCCCAGCCCCGACCTCGGTCACACCGATCGCCTCCCCCGCTGTCCATGCAGCCGTGTGAACATCAACTGCGGACGACCGTACAGGTCGGTCGTCGAGTCGCGTCAGGGCCTGTGGACAACTCCACGGCTCGGCTGTGGAAAACGTCCGGCGTCGGCATCCGCCCGCTGCGCGGTGGCAGACCCGTTGGGGCCGCCCTAGAGTGAAAACCCGCCCGTGCCCTGGGAAGGGGGGTAGCCCGTGACCCGGTCCTCCGCGGAGCCGGTTCCCCAGTCGGTGCTCTCCCCGTTGACGGACGCCGCGATCTTCCTGGTGATGACCGTGGACCCGGGACGCGAACCGGTCGTCCGCGGGTTGCTGTCCGACCTGAACGGGTTGCAGCGGGCCGTCGGCTTCCGTGCCACGCCCAGCGGAAAGCTCAGCTGTGTCACGGGCATCGGATCCGACGTGTGGGACCGTCTGTTCTCCGGGCCGCGTCCCGCGGAGCTGCATCCCTTCCGTGAGCTGGCCGGCCCCGTGCACCGCGCGGTGTCCACGCCCGGTGACCTGCTCTTCCATATCCGTGCCGCCCGCCTCGACCTGTGCTTCGCGCTGGCGGGCGAAATCATGGAACGTCTCCGCGGTGCCGTGACGGTGTGCGACGAGGTGCATGGGTTCAAGTACTTCGACGTGCGGGACCTGCTCGGCTTCGTCGACGGGACGGAGAACCCGGTCGGCCCGGCGGCGAACGAGGCGGTGCTGGTCGGTGACGAGGACCCCCGCTTCGCGGGCGGAAGCTATGTGATGGTGCAGAAGTACTTCCACGATCTGCGGGCCTGGAACGCCCTTCCGGTGGAGGCCCAGGAGAGGGTGATCGGGCGTCGGAAGCTGTCCGACGTCGAACTCGATGACGAGGTCAAGCCGGCCGACTCGCATGTCGCCCTCACCACGATCGTCGACCGCGACGGTACGAAGCACGAGATCCTGCGCGACAACATGCCCTTCGGCACCGTCGGCAAGGGCGAGTTCGGCACCTACTTCATCGGGTACGCCCGCACCCCGACGGTGCTGGAGACCATGTTGGAGCGCATGTTCCGGGGCGCACCGCCGGCGTCCCACGACCGGATCCTGGACTTCTCCACACCGGTCACCGGATCGCTGTTCCATGTGCCCACCAGCGACTTCCTGGACAACCTGCCCGACCCGCCGGACCCGCCGGACCCGCCGGACCCGTCCGGCCCGGCACCACGGACATGAGAGGCCCCTGACGCGATCCTCCGCCCACCAAGATCATTTCCTGTGCAACGCGTGGGTGGTCGCCTGTCCAAAGATGGCGACCCATTCGCTTCCGTGCAGGTGGCCCTGGCTTCGGTCAAGCAGTTTCGAAGGGCGGCCTGTCTGCCCCGCGCGGCCCCGAGCCGCACACACAAGAGACACGGCCGACACAAGCAGCACCTCTGGCGGAAGGCATGGCCGCTCTGGCCAACATGGGATGGCAGATCCTGCTCACCATGGGCCTCGCCACCATCGCCCTGGGCGTCATCGCCCTGGTCTGGCCGGGCGCGACACTGCGGGTCGCCGGCATCCTGTTCGGCGTCTACCTGCTGGTCACCGGTGTCTTCGAGCTGGCCGCCGCCTTCGGCGCCCACGTCCCCCGGCATCTTCGCGTCCTGCACTTCATCACCGGTGCGGCCTCCATCCTGCTGGGATTGATCTGCTTCCGGGGCCCGCTGGAGTCGATCCTGCCGCTCGCCCTGTGGATCGGCTTCAGCTGGCTGCTGCGCGGCACCACGGAGACGGCCGCGGCGGCCTCCGCCCAGGACATGCCCGCGCGCGAATGGCACGTGGCCTTCGGCATCATCGGCACCCTGGCCGGCATCGTGATGATCATCATGCCGTTCGCCTCCATCGGGACACTCACCCTGGTCGTGGGCGTCATGGCCATCGTCCTGGGCCTGACCGAGGTGGTCCGCGCCATCAGGACGCGCGTCGAGATCGGCCATCTGGCTCAGGGCACGGCCACCCAGCGGCGACCCCTGTTCCACGCCCGCCCGCACGCCCAGCACTGATCGGCTGAGCCGGATCGGCCTGGCGGGGCGAGCGGCAAAGGACCGCCGGCCCGAATGGGCGGTCACAACGTCAACGCCGCACGGCCGTGGACGACCGCGGCCGGCTACCACCGCCTGGCCGGGGCGTCGCGCGAGCCGACTGCGTAGCCCGGGTTCGGAGGATCCGGCGGCGCGGCGGCCACCGGTGGGGTGCGTTCTCGGTCATGGCAGGGCCCGAGGTCCTGGACGAGGAGTTCGGGTACGGAGGGAGCGTGGACGGGAGGCGCGGGCCACCCCTCGCCCTCAGCGGCATGCCGTACGAGACCACCACGATCGACCTCGAGCCGGGCAGCGTCCTCGCGCTCTGCACCGACGGCCTGATCGAACGGAGCGACCGCGACATCGGCCAAGGGCTCCGGTACTTGGCGGACGCCCTCGCCGCGTCCTGCCGTCCGGATCGCGCTGTGCACGAAACCGGCCGGGGTCTCCTCGCCAACCTCCGGAACCAGCCGCGGCGCGACGGCGCCACCCTGCTGTTGGCCCGCACCCACGCCGTACCGGCGGAGGACACCGCCCACTGGCACATCCCGGGTGATCCGGCCGCCGTCTCAAAGGCCCGGGAATGGGCAACCCGCCAACTCACCGCATGGGGGCTGGGCGACCTCGTCCTCACCACCGAACTCATCGTCAGCGAACTGGTTACAACGCCATCCGCCACGGTCGTCCGCCGACGGAGCTGCGCCTGATTCGCCACGACGTTCTGGTCTGCGAGGTCACCGACTCCAGCAGCACCCAGCCCCGCCTGCGGCATGCGCACACCACCGACGAGGGAGGACGCGGCCTGTTCCTCGTCGCTCGGCTCGGCGCGCGCTGGGGCTGCCGCCATGGCCAACGGCAAGACGATCTGGTCCGAGCAGCTCATCAAGTGTCCCCATTGACCAGTGCGCCTTCTCATTGCGCGGTGGAGGTGGGCCGTGCGGCCGTCGACGACAGGGTGGGCGCGTCGGAACAGGTCGCGGGCTTCAGACGATCCTGCTCGCCTTCCAGCCCAGTTCGAGAACCGAAGACCCGGACACCGACGGGCCACCTGGCACCGGTCGTACAGTCCAGCCCAACCGACCCGGCCCTGGCAGCCCCAGGACAACAAAGACAGGTCCCGGCACGTGAGATAGCTCACGCACTGGGGCCCCGCCGTATGCCTTGACCAAGTTGTGCGATGCCTCACAACCGACAAGCGTCAACACAACGAGAAACGGGCCCCTGCCGTGACTTCCGTCACCGGCAGAGACCCGTTTTGTCGGTACCTCTCTGTGCGCGAGGGGGGAGTTGAACCCCCACGCCCTTGCGGGCACTGGAACCTGAATCCAGCGCGTCTGCCTATTCCGCCACCCGCGCATTGGGTGTGTCCTCCGGCTCCGAACCTTCGGCCCGACGCCTTCCGACACGCAGAACATTAGCACGCTGGGGAGGGTGGGTTCACATCCCTTTCCCCTGGGGCGCCCGGCCCCAGCCCGGAAACCCCCTCCCGACCAGCGACATTCCCGAGCCCCCGGCTCCCGGCCCATCCCGCGTACCTGCGCCCACCGACCACCACCCACGGATCCGATCCCGACACCGAACACCAGACACCGAATCCAGACACCGAACCTCCGGCACACCGGCAGGCACCACCCACGCCCAGCCCCACCTTCTCCCCGGCACCACGCCCGCCCCGAGCCCCCGCCGCCTCCGCAACGTCTCAAGGCGTGTCTGTTCACGTATCAACCTCGTACCGGTACCGCCCATCTCCCCAGGAGGCGGACGGTGTCCACAGCCGGGTGCGGGACACTGGTCTGCAGCCGCCTCTACGATCCATGGCGGGAGTACCACCGCGGAGTGCTCCGAGGAGTACGTCAAGGAGTACGCCCGGAAGGTGTTCGAAGGGGCCGTCCGGAGGGAAACCCGGAGGCGTCGACACCCGTCGACAGGGCCGATGGGGGGAACCAGCCGATTTTCCGGCGCGTGGATACGATCAGTAAGCAGTACCAGGTAAGCAGTACACAGGACGGCAACGACGGAGGAGGTGCCCCATGGGAGTCCTGAAGAAGTTCGAGCAACGTCTCGAAGGTCTGGTCAACGGCACCTTCGCCAAGGTCTTCAAGTCCGAGGTCCAGCCCGTGGAGATCGCCGGCGCGCTCCAGCGCGAGTGCGACAACAACGCGACCATCTGGAATCGCGACCGTACCGTCGTCCCCAACGACTTCATCGTGGAGCTGAGCGCGCCGGACCACGAGCGCCTCAGCCCCTACTCCGGCCAGCTCGGCGACGAGCTCGCCGGCATGGTGCGCGACTACGCCAAGCAGCAGCGCTACACCTTCATGGGCCCCATCAAGGTCCATCTGGAGAAGGCCGACGACCTCGACACCGGTCTGTACCGGGTGCGCAGCCGTACGCTCGCCTCCTCCACCAACCAGCAGGCCCCCGCGCAGGGCGGCGCCTCCGGGCGCCCCGGCGGCTACGGCTACCCGCCCGCCGCCCCGCCGGCGGGCGCTCCGCCCATGCCGTCCGCGCCGCCGCCGGGCGCGCGCCCCGGCGGATACGGCTACCCGCAGCCCGCCGACCAGCGCCCCGGTGCCGCCCCGGCGTCCGGCGGGCGCACCCGCTACTGGATCGAGATCAACGGCACCCGCCATCAGATCTCCCGCCCGACGCTGGTGCTGGGGCGCAGCACCGACGCCGACGTGCGGATCGACGACCCCGGCGTCTCCCGCCGGCACTGTGAGATCCGGACCGGAACGCCCTCGACGATCCAGGATCTCGGCTCCACCAACGGCATCGTGGTGGACGGGCAGCACACCACCCGCGCTACGCTCCGCGACGGCTCGCGGATCGTCGTGGGCAGCACCACCGTTATCTATAGGCAAGCCGAAGGGTGAAGCGGGGGCAATGTCAGAGCTGACCCTCACGGTCATGCGGCTGGGTTTCCTGGCCGTACTGTGGCTGTTCGTGATCGTGGCCGTGCAGGTCATCAGGAGCGACCTGTTCGGTACGCGGGTCACCCAGCGCGGCGCGCGTCGCGAGGCCGCGCGGCCGCAGCAGACCGCCCGCCAGGCGGCGCCCCCGCCGCAGCGCCAGCAGCCGGGCGGCGGCCGGCAGCGCCGCGGCGCCCCCACCAAGCTGGTCGTCTCCGAGGGCTCGCTGACCGGGACCACGGTCGCGCTGCAGGGCCAGACCATCACGCTCGGCCGTGCCCATGACAGCACCATCGTGCTGGACGACGACTACGCCTCCAGCCGGCACGCCAGGATCTACCCCGACCGCGACGGCCAGTGGATCGTCGAGGACCTCGGGTCCACCAACGGCACGTACCTCGACCGGACCCGGCTGACGTCCCCCACACCGATTCCGCTGGGCGCGCCGATCCGCATCGGCAAGACCGTCATCGAGCTGCGGAAGTAGTACGACAATGAGCGAGCGGAGCGAGCACGCAGCGGCGACCCCCACGCAGGGCCCCGGCGCGCTCCCGACCGGAGGGTGGGCACCGTGCGGATGTACCCGGAGCCGACGGGCGAGGTGCGCATGAGTCTGTCACTGCGCTTCGCCGCCGGATCGCACAAAGGCATGATCCGCGAGGGCAACGAGGACTCCGGTTACGCCGGTCCGCGCCTGCTCGCGATCGCCGACGGGATGGGCGGCCAGGCCGCAGGCGAGGTCGCCTCGTCCGAGGTGATCTCCACCATCGTCGCGCTCGACGACGACATCCCCGGCTCCGACGTCCTCACCTCGCTCGGCACCGCGGTGCAGCGCGCCAACGACCAGCTGCGGGCGATGGTCGAGGAGGACCCCCAGCTCGAGGGCATGGGGACCACGCTCACCGCGCTGCTGTGGACCGGTCAGCGGCTCGGTCTCGTCCACGTCGGCGACTCCCGCGCGTACCTGCTGCGGGACGGCGTCCTCACACAGATCACCCAGGACCACACCTGGGTGCAGCGGCTCGTCGACGAGGGCCGCATCACCGAGGAGGAGGCCACCACCCACCCGCAGCGGTCCCTGCTGATGCGTGCGCTGGGCAGCGGCGACCACGTCGAGCCGGACCTGTCCATCCGTGAGGTGCGCGCCGGCGACCGGTACCTGATCTGCTCCGACGGGCTGTCGGGGGTGGTCTCCCACCAGACGCTGGAGGAGACCCTCGCCGGCTACCACGGCCCCGAGGAGACCGTGCAGGCGCTGATCGAGCTGGCGCTGCGCGGTGGCGGCCCCGACAACATCACGGTCATCGTGGCCGACGTGCTGGACCTGGACACCGGGGACACTCTCGCCGGGCACCTGTCCGACACCCCGGTCGTGGTGGGCGCGGTCGCCGAGAACCAGAACCACCTGCACGACAACGGCATCATGCAGACGCCCGCGGGCCGCGCCGCCGGCCTGGGCCGCCACGCTGCCGGGCAGGGCGGCGGGGGCGAGTTCGGGCCTCCCGGCAGCGGCGACACCACCGGGTACATCCCGGCGGGCAGCTTCGGCGACTACACCGACGAGGACTTCGTCAAGCCGAGGAGGGGCCGCAGGTGGCTGAAGAGATCCTTCTACACGGCCCTCGCGCTCGCCGTCATCGGCGGCGGCTGCTACGGCGCCTACCGGTGGACGCAGACGCAGTACTACGTCGGTGCCAACGGCGAGCACGTCGCGCTGTACCGCGGCCTCAGCCAGGACCTGGCCTGGGTGTCGCTGTCCAAGGTGGAGAAGGACCACCCGGAGATCGAACTCAAGTACCTGCCGCCCTACCAGCAGAAGCAGGTCAAGGCGACCATCGCCGAGGGCGGTCTCCAGGCGGCCCAGTCGAAGATCTCCGAGCTGGCCGTGCAGGCGTCCGCGTGCAGGAAGGACGTCGAACGCCGCACCGCGGGGTCCGAGAACACCCCCAAGCCCGGCAGCACCGCGGGAACCGCGAGCAACTCCCCGACGTCCAAGGCCACACCGACTCCGAACCCCTCGGCGTCGGCGTCCAAGAACCAGACCGCACCCACTCCCACACCCGGCCCCAGCCTCTCGGAGCAAGAGCAGAAGGTCGTCTCACTGTGCGGTAAGCAGTAAGCAAGCCGTGAGGGGCCCTGTCACACCATGAGCAGCAGTACGAACACGTCGACGCACCACACGTCCACGATCGGCGCGATCGGCACACCGAGCCGCCGCAACACCGAGCTGGCGCTGCTGGTGTTCGCCGTCGTCATCCCGGTGTTCGCCTACGCCAACGTGGGCCTCGCCATCAACAACAAGGTGCCGCCCGGCCTGCTGAGCTACGGTGTCGGCCTCGGTCTCCTGGCCGGCGTCGGCCATCTCGTCGTACGGAAGTTCGCCCCGTACGCCGACCCGTTGCTGCTGCCGCTGGCGACCCTGCTCAACGGCCTCGGTCTGGTGGTGATCTGGCGGCTCGACCAGTCCAAGCTGCTGCAGTCGATCGGCCAGGCGGGCAGCGCGGCGCCGAAGCAGCTGCTGTACACCGCGCTGGGCATCGCGCTGTTCGTCGCCGTGCTGGTCTTCCTCAAGGACCACCGGGTCCTGCAGCGCTACACCTACATCTCCATGGTCGCGGCGCTGGTCCTGCTGATCCTGCCGCTCATCCCGGGCCTCGGCGCCAACATCTACGGCGCGAAGATCTGGATCCACGTCGGCAGCTTCTCCATCCAGCCCGGTGAGTTCGCGAAGATCGTCCTCGCGGTGTTCTTCGCCGGCTACCTGATGGTGAAGCGCGACGCGCTCGCCCTGGCCAGCCGCCGCTTCATGGGCCTGTACCTGCCGCGCGGACGCGACCTCGGACCGATCCTCGTCGTCTGGGCGATCTCGATCCTCATCCTGGTCTTCGAGACCGACCTCGGTACGTCGCTGCTGTTCTTCGGAATGTTCGTCATCATGCTGTACGTCGCCACCGAGCGGACCAGCTGGATCGTCTTCGGTCTGCTGATGTCCGCGGCGGGCGCCGTCGGCGTGGCCAGCATCGAGCCGCACGTGAAGATGCGCGTCCAGGCCTGGCTCGACCCGATGAAGGAGTACACGCTCAGCCGCCAGGGCGTCGGCGGCCACTCCGAGCAGCTGCAGCAGGCCCTCTGGGCGTTCGGCTCCGGCGGCACCCTCGGCACCGGCCTCGGCCAGGGCCACTCCGACCTGATCCGGTTCGCCGCCAACTCCGACTTCATCCTCGCCACCTTCGGCGAGGAGCTGGGCCTGGCCGGCATCATGGCGCTCCTGCTGATCTACGGCCTGATCGTGGAGCGCGGCGTCCGCACCGCCCTCGCCGCCCGCGACCCGTTCGGCAAGCTGCTGGCCGTCGGCCTGTCCGGCGCGTTCGCACTGCAGGTCTTCGTGGTCGCAGGCGGCGTCATGGGCCTGATCCCGCTGACCGGTATGACGATGCCCTTCCTGGCGTACGGCGGTTCCTCCGTGATCGCCAACTGGGCTCTGATCGGCATCCTGCTGCGCATCAGCGACACCGCGCGCCGCCCGGCCCCCGCCCCCGCCCCCAACCCCGACGCCGAGATGACCCAGGTGGTCCGACCGTGAACAAGCCCCTGCGCCGGATCGCGATCTTCTGCGGGCTCCTCGTCCTCGCGCTGCTCGTCCGTGACAACTGGCTCCAGTACCTCCAGGCCGACAGCCTGCGTACCGACCCGAACAACCGCCGTGTGCTGATCGCGCGGTACTCCACGCCGCGCGGCGACATCATCGTCGACGGCGACCCGATCACCGGGTCCAAGGAGACGCCCACCAACAGCCTCAACGACTTCAAGTACAAGCGCACCTACAAGGACGGCGCGATGTGGGCGCCGGTCACCGGCTACGCCTCCCAGGCCTTCGGCGCCACGCAACTGGAGTCCATCGAGGACGGCATCCTCACCGGCACCGACGACCGGCTGTTCTTCCGCAACACCCTCAACATGCTGACGGGCAAGCAGCAGCAGGGCGGCAATGTCGTCACCACCCTCAACGCGGCGGCGCAGAAGGCCGCGTACGACGGACTGAAGAAGGTCGGCGGCAAGGGCGCGGCCGTGGCGCTCGACCCGCAGACCGGGGCGATCCTGGCGCTGGCCTCCTACCCGTCGTACGACCCGTCGACGTTCGCGGGCAACTCGCTGTCCACGGACTCGAAGGCCTGGTCGAAGCTGCAGAAGAAGACCGACCCGAGCGACCCGATGCTCAACCGGGCGCTGCGCGAGACCTACCCGCCGGGCTCCACCTTCAAGGTGGTCACCGCGGCGGCGGCGCTGGAGAACGGGCTGTACACCAGCGCGGACGAACAGACGAAGTCCCCGCTGCCCTACACCCTCCCGGACACCCGGCAGCCGCTGAAGAACGAGGGGAACATCCCCTGCGAGAACGCGACCATGCGGACCGCGCTGCAGTACTCCTGCAACACCGTCTTCGGCAAGATCGGCGCCGACCTCGGCCGGGACAAGATGCTGGAGGAGGCGAAGAAGTTCGGCTTCGACTCCGAGCAGTACACGCCGGTGCGCTCCGTCGCCTCCAACTTCCCCGAGAAGATGGACCGGCCGCAGACCGCGCTCAGCTCCATCGGCCAGTTCGAGACCGCCGCGACGCCGCTGCAGATGGCCATGGTCGCCTCCGCGGTCGCCAACGACGGCAAGCTGATGAAGCCGTACATGGTGGACAAGCTGCAGGCGCCCAGCCTCGACGTGATCACGCAGACCCAGCCGCAGGAGCTGAGCCGGCCGCTGTCGGAGAAGAACGCGCAGATCCTGCAGTCGATGATGCAGACCGTCGTCGAGAAGGGCACCGGCACCAACGCGCAGATCCCGAACGTGACCGTGGGCGGCAAGACCGGTACCGCCCAGCACGGCCTGAACAACAGCGAGAAGCCGTACGCCTGGTTCATCTCGTTCGCCAAGCTCAAGGACGGCAGCTCGCCTGTCGCCGTGGCCGTGGTGGTCGAGGACGACAAGGCCAACCGTGAGGACATCTCCGGTGGCGGCCTCGCCGCCCCCATCGCGAAGAACGTCATGGAGGCGGTCATCAACAGCAAGAAGTGACCCCGGCCACGTCCCCTTCACATCGGTGCACGTTGCGATACCGGTCCTGTATCGGGTGGCGGATGTGGCCAGGTCACACACAGCGAGCCGGGTACCGTATGCCCGGACAGCACACCGCCGGACCACACGCGGGTGTGGTCGGGACCGACGGAGAGGGCTGGTAGGAAGCTATGGAAGAGCCGCGTCGCCTCGGCGGCCGGTACGAGCTGGGCCAGGTGCTCGGCCGTGGTGGCATGGCCGAGGTCTACCTCGCGCATGACACCCGCCTCGGCCGCACCGTGGCGGTGAAGACGCTGCGCGCCGACCTGGCGCGCGACCCTTCCTTCCAGGCCCGGTTCCGCCGGGAGGCCCAGTCGGCCGCCTCGCTGAACCATCCCGCGATCGTCGCGGTGTACGACACCGGCGAGGACTACATCGACGGGGTCTCGATCCCGTACATCGTCATGGAGTACGTCGACGGCTCCACACTCCGTGAGCTTCTTCACAGCGGCCGCAAGCTGCTGCCGGAGCGCGCCATGGAGATGACCATCGGCATCCTCCAGGGCCTGGAGTACGCCCACCGCAACGGCATCGTCCACCGCGACATCAAGCCCGCGAACGTCATGCTGACGCGCAACGGCCAGGTCAAGGTGATGGACTTCGGCATCGCCCGCGCCATGGGCGACGCCGGCATGACGATGACGCAGACCGCGGCGGTCATCGGCACCGCCCAGTACCTCTCGCCCGAGCAGGCGAAGGGCGAGCAGGTCGACTCGCGTTCGGACCTGTACTCGACGGGCTGCCTGCTCTACGAGCTGCTGACGGTCCGCCCGCCCTTCGTCGGCGACTCCCCGGTCGCGGTGGCCTACCAGCACGTCCGCGAAGAGCCGCAGCCGCCGAGTGTCTTCGACCCCGAGATCACGCCCGAGATGGACGCGATCGTGCTCAGGGCGCTGGTCAAGGACCCCGACTACCGCTACCAGTCCGCCGACGAGATGCGTGCCGACATCGAGGCGTGCCTCGACGGCCAGCCGGTCGCGGCGACGGCGGCGATGGGCTCGGTCGGCTACGGCGGCTACCCCGACGACCAGCCCACGACGGCCCTGCGCGCGGACGCCGGTGCGGGCGCGACGACGATGATGCCGCCGATGAACCCGGACGACGGGGGCTACGGCTACGACGACCGCCCGGACCGCCGCCGCCAGAAGAAGTCGAACACCTCGACGGTCCTGCTGGTCGTCGCGGGTGTACTGGTGCTGGTCGGCGCGATCCTCATCGGTAAGTGGATCTTCAGCGGCCACGGCGGGGTCGGCAACGACACCGTGCCGGCGCCGAACTTCGTCGGCCAGTCCCAGAAGGACGCGCAAACGCTCGCGGACAACTCGGACCTGAAGCTCTCCATCTCGAAGAAGCCCTGCGACGACCAGCAGAAGGGCAACGTCTGCTCCCAGGACCCGAAGGCGAACACCGAGGTCAAGAAGGGCAGCACCGTCAATCTGGTGGTGTCCACAGGGGCGCCCAAGGTGGCGGTGCCGGATGTGAGGGGACTGCAGTTCGCCCAGGCGAAGTCCCAGCTCGAGGACAAGGGTTTCGTGGTCGAGCAGAAGACGGCGGAGTCCGACCAGACTCCGGGCGTCGTCACCGACCAGAACCCGGCGGGCGGCACGGATCGGGAGAAGGGCTCGACGATAACCCTCACGGTGGCCGCGGCCCCGCAGAAGGTGACCGTGCCGGACGTGAGCAACCAGAGCTGTGACGCCGCCAAGCAGCTGATGCAGCAAAGCGGTCTGACGGGCAACTGCACCGATGTTCCCGTCAACGACCCGAACCAGGACGGCAAGGTCATACAGACCGTGCCCCAGATCGGCCAGCAGGTCCAGAAGGGCTCCACGGTCCAGATCCAGATAGGCAAGGCGGCCAACCAGCAGCCGCAGGTCCCGAACGTCTTCGGCCAGAAGCTGAGCGACGCCGTGAAGGCCCTGCAGCAGAAGGGCTTCACCCGCATTCAGGTCAACGGCCCGACGGACGGCAACGCCCGGGTCACCAACCAGGACCCGCAGCCCAACACCCAGGCCGACCCGAACAGCCAGACGATCACCCTGACCACGGTGTCGGCCGGAGGGAACGACGGCGGCGGCAATGACGGCGGCTTCTTCAGCGGACTGACCGGCGGCTGAGGCCGACCGGCCCGCACCGGCCACGCCCGACGGCTGAGCCCCGGCACCTGCAGGTGCCGGGGCTCTCGCATGGAACCAAGCCTGCATTTCCAGCTCTTTGTATGAAGTCCGACCACATCTTCATATGTCCCGGCTCGTTGCTCGGGTTGGGGGTGGGGCATCGGCTCCCTGCCCGCCATGCGAACACGACACGAGTGGTGGAAGGACAGAACGTGATCGACGAATCAGCGTTTCTCGAATCGAAGGCTCTGCGGAGCAGCGTGCTGGAACGCACGGACGTGCTCGACAGGGTGAAGGCGCTGTCGCTGCTACCGGACGGGATGCATGTGACCACGGCGATGGTGGCGGCGTACTTCGGGGTCACAGTCGAGGTGATCAGGCAACTGGCGAAGCGCCACCGCGAAGAGCTCGAAGTCAACGGGATGACTGTGCTGCGGGACGCTGACCTGCGGAAGTTCGAGAGTGACAACGTGTCACTCTCGCTCGGCAGTTATCCACAGGCACGCCGGAGCCTCACGATCTACTCCCGGCGAGCCGTCCTCAACGTCGCCATGCTGCTCCGCGACAGCGAAGTCGCACGTCAGGTGCGCAGGTACCTCCTCGACATGGAGTTACCTGGCGCGTACACAGCCTGTGGAAAAGCCGGCTCCCACAGACGCACCGTCCCTCGACGACCACATCGACCAGCGCATCCATCCTCGGCAAGACCGTCGTCCCCATGTTCAACGCGCTGATCCAAAGCTCCGGCGAGCACCGCCAAGAGCTCATCGCCCTCCGCGAGGACATCGAGAACGTCGAGCGCAGGCTCTGCTGGCATCACCACCGGATCAGCACGCTGGAGGGTGAGGAGCCGAGAAACGGGATCAGCGCGTCCATCAGGAAGATGACCTGGCAGGCGTTCGAACGCCACGTCGCCGACCTGCTCCGACGCGACGGCTGTACAGAGGTGGTCGTACGGAGAGCCCAGAGCGACCGAGGCATCGACGTCACCGCTCGCACGGCCGATGGGCGCACGGTGGCCGCCCAGTGCAAGCGGTACAGCCATCGACAGTACGTGTCGAGCGCCGACATGCAGAAGTTCGCCGGTGCCGCGCGGACCGTCGAACCTGTGGACATCGCCCTCTTCGTCGCCACCTGCAACTTCACCCACGAAGCGCAGGCGATCGCCCGTCTGAGCGGAATCGTCCTCGTAGGCCGCCACGAGCTGGAAGCGTGGACCGCCGGAGTGCAGCTCAAGGCCCTGCGCTAGCCGGAGCGAAGAAAGGCCCGAAGTCGCAAGAGCTAGTTGCGGCTTCGGACCTCCGCCATGTTAGGGGACAGAGCTCCTCCCAGGAGCTCTGTCGCTCAGCCCAGTTCCTTCGGCGGCGTCCGCTCGCTGTCCACCTTGTCGACCCGTACCAGTTCCCCCCACACGATGTACCGGTACTCCGAGGTGTAGACGGGGGTGCACGTCGTCAGGGTGATGTAGTGGCCCGGCTTCTTCACGCCCGCCTCCTTCGGGATCGCCGAGAGCACCTTCACGTTGTACTTCGAGGTCTCGGGGAGGATCGCGAAGACCTTGTAGACGTACCAGTCGTCCTTCGTCTCGAAGACGATCGGGTCGCCCTTCTTCAGCTTGTCGATGTTGTGGAACTTCGCCCCGTGCCCGTCCCGGTGCGCGGCCAGCGCGAAGTTGCCCGTCTTGCCCGTCATCGGCAGCGTCGCCTTGACCGGGTCCGTGTAGTAGCCGGCCACGCCGTCGTTGAGGACGCTCGTCGACGTGCCCTTCTCGACGAGCACCTCGCCGTTCTTCATCGCCGGCACGTGCAGGAAGCCGATGCCGTCCTTCGTGTCCAGGGCGCCCGGCCCGCTGTCCTTCTCGGCCGCCCAATGGTCGCGCACCTCGTCGCCCTGATGGTCGGCCGTGCGGTCCGCTATGACGTTCGTCCACCACAGGGAGTAGACGACGAACAGGCCCAGCACCAGGCCCGCCGTGATCAGCAGCTCGCCGAAGACGCTGACGGCCAGCGCGATCCGGCCGCGCCCGCGGCGCCGAGCCGACGGGGAGGCGGCGGTCCGCTCGTCCTGGTCGGTGGTCACTCCCACTGCATCTGCCCTGTCTGTTCCACGTGCCCGTGCGTCCACGTGCCCTGCGCCTACGAAATGAGCGCGTCCGGCTTGCCCTTGCTGCGCGGCCGTTCCTCGACCATCTTGCCCCACACGATCAGCCGGTACTTGCTGGTGAACTCCGGCGTGCACGTGGTCAATGTGATGTAGCGGCCCGGTGCGGTGAAGCCCGAGCCCCTCGGGATCGGGTCCAGGACACTGGTGTTCGCCGGGGACGTCACCGGCAGCATCGACGTCATCTTGTAGACGTAGTACTCGTCCTGCGTCTCCACCACGATCGCGTCACCCGGCTGGAGACGGTTGATGTACCGGAACGGCTCGCCGTGCGTGTTCCGGTGCCCCGCCAGCCCGAAGTTGCCCGTCTTGTCGCTCGGCATCGCCGTCTTCAGGCTGCCCTCGCCGTAGTGCCCGACCATGCCCTTGTCGAGCACCTTCGTCTTGCTGGTGCCCTCCGCGATCGGCGCCACCACGTCCAGCTTCGGGATGTGCAGGATGGCGAAGCCCTGCCCCGGCGCGAACACCCCCGGCTCCCGCTTGCCGCTCGCCCAGTCCTGCTGGAGGTGCTGCGCGGCGCTGCCCGCCTCCTGGTGCGCCCGCACGTTCGACCACCACAGCTGGTACGTCACGAACAGCAGCATCACCACACCGGTGGTGATGAACAGCTCGCCCACCACCCGGCTCGCCACGACCGCCGCACCGGGCTTCTGCGCCCTCGCCGCCCGCCGGGCCTCCACCCGGGAGCGCGGCGCCTGAGCGGGCGTCCCCGTGGCCTTCTCAGGCGTCTGCGGCCCGTTCCCGCGCCGCCCGCGCCTCCGGGCCGCCTTGCGGCGCGCGGCGCGGCCACCGGGCACCGGAGCGGCCTCGGCGGCGCGGTTCGCCGCCCGCCGCGCCCCCTCGATGTCCGAGGCGCGCAGCGCGACGGTCTCGTTGTCCACCGGCAGGGGCTCGTCGTACGCGGGAGCCGGCGCCGGTCGTGGTTCCTCGTACGACGGGAGCACCGCCGTCGCGTCGTACCCTTGCTGGGGCTCGTACGTCTGCTGCGGCGCCTGCTGCCCGTACCCCCCGGCGCCCTGCCACTGAGGGCCCGGCTCCTGCCCCCGCCACACGCCGAAGTCCCCGTACGGCTGCTGCCCGTACGAGGCCCCTTGCTCCGCGGCGTCCCCGTAGGTGGCGCCGGTCTCGCGCTCGGGGCGCAGCGCGGTCACGCCGTGGCCCTGCCCACCACCGGGGCGAGCCCCGCCGACCTCGCCACGGCCCCCTCGTCACCGCACTCCACCAGCCAGTTGGCCAGCATGCGGTGCCCGTGCTCGGTCAGCACCGACTCGGGGTGGAACTGCACACCCTCCACCCGCAGCTCCCGGTGCCTGAGCCCCATGATGATCCCGTCGTGCGTACGCGCCGTGACCTCCAGCTCGGCCGGTACGGTGGCCGGTTCGGCGGCCAGGGAGTGGTAGCGGGTCGCCGTGAAGGGGGACGGCAGGCCCGCGAAGACGCCCTTGCCCTCGTGCTCCACCAGCGAGGTCTTGCCGTGCAGCAGCTCCGGCGCCCGGTCGACGACACCGCCGTACGCCACCTGCATCGACTGCATGCCCAGACAGACCCCGAAGACCGGGACGCCCGTCGCGGCGCAGTGGCGGACCATGTCGACGCAGACGCCCGCCTCCTCGGGGGTGCCCGGTCCGGGGGACAGCAGGACGCCGTCGAAGCCGTCCTGGGCGTGCGCCGTCGACACCTCGTCGTTGCGCAGCACCTCACACTCGGCGCCCAGCTGGTACAGGTACTGCACCAGGTTGAAGACGAAGCTGTCGTAGTTGTCGACGACGAGAAT
The DNA here is from genome assembly GCF_040682835.1 of Streptomyces sp. NPDC051104. Classification (NCBI taxonomy): domain Bacteria; kingdom Bacillati; phylum Actinomycetota; class Actinomycetes; order Kitasatosporales; family Streptomycetaceae; genus Streptomyces; species Streptomyces sp. NPDC051104. The sequence goes on along the minus strand of NZ_JBFBBS010000005.1, from coordinate 215,532 downwards.
GCGCGCACTCACTGGTTGTCCACCGTCACATCGTTGAAGGGCAGCAGCGGTTCGGCCCACGGGAAGACGTACTGGAACAGGACGTACACCGCGACCAGGGCCAGCACGACGGAAATCAGTGCCTTCACCCATGCGTTCCCCGGCAGATGCCGCCAGATCCAGCCGTACATGCCGTCCCTTCCGTCTCACCACGGCACCAGACTCACGCCGTACGCCACCAGACTACTGGCGCAGAGCCGCCGGTTTCCCTGCCTCCACAGGCTGTGTGGAATCCAGGTGCGCCCAGACGATCAGCCGGTGACTGTGCCCCCACTCGGGATCGCACGTGGTCAGCGTCAGATGGCGTCCCGGACGCGTGTACCCGGACGTTCGTGGCACAGGGTCGACCACTTCAACGTCAGAGGGCACCGTTTTGTAAGGGCCTTTGTCGATCCGATACGTGAGCCAGGTGGTGCCGTCGGTGAGGACCACCGCGCCGCCGGGCCGCAGCCCGGGGAAGTCCTTGAAGGGATCGCCGTACGTACGCCGGTGGCCGGCGACCGCGAAGTCGCCCACCTGGCCGAGCTGAGCGGCGCCCTTGTAGTGGCCCAGCCCCTTCTTCAGGGTGTCCACGGCGGTGTCCTCGAGCACGGGCTTGTTCCACGTGAAACCGAACCGCGGGACGTACATGGCGGCGAACGGCCGGCCCTCGGCATACGGCCCCGGACTGCCGGGGCTCGCGGCGCTCTTCGGCGCGGCGGACGCGCGCACCGTCCCCTTCGCCCACTGCTTCTGCAACTGGCCGATCTGGTCGTTCATCGCGCCGTCCGCCTTCACCCCGGTCCAGAACACCACATGGACCACGAACAGCACGATGAGGGCACCCACGGTCACGCACAGTTCGCTGACGGTCCTGACGATCGCGCGCACGGCACGGATCCCCCCAGCGGCAGCGGCCTCTACTCCACGGGCTTGGCGTAGTGCAGGTCCACTGTGCCCGAGTAGCCGGGAAGAGTCACCGTCCCGTCCTCGGTGACTTTCCAGCCGAGGCCGTAGACGTTGACGTACACCATGTAGTTCTGGATCGCGGGCGAGTCCGCGAGCGCCTTCTGCAGCCTGTCCGGGTTCCCGACGGCGGTGATCTTGTACGGGGGCGAGTAGACGCGGCCCTGGAGGATCAGGGTGTTGCCGACGCAGCGCACCGCGCTGGTGGAGATCAGCCGCTGGTCCATGACCTTGACGCCCTGGGCGCCGCCCTGCCACAGCGCGTTCACCACGGCCTGGAGGTCCTGCTGGTGGATCACCAGGTAGTCGGGCTGCGGCTGCGGGTATCCGGGGAGCTTGGCGGTGGCGTTCGGCGGGGCGTCGTTGAGGGTGACCGTGACGGCCCTGCCGGTGAGTTTCTGGGTGCCGGCGTTCTTCTCCAGCGCCGCGAGCCGGTCCTGCTCGGCCTTGCTCATGGTGCCGCCCGTGCGCTTGGCCAGGGCCTCCACGGCGGAGCGCAGGGCGGCGTCGGACTCGTCGAGCCGGGCGTTCTTGTGGCTGCGCTCGTGGATGAGGTCGGACAGCTTCAGCAGCGAGGTGTCGGTGCGGAGGTTGGTGCCCTTGGCCGTGTTGAAGCTCGTCATGAACAGAAGACCGGCGAGTGCGAAGACGCCCACGGTGAGCACCCGCACGGGCCGGAATCGGCGCGTGCGGACGAACGGGGTCCCCGCATCCGGGGAACCGGAACCCGTCCCGGGGGAGTCGGCCGTATCGCTCACGTACCCTTATCTCCTTCGGCGCCGCGGAAGCACTACGCTAACGGACGCCCGGGGGAGCGCTCGTGCCCCCTTGTACGCTGCCCCGGAGCCAGCCCCAGTTCCCTGCGCGGCGACGCAGCGCATCGACAGGAGAAACCCTCGTGCCGAAGTCACGTATCCGCAAGAAGGCCGACTACACGCCACCGCCGTCCAAGCAGGCCCAGGCCATCAAGCTGGAGAACCGCGGCTGGGTCGCACCGGTCATGCTGGCCATGTTCCTCATCGGGCTGGCCTGGATCGTCGTCTTCTACGTGACCGACGGGTCGCTGCCGATCCACGCCCTGCGCAACTGGAACATCGTGGTGGGCTTCGGGTTCATCGCCGCCGGGTTCGGCGTCTCCACCCAGTGGAAATAGGGGCCTCACGCCCGTCCGCGGCCGGCTCTGCCCATAGCTGCACACCGAGTTATCCACAGCTCTGTCCACAACCCGCGCGGCCAGTGGAAAAAGAACGACGATCTGTGGATAACCCGTCGGGCATTGACGCCGGTATGACGGAATCACCGGCCCCCGCAAATGTGTTCGCCCCCTGTCTCACCTGGGAAAACTCCGGTCGGTGACAGGGGGCACATGCGTTCCCCGCGCCATGCACAAGATCCCGGGCCGGGCTGTGGACAACTCTGGGTACAGCCCTGGGCTACGGCCTGTGCACATCCGCCACTCAGGTGAGCTGGGCTGTTCTCAGCAGTGTCATGACGACCGCGGCGGCCAGCACCAGCGCGCACACCCCGTACTGCACGAGGGCCCGCCGCTCGCGCGGGGCGCGGACCATGGCGTAGCCGACCACGACACCGCCCACGAGTCCCCCGATGTGGGCCTGCCATGCGATGTTGCTCCACCCGAAGGTGAAGATCAGATTGATCACCAGCAGGGCGATGACGGGCCGCATGTCGTAGCGGAGCCGGCGCATCAGCACGGCGGTGGCGCCGAACAGCCCGAAGATCGCGCCGGAGGCACCGAGTGAGGGCTGGGTGGGAGCGGCGATCAGATAGGTGAGGGCGCTGCCGGCGAGCCCGGAGACGAAGTAGAGCGCGAGGTAGCGGGCGCGGCCGAGGGCCGACTCCAGTGGGCCGCCGATCCACCACAGGCTGAGCATGTTGAACAGGATGTGGATGTAGCTGCCGTGCAGGAACATCGCGGTCAGCAGCCGGTACCACTGGCCTTCCGCGACCCCCTCGAGCGGGCCGGAGATCGAGAAGCGGGCTTGTCCGACGAGTTCGAAGTGGTTGGTGAAGGTGTCGCCGAGCGACAACTGGAGCAGGAAGACGCCCAGGTTGATCCCGATGAGGATCTTCGTGAGCAGCCGGGGGTCGGCGGTGACCGCCCCGCCCGCGAGCGTGCGCGGCCGGGAGGCGGCCGGGGCGTGGCCCGTGCCGGATCCGGTGCGGACGCACTCGGGGCACTGGAAGCCCACCGAGGCGTCGACCATGCACTCCGGGCAGATGGGGCGCTCGCAGCGGGTGCAGCGGATGCCGGTCTCGCGGTCCGGGTGCCGGTAGCAGACCGGCAGCTCCCGGGCCTCGGACGGCCCCTGGTTCTGCGGGCCCTGTGGGCTGCCTGGCGCCTGGTCCATGAGGTCCCTCACTTCTCCGTACCACGGGGTGCCCCGCCCCTCCTTCTACGGATGGGCGGGGCGCTTTTGTTCCCTCGTGCGGGGTGCCCTGTGGGGGTCAGCCCTCGCGGGTCTCGACGACGACCGACTCGATGACCACGTCGTTGACCGGGCGGTCGGTGCGCGGGTTGGTCTGGGTGGTGGCGATGGAGTCCACGACCTTCTGGCTGCCCGCGTCGGTGACCTCGCCGAAGATCGTGTGCTTGCGGTTCAGCCAGGCCGTCGGGGCGACCGTGATGAAGAACTGCGAGCCGTTGGTGCCCGGGCCGGCGTTGGCCATGGCCAGCAGGTAGGGCTTGTCGAAACGCAGGTCCGGGTGGAACTCGTCCTCGAACTGGTAGCCGGGACCGCCGGTGCCGTTGCCCAGCGGGTCACCGCCCTGGATCATGAAGCCGCTGATCACCCGGTGGAAGACCGTGCCGTCGTAGAGCTTCTGGGTGGACTTCTCACCGGTGGCGGGGTGGGTCCACTCACGCTCGCCCTTGGCGAGTTCGACGAAGTTCTTGACCGTCTTGGGGGCGTGGTCCGGGAAGAGCCGGACCAGGATGTCGCCGTGGTTGGTCTTCAGGGTGGCGTAGAGCTGCTCAGCCACGATCTGCCTTCCGTTGTCCTTTGTGACCCCCCGATCCTCGCACGCTACGTCCTCCGCGTCGTCCGGCGACCACGCCCGGGGGAACATCGGTCGGTGGTTCCTGTGGTGCTGCTGGGGCGGGAGTGCGGACCGAGGGAGGTTCGAGCGGCCGGTGGCGGCTGCGGGCGTGTGGAAAACCGGTCGAGTCGTCCTGTCTCGAGGGCGCGGCCGGACGATCCGTGGCATTGTCGGGGACAAGCTCCTGTTACTCCGTATTCATCCGCTCTTGCACGTGATCGGCCGATGCGCGTGATCGTCTCTCGTCGTCCGCCCGGGCACGGACCGCAATCGTCCGCTTGGGGCCGCATGACCCGGATGCCGTTCCTCGCATGCCCGGATGCTGTTCGACAGGCATGATCCGTAAAAGGCTGGAAAGTCGAATTACCGTACGCCACCGAGGAGGAGGAACCCCGTGACCCGCATCGACAGCGTGCGCGCCGCGACCGGTTCGGCGAAGGACAGCGTGCTGCATGCCGCGGAAGTGGTGGCGCCCTACGCCGACACGGCCAAGGACAAGGCAGCGCACTACGCATATGAGGCGCGTGTCCGTCTCGCGCCCAAGGTGTCGCAGGCCGCCGAGCAGGCCCGCGTCCAGTACGACGCCCATCTCGCCCCGCGCCTGGAACAGGCCCGCGCGCATGTGCCGCCGGCAGTGGACCAGGCCGCGACCCGCACCCGCAAGGCGGCCCGCCAGGCGGCCGACTACTCCCGTCCGAAGATCGAGCAGGCCGTCGCCGCGGCCGGTCCGGTGCGGGAGGAGGCGGCGGCCCGCGGGGCGGCGGCGCTGGCCGCGCTGCGCGGTCAGATCTCGCCGCGGCAGATCGAGAAGCTGGTGCGCCGGCAGCGGCGGCGGGCCAGGGCCGGCCGCGTGGCGAAGGGTCTGGCCCTGCTGGGCCTCGCGGCGGGCGGCGCCTTCGCCGCCTGGAAGTGGTGGGACAAGCAGGCGAACCCCGACTGGCTGGTCGAGCCGCCTGCCGCGACCGAGGTCCCGCAGAGCGAGCGGCTGTCGTCGGTGGACGGCAGCGGTCCCAGCGTGCTGGACCCGGAGGTGGAGGCGAAGCAGGCCGAGGAGGACTCCACGGACGGCGACGACCGCCGCTGAGTCCGCCTGGTCGGCTGCGGGCCGCCATCACGCCGTGGGGCAGGGGAAGCTGAGGGTCCCCCTGCCCCACGGCGCTGTTGTTTCACGTGGAACGGGCGGGCGTTCACCTCTTCCCTCCGTGATGACGTTTGCAACGCCTCTGGTGTGCACGTTCCGTGGAGACTTCGCTCACTCGGAGCACGCACACGGTCACGCCGTCGGGTCCTACCAGGTGGTACAAGGACTGCCCGCGCGCCCCGGCGGAGGGCCGGTGGCCGCCGGGTCCTCGGAGGGAGATCTCGAGGAGCGCGGCCTTCGCCGGTTGTTCGAGCTATGGATCGCAACGGCTGCAAATTCCGTGTGTGACCGGAGTCACGGCGCACGCAAAAACCGGTCGGGCTCCGCGTCGCGGCGCCCGACCGGTTTCGAGTGTGGAGCCTAGGGGAGTCGAACCCCTGACATCTGCCATGCAAAGACAGCGCTCTACCAACTGAGCTAAGGCCCCGAGGAGAGACGTCCGGCCGGTGGAACACGGACCGCCGGGCGCTGCGGACCAGCGTACCGGGTCCTGGCCGGTATCTCACAAAAAGATGGGGGGTCCCCGTGGAGAACCACTCTCCGTAAGATGCTCGTCGTGGTTCGCTACAGCGAACCGCGGTTTTTGGGGAAGCGATGGGGAGACGCAATGGACGCCGCACAGCAGGAAGCCACCGCAAGAGCGCGGGAGCTGCAGCGGAACTGGTACGGAGAGCCGTTGGGGGCGCTCTTCCGTAGGCTCATCGAGGATCTCGGGCTCAACCAGGCCCGGCTCGCGGGGATTCTCGGACTGTCCGCCCCGATGCTGTCGCAGCTGATGAGCGGTCAGCGGGCCAAGATCGGCAACCCGGCGGTGGTCCAGCGGGTGCAGCTGCTGCAGGAGCTGGCGGCGCAGGTGTCGGACGGCAGTGCCAGCGCGGCCGAGGCGACCGAGCGCATGGAGGAGATCAAGAAGTCCCAGGGGGGCTCGGTGCTGAGCAACACCACGCAGACGACGAAGAGTTCGGGCGCGCCCACGGTGAAGCGGGTGGTCCGTGAGATCCAGTCGCTGCTGCGCTCGGTGGCGGCGGCCGGGGACATCATCGAGGCGGCGGACGCCCTCGCCCCGAGCCACCCGGAACTGGCAGAGTTCCTCCGGGTGTACGGCGCCGGCCGCACCTCCGACGCGGTCGCCCACTACCAGTCCCACCAGAACTGAGCCGACGCCTTTGCCGCCGGGGACTCTCGCGCCGGGGGGTGCGCGGGGGTCCTCGTCGCCGTCCGGAAGGGGGAGCGACGTACGACCATGGGTGAGGTCTTCGCCGGGCGGTACGAACTGGTCGATCCCATCGGGCGCGGGGGAGTCGGTGCGGTGTGGCGCGCCTGGGACCACCGGCGACGCCGTTATGTGGCCGCGAAGGTGCTGCAGCAGAGCGACGCCCACTCCCTGCTGAGGTTCGTGCGCGAGCAGGCGCTGCGCATCGACCACCCCCATGTGCTGGCGCCCGCGAGCTGGGCCGCGGACGACGACAAGGTGCTGTTCACCATGGACCTGGTCGCCGGTGGCTCGCTGGTCCACCTCGTCGCGGACTACGGGCCGCTGCCCCCGGTGTTCGTCTGCACCCTGCTGGACCAGCTGCTGTCCGGGCTCGCGGCCGTGCACGCGGAGGGGGTCGTGCACCGGGACATCAAGCCCGCCAACATCCTTCTGGAGGCCACCGGCACGGCCCGGCCCCGGCTGCGGCTGTCGGACTTCGGCATCGCCATGCGGCTGGGCGAACCGCGGCTGACGGAGACCGACTACGTGGTGGGCACGCCCGGTTATCTCGCGCCTGAGCAACTGCTTGGCGCGGAGCCGGACTTCCCGGCCGACCTGTTCGCCGTGGGCCTGGTCGCCCTGTATCTGCTGCAGGGTGCCAAGCCCGACGCCAAGGCACTGGTCGAGTACTTCACGGCCAACGGGACGCCGGGGGCGCCACAGGGCGTGCCCGGGCCGCTGTGGGAGGTCGTCGCGAACCTGGTGCAGCCGGATCCGGCCGCGCGGTTCCGTACGGCGACCGGGGCGCGCAAGGCGCTTGCCGCAGCCGTGGAGCTGCTGCCGGAGCCGGGGCCCGACGTGGAGCAGGTGGAGATCTTCGACCAACTCGGGCCGCTTCCGGCGGGGTTCGGGCCCGATGGTCCGGTGAACGCGGGGGCGGGTGGTGCGGCCGGTGGGGTGCCGGCGGACGGGGTGTCTGCGGACGGGGTGTCTGCGGACCGGGTGTCGGCGGACCGGGTGTCGGCGGACCGGGTGTCGGCGTCGTGGCCGGCGACCGGTTCGATACCGCCGCGGCCGACCACGGCGCCCCCGACGACCGGTGCGGGTTCGGCCGGTGCCGGGCCCGGGGTTTCGGGGACCGCAACGCCCGGGCCGCCTTCCCCTGCCGTACGGCCGGTGGCCGCTCCCCTCGTCGTACCGCCCAGACCCACCGTGGATCCGACGCCATCGCCCTGTCCTGCACCTTCGGCCGCCTCGGCGCCGACGTCCGGCACCACGTGGACGTCCGGCCCAGCGCCGACGGCCAGTTCCACGCCGACATCCGGCCCCACGCCGACGGCCAACTCCACGCCGACGGTGGGTCCCACGCCGCCGGCGAGCTCCACACCGACGTCCGACCCGGCGCCGCCTCCGCGGCCGTCCGCCATGTCGGACACCGGGAGTTTCCATCTGCCGCCGCCGCTGCCGTTGCCGCGCGAGGCGGTCCCCGTGGTGCCACGGCCGCCCGCCCGGCCGCCGTCACCGCCCGCGGTGGCCGTGGCCCCGGCCCACGCCCCGCACCACGACCCCACCCGCGTGCCCTCCGCCACGGCGCCCGCGACAACCCCGGCGGTCGCCGTACAGCAACCGCTCCAGGCCCACGCCGTCCCGTCCTCCCACGCCCCCACGCAGCCGCAGCGGGTCGCCCGGCACGGCAGGCGAGCGGCCACCCGACGCCGCCCCGGCCCGCCCGCGAAGGTCGCCGTGCCGGTCCTGCTCCTCGCGCTGCTGTGCTACGCGGTCGGATTCTGGGCGTTGCTGCGAATCTGAGCGGCGGTCACCCGGCCCATCGGCTGCGCGCGCGCCGCCGGGCGGCCGCCGTCCACACCGCGAGCACCAGGACCAGGGCCGTCCCGGTGCCGATCCCGCCCACCGCGACCGCCGTCATCGTGCGGGAATCCCGGTACCCGCCGGCCGCGGCCGTTCCCTCTCCCCCGCCGCCTCCGGGCGTCCCGACCGCGGTTTCCTCCCGGTCGACCACCGTCACCCGGAACACATCCCGCGGCGCGGACCACCCCGCGTACGCCGGAGGGGACGTCGCCGTCCCGCTCACCCGCACGCGCAGCGTCAGTCCGAACGGGCCGTTCCCGAACCGCTGCGCCACGGGTGCGCCGAGGTGCACGGCAAGGTAGTACCAGCCCGCGAACCGCATTCCGCTGGTGCGGTCGCCGGCGGCATGGCGGTTGGCGTAGGCGACGGGCGGCAGCGGGGTGAGGGCCGCCGAGGTCTGGACACCGCTGTACCCGGTGGTGGCGTCGTCGACGTGGCCGCGGACGGGGTTGTACAGCGCCATGGCCAGAGCGGTGCCGACATAGCCGTCGCCGGGGGAGCCGCCGGGGGAGCTACCCAGCTCGGCGGTGGCGGAAAGCTGCCGGCCCCAGTCGACGGGCACCTTGTAGAAGAGGGTCTGCCCCGGCCGGATCGCGTCCAGCCAGACGCCCTGGCCGAGAGCGCTCGCCGTGGCGAAGCCGGCCCCGCCCGCGCGCCGCACGGGGTCGCCCAGCAGGGCGTCGGGGGTCGCGGAGTTCCAGGCGCCGGGCGGTGTGGTGGTCGCGGCGTCCGGCTGCCGCAGGGAGGGTTCGGAGACGTAGTCCAACTCCAGGTCCCAGGCGCCGGTCGCGGAGCCGGACGGGTCGCGCCGTTCGACGACCGCGTAGTACACCCCGGCGTCCTTGCACCCGTAGCTGCCGGGCCCGGTCTCGCGGGCGGCCCACGCGGCGACGGGGTGCGGGCTCTGGGTGGGGCCGAAGTGTGTGGTGCCGGAGGAGCAGGTGGTGCCGTCGGCGTCCTGGACGGAGACCCGCAGGCCGTCGGAGGCGGAGACCTGGGCGCCGGCCCGGGGGACGGCGGTCGCGGAGACGTAGGCGTTGGTGGTGGCGTCGAGGTCCAGGCGGTAGTAGAGCTTGCCGGCCGCGGGCAGGGTGCTCCGGTACGTGTGTCCGGGATCAAGGCGTACGGCGTCCGTGGTGCCGGTGGCGCCCTGGACCGTTCCGGCGTCGGGCGCGAAGGCGTACGGAGCGGGCGTACCGTCTGCCGCGGGGGCGGCGTGGGCGGCTCGCGCGGGAAGCGCCAGGGTGACACCGAGCGCGGCCGTCGTGCACAGGGCCACCACCGCGTGCGCCTGCGTGAGCCCACGCCACCGCGCTCCGCGCCGCGCTTCCGTGCGCCACCGCATCCCGCGCCCCCCTCTGGCCGTATGCCGCCCGGACCGGACCGTGGCCCATCCTGCCCCGCCGGCCACAGCGGCATCAGCCCATCACCGAGGAGCGGCCGAAATGCTCACCCCGAGGAACGGCGCCTGCAGGAGCAATCGATCCCTCGACGGGCAGGAACGCATAGGGGAGTCCCTGGAGAAAGCAACACAAAACCCCGACCGCGTCGGCGGCCGGGGTCTGCTCTGAACTGCTGTCTGTCGGAACTCACGAACCCGTGGGCACGGAGTCAGTCGCCTCCGTCCACAGATCCTGCTCGGCGCGATCCGCCTGGATCTGGCGGTACACGAGGAGCCCGCCGATGGCGGCCAGTACGACCAGGAGAAGCTTCTTCACCGCGCGACCTCGTCTTTCCTTGACGTAGGGGACCTCTGGCGCCCGACTATACACACCGATCGATATCGATCGGTGACCTGAGCCGACGCTCAACTCCGGCCCGGCACAGCGCAGTACGACCGGACCTCACCGCTGACGATCCGCGGGTGAGCGGACCTCACGGTGTGTGACGTCCACCGCCCTCCATCACTGATTTCCGGCCCTTTTCGGCCTTGTGCGACCCCGTGCGCCCATCCGGGTGGTGTTCATCCGAAGATCGACGCGGCACGGGCGTCGGTCCACCACTTCGCAGCCCTCATACACATCATGAGGAAAGTACGCAAATCGCCCAACCCGAAAGTGAGGGGTCATGGCCCGGAACAAGGTCATGAAGCTGTGGACCGCCGTCGTCACCGCCTTCCTGGCACTGTGCGCCGCGCTCGGATTCGCCACCACGACCGCCACCACGGCCGCGGCCGCGTCGGTACCACAGCCGCAGTCGGCGGGCACCTCCGGCCCGCAGGTGATGATGCCGTGGCCGGCATACGGACACCGGGCCCTTGCCCAGTCCCTGCCGCCCACGATGAAGCAACGCATCAGGGCCGAGGCCCACGGCTCCTCCCCCTCCTGCCGCCACCGCCCGTCCACGGCCACCGCCGCGACCACGCCCCTCACCCACCACGCCGTCCGCTCCCACGACGCACCACGACCCTTCGAGGAGCCGACCGTGCTGCTGCGCAGCTGACGGATCCGGGGACGACGTCCAGGACAGAAACACTCAGGGACCCGAACACTCAGGCACCCGAACACCCACGGACCCACCAAGGCGACTTGCGTACACGCCGACGGCAGACGACCCGGCACCTGCTCCCAGGTGCCGGGCAGTCTGCCGTGCGCTCGTCTTCCGGCACCGGCGCCCTGCGCCCTGCGCGGCCCGTGCCCGTTCCCGAGTCGTCAGGACCTCTTGAGGAGTCCTAGGCTGGCCTGGAGGGCCCCGACGGATCGGTGAGAGCACCAGTGCCCAAGGCGTACGAGCTGATCACGGACGACCGGCTGATGGACGGGCGCCACGGCCGCGGCACCTGCGTACGGCGTCCGCGGACGCCCGTGGTGCGCCACAACGGGCGGTACCAGTGGGAGAAGGACCGCGCCCGGCAGCCGCTGGCCACGCGGGCGCGGACAGGGGCGACGGAGCACGACACCGGGCTCCCGTCGCACCACCTCGTGTTCGACGCGAAGTACCGCGAGACGAAGGCGCCCAAGGACCTCGCGGACGCGTTCGGCGTCCCGGACGGCACGGTTCTGCTGGAGCGGACCTACCGGACGCGCTGCGCGGCCGAGACCGCCCCGTTCAGCCTCGTGACCTCCTACCTCGTCCATGACGTGGTCGCGGGGAATCCGGACCTGCTGGACGACTCCAACGAGCCCTGGCCCGGCGGCACACAGAACCAGCTCCACACGATCGGCATCGAGGTCGACCGCATCGAGGAGCGCTTCACCGCCCGTCCGCCGACGCCCGAAGAGGCGCGGGAGCTGGAGCTTCCGCCCGGGACGTCGGTGATACTGCTCCGCAAGACCTCGTACGACACCGGCGGCCGCGTCGTGGACATCACCGACGTCACACTGCCCGGCGACCGCACGGAACTGGTCTTCGTCACTCCCCTGGAAAGGTGGTGAGCGCTGCCGTGAGCCGGCGCCTCATCGTCGTCACCGCTGTCCACGCCCCGTCGGCCCGGTTCCTGCCGGAGGCGTACAAGTCCCTGGGCGAACAGTGGCTTCCGGAGGGCTGGGAGTGGCACTGGGTGATCCAGGAGGACGGGGAGACGGACGACGTCCGCCCGTACCTCCCGGACGACGAGCGCGTGACCTTCCGTCAGGGCCGGCGCGGTGGACCCGGTGTCGCGCGCACGATGGCCCTGGCGCACGCCGACGGCGCGTACGTGAAGGTGCTGGACGCCGACGACCAGCTGCTGCCGGGCACCCTGGCCCGCGACCTGGCCGTCCTGGAAGCGGACCCCGCCCTCGGCTGGACCGCGTCCCGCGCGCTGGACCTCCTGCCGGACGGCTCGACGGCCGGCTTCCCCGGCGATCCGGCGGACGGGCCGGTCGAACGCGGCGCGGTCCTCGACTTCTGGAAGGCGAACGGCTTCCGCGCCCAGGTCCACCCGGCGACGCTCTGCGTCCGGCGCGATCTCCTGATGGCGCTGGGGGGCTGGATGGCGCTGCCGGCGTCCGAGGACACGGGTCTGCTGCTCGCGCTGAACGCCGTGAGCCGGGGCTGGTTCTCCCGGGAGGTGGGGCTGCTGTACCGGAAGTGGCAGGGGCAGGCCACCGGCCAGGCCTCTCATGTCGATCCCGCCGAGCGGGAGCGGCGTATGGCGGTGGTGGAGGCGAGGGCCAGGGCGTTGGCGTCCTGCGGCTGGCGGTACCCGAACGCGGGAAGCACGACCTGACCGCAGGCCCCTGGCGCCCGCAAGCCACCGCCTGACCCCAGGCCGCGTGCCCGGGAGCACCACCTGGGCCCAGATCCCACGTGCCCGGAAGCGCCGCCTGGCCCAGGCCGCGCGTTCCCAGAAGCCCTCTGACCCCAGGCCGCGCGGTCACGAAAGCACCACCTGGGCCCAGATCCCACCTGCCCAGAAGCCCTCTGACCCCAGGCCGCGCGTTCCCGAAAGCACCCACCCGACCGCAGGCCCCGGATACCTGGAAGCACCACCTGCCCCCAGGCCCACCGCCGGGACGCGTCGCGTCAGGGCAGGGTCTCGGCGTCCACCCGGGAGAAGACCACATCGGTCTCTTCGACGACCGGACCCCGCAGGCGGACCGCCACCCCGGGCGTCCCGATCAGCGCCCGCGGGTAGCTCTCGGCCGCGTAGTCGTTGGCCAGCCGGTAGGCGTGGAAGCCGGCATCGGCCATGGTGCTCATCAAGTCCTCGGCACGGTCGCCGAGTCGCCCCATGCGCTCGGGGGTCACCTCGACGGTGATCTCCGCGTCCGGCCGGAGCTCGTCCAGCACGGGCGCCAGTCCGCGGACGACGCTGCCCTCCGCCCCCTCGACATCTATCTTGATCACACGGGCGTTCGCGATCTCCTGCGGATCGAGCAGCTCCGGCAGCGGCAGGGCGTCGATCTCGAAGGTGGACTCGGCAGGCCCGTCGTACGGGACGATGCTGTTCGCGCCCATGTTGCGCGAGCTGGCGAGCACGAAGGTCAGTGTGGTGGGGGCGTCGGAGACGGCGGCGTTCACGGCCCGGATGTTCCGGCACCCGTTCAGCCGGGCCTGCTGCACCAGCCGGTGGTGGAACGTCGGGGAGGCCTCGATCGCCACGACCTGTCCCCGGTCGCCGACGAGGTGTGAGGCCAGCACGCTGAAGACGCCGATGTTGGCCCCGACGTCGATGAAGCCGTCTCCCGGCTTCAGCCGGCGCTGGATCCAGCGGGTCATGTGCGGCTCCCACACCCCGAAGAGATAGAGGTACCGCTGGATCAGGTCCTGGGTGTCGACCGCGAACCGCGCACCGAAGCGGGTCTCGACGACCCGTCGGCGGGGGTGGTCCCGCAGACGCGGGTTCAGGAACCGCGCGGCCAGGGGCGCCTTGCCGAGCGAGCCCGGAGCGTCCCGTACGTATCGGCGGCCCAGGGTGACCAGGGCCTCCGCGACGGTACTGCTCATCCGGTCCGCCTCTCTCTCCGTCCGCACAGAGGCAACCGTAGCGCTCCGCGCGCGGGCCGGTGACGGACCCGAGGGGCCTGGGGCCTCCGGGGCTTCCGCCGGGCGTCGCGCGCCCGACGGGAGTCGTCAGACGGACACCCCTTGGCCGCCGGCAGCGGCGAGCCAGTGGGCGAGGCGACGCACCTCGGGCTCGTCGAGCCGCTCCACCAACTCCTGGAGCGCCGCCGTGTCCTCCTGCGTGAGGTCGTACAGCCCTGCCTTGCTCAGGCCGGCCATCAGGACCTGGTGGCGGCGGTCGGCCATGCGTTCGGCGAGCTTGCCCGGCTTCCCGCTGCTCCGGGCAGGGCGCGGAAGCGGTGCCGTGGCGGTCGTGCCATTCGGCGCGTCGAACAGATGCCATGCGCCGTCCTTCGGACCCTACAGCGCGACCGTCACGTCGTCTCCGCGCGCCCGCACGGTCTGGGTCATCTCACCGACCGCGTACAGCACGGCGGAGCGGTGGGGCGACTCCGCCGCCACCCGCCAGGAGGCCGTGGACGGCTGGTGGTACATCGTGACCCACCGTGGGGTGCCCGGCGGCCGGGGACTCAGCGGACGTGTCCGCACTGCACCCACCCTTTCGGAAACGGTACGGCAGGGCAGACCATAACTGACGGTCCATCAGCTGTCCAGGGGCGTGCGGCGGCGTACGGTGGCGAGGGCGGCGACCCGGGACACTCGGGTGGGATCGGAGGGCGTCTTCTCCGCGCCCCACCGTCCGGCACCGGTCCCTCCCCTCGTGGAGACCGGTGCCGAACCGGGTGGTGGCGTCGAGCCGAGCCGTACCGGCGCGGTCGAGGAAAGGCGGGGCGCGTCGCGGACCTGCGATGTCGCACGTCCTCTCGCCGAGCGCCGATCGGTGGCCTGTCCGGGCACCGCGCGGCCGGTTCTCTCCCGCGCCGTGGATCCTGCCAGTTGATGCCTTCACCGAGGAGATTCCGGTACGGTCCGGGCGACTTAACAGCAGGTCAGCCGTATAAGGTGAGTTTTCCGGTCCGGACGTCAGGTGCGGTGGAAGTAAGGGGTGGGGACCTTGAGTTCCGACTCGGGAGCACGCACGGCCTTCGCGGAACGTCTCGCCCTGCTGTACAAGGAGGCGGGCAACCCTCCCCTCAAACGCGTGGCGGAGGCGGTCGTCCGGCTGCAGCGGGTCGACGAACGAGGGCGCCCCGTGCGGGTGTCCGCGCAGCGGATCAGCGACTGGCGGCGGGCCAGGAACGTGCCCGCCCAGTTCGCCGCCCTCGCGGCGGTGCTGCACGTCCTGATCCCCGAAGCACGGCGCTTACGGCCCGCGCCGGTGTCCACCGGACTGTACGACCTGGCCCAGTGGCAGCGCCTGTGGGAGCGCGCGGTGGCCGACCCGGTCGGCGACCGCCCCCCGGCGTCCGAGGAGGAGACGGAAGACGAGGAGCGTTCGTCCGCCGACGCCCCGGCCGTCCCCGGTGGCGTGTGCCCGTACCGGGGGCTGGCTCCCTACCGCCGGGAGGACGCCCGGTGGTTCTTCGGCCGGGAGCGGTGCACGGCCGCCCTCGTCGGCCAGCTCGAGGCGGTCGAGCGGACCGGCGGCCTGGTCATGCTCGTGGGCGCCTCGGGAGCGGGGAAGTCCTCCCTGCTGAACGCCGGTCTGGTGCCCGCCCTGCGCGGCGGCCGGGACAGGGACGTGCTGCAGCTCGTACCGGGCGGCGACCCCCTCGCGGAACTGACCCGCCGGATCCCCGAGCTCGCCCCCGTCCTGTCCGCCGAGAAGGAAGCGGAGGCGTACGAGCCCGGCACCGGGCGCTTCGAGCACGCGGTGCGGGAGGCCGTCGAGGCCTGGGCGCGGCGCGAGACGTCCCGCGCCGCTCGCCCGGTCGTCATCGTGGACCAGTTCGAGGAGGCGTTCACCCTCTGCTCGGACGAGGCCGACCGGCGCATGTTCGTCCGGCTCCTGCACGCCGCGTGCTCGCCCGCCGCTGCCGGTGACCTCGCCCCCGTGCTCGTGGTCCTCGGCATACGCGCCGACTTCTACGAGCAGTGCCTCCGACATCCCGAACTGGCCGACGCTCTGCAGCACCGGCACATGGTGCTCGGGCCGCTGACCACCGCGGAGCTGCGCGAAGCCGTGTCGGGCCCGGCCAAGGCCGTGGGGCTCGAACTCGAACCGGGGCTGGCGGAGCTGATCGTCCGGGAGGTCGGCGTCGACGGCCCGCGCGGTGCGCACGACGCGGGCGTGCTGCCCCTGCTCTCGCACGCCCTGCTCGCCACCTGGCAGCGGCGCAAGGCGGGCCGGCTGACGCTGGCCGGGTACCGCGCGGCCGGCGGGATCCAGGGGGCGGTGGCGGCGACGGCCGAGCGGGCCTGGTCCGGCCTCGACCCGGCGGCCCGCACGGCCGCGCGCCTGCTCCTGCTCAGGCTGGTCCGGCTGGGCGAGGACACCCAGGCCACCCGCAGGCGGGGGACCCGGCGGCAGCTGGCGGAGGAGTCGACGGACCCCGGCAAGACGGAGGAGTCGCTCGAAGCGCTGGTTCGCGCCCGACTGGTGACGCTCGACGCGGAGACCGTGGAGATCACCCATGAGGCGCTGCTCCACGCCTGGCCACGCCTGCGCGACTGGATCGACGAGGACAGGAACGGGAACCTGCTGCGCCAGCGGCTGGAGGAGGACGGCAGGGCCTGGGAGGACTCCCACCGCGACAGCGCGCTGCTGTACCGGGGTTCTCGTCTGGAGCAGGCTCATACCTGGACGAGGTCCTCGGGCGACACCTTCCTCACCCGCAGCGCGGTGGAGTTCCTGGCCGCTTCGGTCCGGCTGCGCAAGCGCACCGTCCGGCTCCGGCGGGGAGCCGTGGCGGCGCTGGTCGTCCTGGCGCTGCTGGCGGTCGGTTCGTCGGTGGTCGCGTGGCAGCAGCGGGACGACGCGGTGTTCGAGCAGGTGGTCGCCGAGGCGGACCGGGTGCAGTCCACGGATCCGTCGCTGTCCGCCCAGATCGACGTCGTGGCCCACCGCTTGCGACCGGACGACGAGGGCACCAACAGCCGGTTGATCTCCATCGTGAACGCGCCGCTGGCCACGCCTCTGCTCGGCCACAGCGGCGCCGTCTACCTGACCTCGTTCAGCCCGGACCGGCGGACCCTGGCCACCGCCAGCTACGACCGGACCGTCCGGCTGTGGGACGTCACGGACCCGGCGCGCCCACGCCCCCTGGGCAAACCCCTCAGTGGCCACACGAGCTGGGTGAGCAGCGCGGTGTTCAGCCCGGACGGGCGCACCCTGGCCAGCGCCGGAGACGACGGCACGATACGCCTGTGGGACGTCACCGACCCCCGGCACCCGCGCTCCCTGGGCGAGCCCCTGACCGGCCACGACGGCACGATCTTCCTGGCCGCCTTCAGCCCGGACGGGCACACGCTGGCCACCGCCGACGAGGACCACACCGTACGGCTGTGGAACGTCACCGACCCCCGGCATCCGGTCTCGCTCACCAGGCTGACCGGCCACACCGACGCCGTACGGTCCATCGCGTTCAGCCCCGACGGGAAGACGCTGGCGTCCGGTGGCGACGACACCACGGTCCGGCTGTGGGACGTCACCGACCCGCGGAACCCGCACTCCCTCGGCGAGCCCCTGACCGGCCACACCCATACCGTGCACTCCGTGGCCTTCAGCCCGGACGGCAGGACCCTCGCCAGCGGCAGCGCGGACGACACCGTCCGGCTGTGGGACGTCACCGACCCGCGGAACCCGCACTCCCTCGGCGAGCCCCTGACCGGCCACACCGGCCCGGTGTGGTCCGTGGCCTTCAGCCCGGACGGGTCCCTGATCGCCGTGGCCAGCGCGGACAGCACGGCGAGCCTGTGGAACGTCAGCAACCCGGCCTACCCCTCGCAGGTCGGCGAACCGCTCGCGGGCAGCAGCGGCGAGATGTACGCCCTCGGCTTCAGCCCCGACGGGCACACCCTCGCCACCGGCAGCGGCGACAGCAAGGTCCGGCTGTGGTCGATACGGAGGTCGGACATGATCGGCCGGATCGGGGCGTTCGGCCCGGACGGGAAGGTCCTCGCGACGGCCGCGGGCGACAGCAGGATCCGGTTGTGGAACGTGACCGACCCCGAGCGGCCCGTGGCACTGGGCAAGCCCTTCACGACCGGGGACCGCGACCTGCGGTCGCTGGTGTTCTCGCCCGACGGGCGCACCCTCGCCGTCCTGACGGGGACCAGCAACACGGCCCAGCTGTGGAACGTCGCCGACCCCGCCCATCCGGTCTCCTACGGCCCGCCCGTCCCGCTGCGGACCCGGTACGCGGGCGCAGACGCGCTGGCGCTCAGCCCCGACGGGCACACACTGGCCGTCGACTACGACGACCGCACCATCCAACTGCTGGACATCACCGACCCGGCCCACCCGCGCCACCTGGGCAAGCCCCTCACCGGCCACACCGGCTACGTCAACGCCCTCGCCTACAGCCCCGACGGCCACACCCTCGCCAGCGGCAGCGCCGACGGCACCGTGCGGCTGTGGAACGTCACCGACCCCCGGCGCCCGCGATCGCTCGGCTCGCCGCTCACCGGGCATCTGGGCCCGATCAACACGCTCGCCTACAGCCCGGACGGCCATACGCTGGCCAGCGGCAGCGACGACGACACGGTCCGGCTGTGGAACGTCACCGACCCGCTCCGCACCACCCGGCTGGGCACCGCCCTCACCGGCCACACGGAGGCGGTCGTGTCGCTGACGTTCAGCCCGGACGGGCACAGGCTGGCCAGCGGTGGCAACGACAACACCGTGCGGCTGTGGAACGTCACCGACCCGGACAAGGCCTCCCCCATCGGCCAGTCGATGAGCCCCAACGCCAAGACGGGCAACTTCCTCTCCTTCAGCCCCGCCAGTCACCTGCTCGGGGTGTCGAGCGGCGCGGACACCGTCCGGCTGTGGAACCTGGACGTCGACCAGGCCGTCCGCCGCATCTGCTCGACCACGCGGGGCGTTCTGACGCCGGGGAAATGGCAGGAGTACCTGCCCCGCCTCTCGTACGACCCCCCGTGCGGCCGACAGTGATCCGGATCACAACCCCGGGCCGGCGTCGAGCAGTCGCCCGCCGCCGCGCAAGTGACCTTGTTACCCTTGGCCATAGCCCGATCGCCGGTGCATCCCCCGTCGCCGGCGGTCGGGCCTTTCCATGCCCTGGTACGGCTCCCGCCGACCGAAGGGCGGACACCGCCGACTGCGCCCACGGAGGCACAGGCCGCCCGGACGGCGGCTTCCATCCGTAGACGTCAAAGACCCCCGGCCCTGGTGGACCGGGGGTCTTCTCGCTGGTGGGGCTAACAGGATTTGAACCTGTGGCCTCATCCTTATCAGGTCGATCATGAAGGTCTGCCAACGTCGACCAACCGCCCCTGCGCCTCGACCGATCGTCCACTGAGGTTCGACGACGACCGCCCCTGTTCGCGCTTGTTGGTGTCAGCCGCTGGTGTCAGCCGCCGTATGCGGTCTTGACACAGGCTCCCTTTCGGCTCCAGCGCCACAACGAGACCCTCAGACGCTGGTGAAGTGCGCCGCAGGCCACCTCCTCCGCAGCGGTCTTCGGACTCAGGCAGCTCAGCGACGATTACCCCGGCCCCATGGGGTACTCGCTTTCACGCACTACACATAACGGGCATATCGGAGGTTCAGCATGACGACACAGCCCCGGCCAGACATGGCAACGCATCCCGACATCCTCGCCATGCGAAAGCGGCAGGAGATGGCCGAGGGTGTCGCGACTACTCCGAGGGCACAGGCCGTCGAGGCCATGGCACTGATCACAGGCCTATACCTGGCTGCTTCACCGTGGATCGCGGGTTTCAACGGGTTCTCCACCCTGGCAGTCAACAATCTGATCGTCGGCATCGCATACGCCGTGATCATGAGCGGTGGCTTCGGCCGGGCATACGAGCGGTCGCACAGCATGGCGTGGGCCGCTTGTGCGCTCAGCGTGTGGACGATCTTTGCGCCCTGGGTTGTGGCAGGCGACGTCAGCACTACCAGGACCATCGTCAACAACATCATCGTCGGCGTGATCGCGCTGATTCTGGCCCTCATGGCCGCCGCAGCCGCCCGCCCGGTGGACCAGTCGTCCGGCGACCGCTCGTCCCCGCATACGTGATCGCCCCCACCCCTCGAAGACCGTCACACTCATCACGGGTGTTGCGGCTGCCGCTGGCTGGCTTTGTCGCGCCAGCGGGACACCGATGACGTGGACAGCCATGGCCAGGGCTCAAGCCACGCAGATCGGGACCTGGGCAGTGATGGGCGTTGGCAGCGCCGCACTGCTGGCGGGCATCTTCGTCGGCATGGGGATCGCCAAGCACTGACGGCCCTCTCGCCTTACCGGGATCCGCCCCTTGGTGGTGCGCATCGGACCCCGTTGGGCCGTGGCCTGCGGGTACGTCGCGTGCGCAGATTCCGTCAATGTCGGAGCGGCCTCAACCACCACCCACCCCAGCTCCCATCCCGTCCGCCGTCGACCCACACACCGTGGAGCGGGCGTGGTCCATGGCGTCCAGGTGGAGCGCGCCACTGTACGAACGACCTGGACGCCATGGACCGCGTCTGCTCGGCTCTGCCTGGGTCGATGGCGGACGGGATGGGAGCTCCCCACGCACGCCCCATCGGACTCGCAGTCGGCGACGGCGCCCCCTCCATCCCGGTGCCGGCCGATCCCCCCACCGCTGTGGTCTTCGTGGCGACCGCGCCCGTGCCGAAACTGGTCAGCCAGAAGACCGGTGAGCGGGCCGTGGACCGGGAGACCGGTGCGGGCCTGTCGACGGTGGGTCTGCTGGTCTCGGACGAGGGGGAGGGGAACCTCTACCAGGTGACCGTGCCGGAGACCGGCATCCCGGAGGGGCTCGTGCCGGGCATGCCGGTGCGGGTGGTCGGGCTCAAGGCCCGTGACTGGGAGAACGAGTTCAACGGCCAGAAGCGGCACGGGATCTCGTTCCGCGCGGTCGCGATCACCGCGGCGGCCTGACCTGAAGCTCGGCAAGCTCCAGGACCAGGAGCGCAACGGCGTCCCGGTGCCGTCCCGCTCCTGGACGGTCGGCGAGTGGCTGACCTACTGGCTTGAGCACATCGTGGAGCCGGAGCGCGAGCACAACACGTACGTGAAGTACGAGTCGAAGATCCGGCTGTACCTGCTGCCGCATCTCGGCAAGAAACCCTTGGTGAAGCTCACGCCTGCCCAGCTCCGCACGTTCATGGCCACGCTGAAGCGTGAGAAGGTCGGCGCGGCTACCCGCTTCGAGGTGCTCCGCGTCCTCCGGAACGCGCTCAACCGGGCCATCCGTGAGGAGCTGCTGACGCGCAACGTCGCGTTGCTGGTCGACATGCCCAAGGTCACCAAGGACAAGGGCAAGGCGTGGAGCGCGCGTGAGGCGATCACGTTCCTTCGCTCGGTCCGCGCACACCGCCTCTACGCGGCCTGCGTCCTCGTCCTGGTCCTCGGCCTCCGCCGCAGTGAGGTCCTCGGCCTGCGCTGGCAGGACATCGACTTCGAGGCGCGCCAGTTCACCCCGGTCAAGCAGGTGCAGCGGGTCAAGGGCGTCGGCCTGGTCCTCAAAGACCTCAAGACCGAGTCCTCACAGGCGGTGCTCCCTCTGCCGGAGTTCTGCGCCCGGGCCTTGGAGGAGCGGCGAGAGCTGCAAGAGCTGGAACGGAAGATCGCCGGTGATCACTGGTCGCAGGAGCCTGACCATGACCTGATCTTCTCGTCGGAGCATGGCGGCATGATCGACCCGGTGGGCTTCTCCCGGACCTTCGATCGACTCGTGAAGCGGGCCGGTGTGCGCCGGATCACGGTCCGGCTCGCCCGGCACACCTGCGGGACCCTGCTCGCCTTCCTGAAGGTCCACCCCAAGGTGGCCCAGGCGATCCTCCGGCACAGCCAGATCAGCATGACCATGGACGTCTACACGCATGTGGTCGGCGACAGTGAGCGGGAAGCTGTCGCGATGCTCGCCGAGCTGCTGGAAGATCCGCTGATCGGCTGACCGTCGCTGTTGGTGTCAACCGTTGGTGTCAAAACACCCCCGGCCCTAGTGGACCGGGGGTGTTTTCGCTGGTGGGGCTAACAGGATTTGAACCTGTGGCCTCATCCTTATCAGGGATGCGCTCTAACCAACTGAGCTATAGCCCCGCCGCGCTCTGCGGTGTGTCTCCCGCGCGCTGACCCCTGAAGATTAGCGCACCAGGTGGGAAGTCCCAAAATCGATACCGGGCGGGCGGGCTCCCGAGCCCCGAGAGAGCGCGAGGGCGGTGTCTACTCGTCCTCCGCCAGCGTCAGTTCGATGCCGCCCACGAAACCGGCCGAGAGGTTGTAGATGAAGGCGCCGAGCGTCGAGAGGGCCGTCGCCAGGACGACGTCGATGACCGCGATGATCGTGGTGAACATCAGGACGCGCGGCAGGGACAGGAACGATTGCAGGTCGAAGCCGTTCGACTCGTTCGAGCCGGTGGCCTCCGAGATCGTGCCGCCGACCGTGGAGAAGACGCCCATCGCGTCCATGACCATCCACAGCACCGCGGCGGCCACGATCGTGCAGATGCCGAGCGCGATGGAGAGCAGGAAGCTGACCTTCATCACCGACCACGGGTCTGCCTTGGCCACGCGCAGGCGTGCCTTGCGGGTGCGGGGCATCGTGCCCGCCCCGGTGCGGGGGCGGCGTACGGCACCGGCCGGGGCCTGCGGCGGGTAGGCCTGCGGCGGGTGGTAGGGGCCCGCGGGCTGCTGCTGCCGACGCTCTCCGGGCAGCGGCGACGCGGCCGGCTGTGCGCCCGGGGCGGGCTGCGCGGCGGCGGCCGAGCCGGAGCCGGGCTGCTGCTGCGAGTCGGTCGCGGGCGGCTTGACCGCCTTCAGATTCGTCGTGTGCGGATCTGTCGCCTCCGCGGCGGAGCCACGGCCGCCGCCGTCCGTGTTCATACCGGTCGATCCGGCGCCGGTGGCTCCGCTCACGCTGACTCACTCCTCGTGCTACTCGGCCGAGGGCGCCTCACCCTCGTCCGTGCCGGTGGTCGCGGCACCTTCCGCGGTCTCGTCCACGGCCACGTCGCCGTCGACTTCCTCCGCCTCGCGTCCCGCCTCGGCGTTACGTGCGATACCGACCACGGCATCGCGCTTGCCCAGGTTGATCAGTTGGACGCCCATGGTGTCACGGCCCGTCTCCCTGATCTCATTGACCCGCGTACGGATCACACCGCCGGACAGTGTGATGGCGAGGATCTCGTCGGTCTCCTCGACCACCAGCGCGCCGACGAGCGAGCCGCGGTCCTCCACGATCTTGGCGGCCTTGATACCGAGGCCGCCGCGGCCCTGGACGCGGTACTCGTCGACGGCGGTCCGCTTCGCGTACCCACCGTCGGTGGCAGTGAACACGAACGTACCCGGTCGAACAACATTCATCGAGAGCAGTTCGTCGCCCTCACGGAAACTCATGCCCTTGACACCCGAGGTGGCGCGGCCCATCGGGCGCAGGGACTCGTCGGTCGCCGTGAACCGGATCGACTGTGCCTTCTTGCTGATCAGAAGCAGATCATCGTCGGGCGAGACCAGTTCGGCCCCGATCAGTTCGTCGTCGGAACCGTCCACCGTCTCGCGGAGGTTGATCGCGATGACACCGCCGGAACGGGGCGAATCGTAATCCTTCAGAGGCGTCTTCTTGACCAGGCCGCCCTTGGTGGCGAGCACCAGGTAGGGAGCGGCCTCGTAGTCGCGGATCGCGAGGATCTCGGCGATCGCCTCGTCCGGCTGGAAGGCCAGCAGGTTCGCCACGTGCTGGCCGCGCGCGTCCCGGCCGGCGTCGGGCAGCTCGTAGGCCTTGGCGCGGTAGACGCGGCCCTTGTTGGTGAAGAACAGCAGCCAGTGGTGCGTGGTCGACACGAAGAAGTGGTCGACGATGTCGTCTTCCTTGAGCTTCGTGCCGCGCACGCCCTTGCCGCCGCGCTTCTGGGCGCGGTAGTCGTCGGTCTTGGTGCGCTTGATGTAGCCGCCGCGGGTGACCGTGACGACGATGTCCTCCTCGGCGATCAGGTCCTCGATGGACATGTCGCCCTCGTACGGGATCAGCTTGGTCTTCCGGTCGTCGCCGTACTTCTCGACGATCGCGGCCAGTTCCTCGCTGACGATCCCGCGCTGGCGGACCGGGGAGGCGAGGATCTGGTTGTACTCGTTGATCTTCGCCTGGAGCTCGTCGTGCTCCTGGACGATCTTCTGGCGCTCCAGGGCGGCCAGGCGCCGCAGCTGCATCTCGAGGATGGCGTTGGCCTGGATGTCGTCGATCTCGAGCAGGTCCATCAGGCCCTCACGCGCGATCTCGACGGTCTGGCTGGCCCGGATCAGGGCGATGACCTCGTCGATGGCGTCCAGGGCCTTCAGCAGGCCGCGCAGGATGTGCGCGCGCTCCTCGGCCTTGCGCAGCCGGAAGCGCGTACGGCGGACGACGACCTCGATCTGGTGCGTCACCCAGTGGCGGATGAACGCGTCCAGGGACAGGGTGCGCGGCACGCCGTCGACGAGCGCCAGCATGTTCGCGCCGAAGTTCGTCTGCAGGTCGGTGTGCTTGTAGAGGTTGTTCAGGACGACCTTGGCGACCGCGTCCCGCTTCAGGACGATGACCAGGCGCTGGCCGGTACGTGACGACGTCTCGTCGCGGACGTCCGCGATGCCGCCGATCTTGCCGTCCTTCACCAGGTCGGCGATCTTCTGCGCGAGGTTGTCCGGGTTGACCTGGTAGGGCAGCTCGGTGACCACCAGGCACTGGCGGTTCTGGATCTCCTCGACCTCGACGACCGCGCGCATGGTGATCGAGCCGCGGCCGGTGCGGTAGGCCTCCTCGATGCCCTTGCGGCCCACGACGAGCGCGCCGGTCGGGAAGTCGGGGCCCTTGATGCGCTCCATGAGCGCTTCCAGCAGCTCCTCGTGGGAGGCCTCGGGGTTCTCCAGGTACCACTGGGCGCCGGCCGCGACCTCGCGCAGGTTGTGCGGCGGGATGTTGGTCGCCATGCCGACCGCGATACCGGCCGAGCCGTTGATCAGCAGGTTCGGGAAGCGGGACGGAAGGACCGTCGGCTCCTGGGAGCGGCCGTCGTAGTTGTCCGTGAAGTCGACGGTCTCCTCGTCGATGTCACGGACCATCTCCATGGACAGCGGCGCCATCTTGCACTCGGTGTAGCGCATCGCCGCCGCCGGGTCGTTGCCCGGGGAGCCGAAGTTGCCGTTGGAGTCCACCAGCGGCATCCGCATCGACCACGGCTGCGCCAGGCGGACCAGCGCGTCGTAGATCGAGGAGTCGCCGTGCGGGTGGTAGTTGCCCATGACGTCGCCGACGACGCGGGCGCACTTGTAGAAACCGCGCTCGGGCCGGTAGCCGCCGTCGTACATCGCGTACAGGACGCGGCGGTGCACGGGCTTGAGACCGTCGCGTACGTCCGGCAGCGCGCGCGAGACGATGACGGACATCGCGTAGTCGAGGTACGAGCGCTGCATCTCCGTCTCGAGCCCGACGGGCTCGACGCGCAGGCTGCTCTCGCCGCCCTCTTCAGGCGTCACAGGCATGTTCTCGTCGGTCATTGCTGGTGAGGTCCTTCCTGGTGCGGTCAGCTGAGACCGACTCAGATGTCGAGGAAGCGGACGTCCTTGGCGTTGCGCTGGATGAACGCGCGCCGCGCCTCGACGTCCTCGCCCATCAGGACCGAGAACAGGTCGTCGGCCTGGGCGGCGTCGTCGAGAGTGACCTGGCCGAGGACGCGGTGCTCCTGGTCCATGGTCGTGATGCGCAGCTCCTCGGCGTTCATCTCGCCGAGGCCCTTGAAGCGCTGGATCGAGTCCTCACGGACCCGCTTGCCGCGCTGCCGGCCCATCTCGATCAGCGCGTCGCGTTCGCGGTCCGAGTACGCGTACTCGATGTCGTCCCGGCCCCACTTGATCTTGTACAGCGGAGGACGGGAGAGGTACACGTGCCCCGCCTCGACCAGCGGCCGCATGAAGCGGAACAGGAAGGTCAGCAGGAGGGTGCTGATGTGCTGGCCGTCCACGTCGGCGTCCGCCATCAGGATGATCTTGTGATAGCGGAGCTTCTCGATGTCGAAGTCCTCGTGCACACCCGTCCCGAAGGCGGAGATCAGCGCCTGGATCTCCTGGTTCTGCAGGATCTTGTCGATCCTGGCCTTCTCGACGTTCAGGATCTTGCCGCGGATCGGGAGGATCGCCTGGTACTGCGGATTGCGGCCGGACTTGGCCGAGCCGCCGGCGGAGTCACCCTCGACGATGAAGATCTCGCACTTGGCCGGGTCGTTGGACTGGCAGTCGGCCAGCTTGCC
Source organism: Streptomyces sp. NPDC051104 (assembly GCF_040682835.1). NCBI lineage: Bacteria > Bacillati > Actinomycetota > Actinomycetes > Kitasatosporales > Streptomycetaceae > Streptomyces > Streptomyces sp. NPDC051104. The sequence goes on along the minus strand of NZ_JBFBBS010000005.1, from coordinate 189,546 downwards.
GGGCAGCGACGCCGACTCCAGCAGACCCTTTCGGCGGGTCAGGTCACGGGCCTTGCGGGCCGCCACGCGCGCGGTGGCCGCCTGGATGCCCTTGCGGATGATGTCCGCGGCCTCGACCGGGTTGCGGTCCAGCCAGTCGTTGAGGTGCTCGTAGACCGCCTTCTGCACGAAGGTCTTGGCCTCCGTGTTGCCCAGCTTGGTCTTCGTCTGGCCCTCGAACTGAGGCTCGCTCAGCTTGACCGAGATGATCGCCGTCAGACCCTCACGGATGTCGTCACCGGTGAGGTTGTCGTCCTTCTCCCGCAGCAGCTTCTTGTCGCGCGCGTACTTGTTGATGAGCGACGTCAGCGCGGCCCGGAAGCCCTCTTCGTGCGTACCGCCCTCGTGCGTGTGGATGATGTTCGCGAAGGAGTACACGCCCTCGGTGTAGCCGCTGTTCCACTGCATGGCGACCTCGAGGGACAGGCTCTTGTTCCTGTCCTCGGCCTCCAGCGAGACGACCGTGGGGTGCACCGCCTCTCCCTTGCGGGAGTTGAGGTACTTCACGAAGTCGACGATGCCGCCCTCGTAGTGGTACGTGACGGTCTTGACCTCGGCCTTCTCGTCCGCACCCGCCTCGTCCGCACCGCTCGTCGCCTTCGCCGACTCGCGCTCGTCGGTGAGCCGGATCGTCAAGCCCTTGTTGAGGAAGGCCATCTCCTGGAAACGCCGGGACAGCGTCTCGAAGGAGTACTCGGTGGTCTCGAAGATCTCCGGGTCGGCCCAGAAGGTGACCGACGTGCCGGTCTCCTCCGTCGCCTCGTGCTTGGCCAGCGGCGCCGTCGGGACGCCCATCTTGTAGTCCTGCGTCCAGCGGTGGCCGTCGGTCTTCACCTCGACGGCGACCTTCGTGGACAGCGCGTTCACGACGGACACACCGACACCGTGCAGACCACCGGAGACGGCGTACCCGCCGCCGCCGAACTTGCCGCCCGCGTGCAGCACGGTCAACACGACCTCGATGGCCGGCTTGCCCTCGGAGGGCACGATGCCCACCGGGATGCCACGACCGTTGTCGACGACGCGCACGCCGCCGTCGGCGAGGATCGTCACGTCGATGGTGTCCGCGTAACCGGCCAGCGCCTCGTCGACCGAGTTGTCGACGACCTCGTACACCAGGTGGTGCAGACCGCGCTCGCCCGTGGAGCCGATGTACATGCCTGGCCGCTTGCGGACCGCGTCCAGCCCTTCGAGCACGGTGATGGCGCTGGCGTCGTAGGACGCAGAGGCCGCGGCAGACTCTGTGGCCTCGGCGTTCACGCCGGCGTCGGTGGACGGGATGTTCTCGTTGGGGTTGCCGGAATCGGCCACGAAGCGCCCTTTCTGGCACAGCACGAGCCGGGCTCCTGGGGGTGCCCCCTTTGGGGGAGGGTTGCCGGAGCGGCTGCGGCATGTTGCGTTGGTAAGCCTTGATCAGCGTTGCTCAGCTTTTCCCGGACAGTCCCCACGGTCGGGGCGGGATTGTCGTCCAGTCTACCGGTAGCGCCGACAGTGATGGGGGTTTGCCGGTACCTGAGTCCGCATGTGCCGCCCTCAACCGGTCTCGCCCGACTCCCCATATGCGGAGCGGGGCTCCAAGAGGCTCTGAGCGGCACTCAGCGCTTCCGGCTGTCAACCCTTGGCTACGTGGGAGTAAGACCGGTCTTCGTGACCGCGTGCGGGCACCCCGAAAGAGCCGTCGCCCCGCTGCCGTCGACGGATTCATGTGATGTCTGTCACCCGTAGGTGTCCCCGGGTCCTGAGCTGCCCGGGGCGCGCAACGAGCCGAAGCGGCGGGCGGGACCGCCGGGGCCCTGGACCTTGATCAGCCGGACCGTGCCGTGCCCCAGGTCCTCGTTGAGCCGCGCCACCAGTTGCGGCGCCAGCAGGCGCAGCTGCGTCGCCCACGCCGTGGAGTCGCACCGCACGACCAGGACCCGCTCGTCCTCGTCGTACGTGTGCGGAACGCAGTGCCGGGCGAGGTCCTCGCCGACGATCTGCGGCCAGCGGCCCATCACACCGCCCACCGCGGCCGGGGTCTCCCAGCCGCGCTCGGCGATCAGCCGGTTGATCGCCGCACCGAGCGACATGGGGTCGCGCCGGTCGCCGCGCGCGCCGGAGCGCAGACCGCCGCTCCGCGCCTGCCTCTTCTGCTGCGCCGCCTCCCCCCGCGCGCGTGCCTGCTCCTTCGCAGCCCGCAGCGCCACGCGCGCGAGGTCCACGCCGGACAGCTCCGGCGACTTCTTCGGTGTGGGCTCGTCGTTGCTCATGCGCGCTCCACAGTGCCGTCGGACACGGAGTACCGCGTCCCCGTCAGTACGTCCGGTACGTCGTCGTCGACCGCGGCGGTCACCAGGACCTGCTCCCCGGGCGCCACCAGCTCCGCCAGCCGCTCGCGCCGACGGCTGTCCAACTCGGCGAAGACGTCGTCGAGGACGAGCACCGGCTCGTTGCCCTCCGCGCGCAGCAGGTCGTACGACGCCAGGCGCAGCGCCAGCGCGTACGACCAGGACTCGCCGTGGGACGCGTACCCCTTCGCGGGCAGCTGACCGAGCTTGAGCAGCAGATCGTCCCGGTGCGGTCCGACCAGGGTGACGCCGCGTTCGATCTCCTGTTTGCGTGCGTCGGCGAGCGCCGCCATCAACTGCTCGTACAGGGCCTCACGCATGTGCGCCTCGCCGGGCGCGGACGGCTTGTACTCCAGGGCGACCGGTCCGCCACCGGGCGCCAGTTGTTCGTACGCCTTGTCGGCGAGCGGCTGGATCGCCGCGATCAGATCGAGGCGCTGGGCGAGCAGTTCGGCGCCCGCGCGCGCGAGGTGCTGGTCCCAGACGTCGAGGGTGGACAGGTCCATGGCGCGGCCGCCGTGACGGCGGGCCAGCGCGGCCGACTTCAGCAGGGTGTTGCGCTGCTTGAGGACCCGGTCGTAGTCGGAACGGACGCCGGCCATGCGCGGGGAACGCGCGGTGATCAGCTCGTCCAGGAAACGGCGCCGCTCGCCCGGGTCGCCCTTGACCAGCGCGAGGTCCTCGGGCGCGAACAGCACCGTCCGTACGATGCCGAGCACGTCCCGGGGCCTGCCCTGCGAGGACCGGTTGATGCGGGCACGGTTGGCCTTGCCGGGGTTCAGTTCCAGCTCGATCAGCTGCTGTCTCTCGCCCTGGCGCACCGCGGCCCGGATGATCGCGCGCTCGGCGCCCACGCGGACGAGGGGGGCGTCGGAGGAGACACGATGGCTGCCGAGGGTGGCGAGATAGCCGACCGCCTCCACGAGGTTCGTCTTGCCCTGGCCGTTCGGGCCGACGAAGGCGGTGACGCCCGGGTCGAGCGGGACTTCGACCCGGGCGTACGAGCGGAAGTCGGCCAGCGACAGATGCGTGACGTGCATGGTCGTTCGCCGACCTCCCCCAGGGTTGTGGACCGCCGTGCGGCCCTGTGGATTACTTCTTCTCTACGGCGTGGCCGCCGAACTGGTTGCGCAGCGCCGCGATCATCTTCATCTGCGGCGAGTCCTCCTGCCGCGAGCTGAAGCGGGCGAACAGGGACGCCGTGATCGCCGGGAGCGGGACGGCGTTGTCGATGGCGGCCTCCACCGTCCAGCGGCCCTCGCCGGAGTCCTCGGCGTAGCCGCGCAGCTTGTCCAGGTGCTCGTCCTCGTCCAGGGCGTTGACCGCGAGGTCGAGCAGCCAGGAGCGGATGACGGTGCCCTCCTGCCAGGAGCGGAAGACCTCGCGGACGTTGTCCACGGACTTGATCTTCTCCAGCAGCTCCCAGCCCTCGGCGTAGGCCTGCATCATCGCGTACTCGATGCCGTTGTGGACCATCTTCGAGAAGTGGCCGGCACCGACCTTGCCCGCGTGGACCGAGCCGTACGGCCCCTCCGGCTTGAGCGCGTCGAAGATCGGCTGCACCTTGGCGATGTTCTCGGGGTCGCCGCCGTACATGAGCGCATAGCCGTTCTGCAGGCCCCACACACCGCCGGAGACGCCGCAGTCGACGAAGCCGATGCCCTTGATGCCGAGTTCGGCGGCGTGCTTCTCGTCGTCCGTCCAGCGGGAGTTGCCGCCGTCCACCACGACATCACCGGGCTCGAGCAGCTCGGCCAGTTCGTCGATCGTCGACTGGGTCGGGGCACCGGCCGGAACCATCACCCAGACCACACGCGGACCCTTCAACTTGCCCACAAGTTCTTCCAGGCTGTGGACATCGGCGAGGTCCGCGTTGCGGTCGTATCCGATGACGGTGTGGCCGGCGCGGCGTATCCGCTCGCGCATGTTGCCGCCCATCTTGCCGAGGCCGACGAGACCGAGCTCCATCAGTTGTTCCTTAGGTCGCTGTGTGGCGTGTGGGGCACGTTCGTACCCGTGTCCGAGCCTAAACCCGGACGGTCACGCACAGCTGTGGGCATACGCGCTCATACGTGGTCCCACCTGCGGCTTCCCTGGGGACCCGTGATCCACGGGACCCCAGGGGACTGTGGACGACCGTCAGCCGCTGAGGCGCACCGGCATGATCAGGTACTTGTACGCCTCGTCCGCCTCGGCGTCCATGGCCGGCTTGCCGCCCAGCAGCGCGGGCTTGGTGGACGTCGTGAAGGACAGCTGGGCCACCGGGGAGTCGATCGCGCTCAGGCCGTCCAGCAGGAAGGTCGGGTTGAAGGCGATCGAGATGTCGTCGCCCTCCAGCTGGGCGTCGACCCTTTCCACAGCCTGTGCGTCGTCACTGGAACCGGCCTCCAGGATCAGCACGCCCTGCTCGAAGCTCAGCCGCACCGGGGTGTTGCGCTCGGCGACCAGCGCCACGCGCTTGACGGCCTCCACGAAGGGGGCGGTCTCCAGGGTGGCGACCGAGTTGAACTCCGTCGGGAACAGCGTGCGGTACTTCGGCAGGTCGCCCTCCAGGAGGCGGGTCGTCGTCCGCCGCCCGGCGCCCTCGAAACCGATCAGGCCCTCGCCCGCGCCCGAGCCGGACAGCGCCAGGGTCACGCTGTCACCGCTGGTCAGCGCCTTGGCGGTGTCCAGGAGCGTCTTGGCGGGCACCAGGGCGACCGCGGACGCCTCCGGGTTCTCCGGCTTCCACAGGAACTCGCGGACCGCGAAGCGGTAGCGGTCGGTGGAGGCCAGCGTGACCGTGTCGCCCTCGATCTCGATGCGCACACCGGTCAGCACGGGCAGCGTGTCGTCACGGCCGGCGGCGATCGCGACCTGCTGCACGGCGGAGGCGAAGACCTCGCCGGGGACCGTGCCCGTCGCGTTCGGCATCTGCGGCAGCGCCGGGTACTCCTCCACAGGCAGTGTGTGCAGGGTGAACCGGGAGGAGCCGCAGACCACCGTCGCCCGTACACCGTCTGTGGAAATCTCCACCGGACGGTTGGGGAGGGCGCGGGAGATGTCGGCGAGGAGGCGGCCGGAGACGAGGACCGTGCCCTCCTCCTCGACCTCCGCCTCCACGGACACACGCGCGGAGACCTCGTAGTCGAAGCTGGACAGGCTCAACTGGCCGTCCTCGGCCCTCAGCAGCAGGCCGGCGAGGACAGGCGCCGGCGGACGGGCCGGGAGGCTGCGCGCCGCCCAGGCCACTGCCTCCGCGAGTACGTCGCGTTCCACCCGGATCTTCACCGTAAGCCGCCTCCTGCTGTTGCCGGCGCTCTCGCCCTGCCTGGCCTTCGTCGTCTGACTCGGTGTCGTGGGTCCCGGTGAGGGGAAGGACACCGGGGACCAGTCTGACGCACCCCACTGACAGTAGGTGCCTCTCGGGGTCAAGTCGTGACGAGGGGCAGTCGGGAGCCGGAGGGCGAGTTGTGCACAGACCCCGCTTCCAAGCTAATTCCCCGGTCTTTCTAGTTGGGAGTAGTAGTAGGGCCTGTGGAAACCGTGGATAACCGCGTTGTCCCAGGTCGGAGGCGGCATTTTGTCCACGGGGCCTGTGGGCGCAGCCCGTGGACAACCAGGGGTCTCTGTGGAGAACGGAAAGTTCTGCACACGCCGTGCACAGCCTCGGGGCACTTCTCCCCAGTGCCGTCCCCAGCTCTACCCGTCTTTCCCACAGGGCAACCCAGCACCTTGGTGTGACGCCTTTCACTCCGGTCGGTGAGGAGGCGCGCCGCGTTGCCGAACAGTGGACAGGACTGTGGAGAAGCTGGGGATCACTGGGGACAACCCGCCTCGGCCTGTGGGTTGCCGGTGGACAACTCCGTGCACAGCCTGTGGATCTTCTCCTCGTCCACAGACTGTGGAGACTCCCCGTCCACGAATCCACAGGCCGGTGAGCTGGCCTGATGGTTCTTCTCCCGCAGCCCCTGTGGATGCGATCTGGACAACTCCGCGGTCCCCAGGATGTGGACGGAAGAAAGTCACCGGATCTGTGGAGAGTGGCCGTAACGCGGCAGGTAATCGAACAGCGGCTGTCGTAGGGCGCCCGTGGACCGGGGCGCGGGCAGGCCGACCTGAGCACGACGGGAACGCAAAAGGCGCCCCGGGACCTTGCCCCAGGGCGCCTGCGAAGGCGTAGGACCGTCCGAGCCGGCCCGTGCCGACCGCGTCAGCCGTTCTTGATGCGGTTCGTCAGTTCCGTCACCTGGTTGTAGATGGAGCGCCGCTCGGCCATCAGCGCGCGAATCTTGCGGTCGGCGTGCATGACCGTCGTGTGGTCGCGGCCCCCGAACTGCGCGCCGATCTTCGGCAGCGACAGATCGGTCAGCTCACGGCACAGGTACATCGCGATCTGCCGTGCGGTCACCAGGGCGCGGCCGCGCGAGGTGCCGCACAGGTCCTCCACCGTCAGCCCGAAGTAGTCGGCGGTGGCCGCCATGATGGCCGTCGCGGTGATCTCGGGGGCCGTGTCCTCGCCGCCCGGGATCAGGTCCTTGAGCACGATCTCCGTCAGGCCCAGGTCCACGGGCTGCCGGTTGAGCGACGCGAACGCCGTCACCCGGATCAGCGCACCCTCCAGCTCGCGGATGTTGCGCGAGATCCGGGAGGCGATGAACTCCAGCACCTCCGGAGGCGCGTTCAGCTGCTCCTGTACCGCCTTCTTGCGCAGGATCGCGATGCGCGTCTCCAGCTCCGGCGGCTGGACGTCGGTGATCAGCCCCCACTCGAAGCGGTTGCGCAGCCGGTCCTCCAGGGTGACCAGCTGCTTGGGCGGCCGGTCAGAGGAGAGCACGATCTGCTTGTTGGCGTTGTGGAGGGTGTTGAAGGTGTGGAAGAACTCCTCCTGCGTCGACTCCTTCTGCGCCAGGAACTGGATGTCGTCGACGAGCAGGATGTCCATGTCGCGGTAGCGCTTGCGGAAGGCATCCGCCTTGCCGTCGCGGATGGAGTTGATGAACTCGTTCGTGAACTCCTCGGAGCTCACGTACCGCACGCGTGTGCCGGGGTACAGGCTGCGCGCGTAGTGCCCGATCGCGTGCAGCAGGTGGGTCTTGCCGAGCCCCGACTCCCCGTAGATGAACAGGGGGTTGTAGGCCTTGGCGGGTGCCTCGGCGACGGCGACGGCGGCGGCGTGCGCGAAGCGGTTCGAGGCACCGATCACGAACGTGTCGAAGAGGTACTTGGGGTTCAGGCGCGCGGTGGGCTCGCCCGGCCCGGTCGCCGGCGCGGGCTGCGCGGCCAGCGGACCGGGGGCGCCGGTCGTGGGCAGGTTCGGGCCGACCGGGCCCCCTCTGTGCACATGGCCGTTGCCGGAGGGCGGCTCCGGGATCTCGCGGCGGTCGGGCCGCTGCTGGTCGTAGTCGGGGCGACCGCCGTCGTACTCCGGGCGCCCACTCTCGTAATCCGGGCGCCCGCCGTCGTAGTCGGGTCGTCCGCCGTCGTAATCCGAGCGCTGCTGCTCGTACGGCGACCGGTCCAGCGACTGCGCGCGGTAGTCCGGTGTCGCGTACGGGTCGCGCTCGGGAAAGCCGAGCCGCTGCTGCTGCCAGCCGTAGTCGTCCTGGGCGGGGCGCGGCCAGGCGCCGGGCTCGGGGCGCTGGTACTCGCCCGGGTACGCAGGCCGGGCGGCCGGGAGCTGGTCGCCGGGACGCTGGTCGGGGCGGCCGGCGCGGTGATCGCGGTGATCGCCGGCGCGGTGGCGGCCGTACCCCTCGTAGCCGCCGCCGTCATATGCGTCGCGGCCCTGCGGAGAGGGCAGCTCGGGCTCCTCGTAGCGCGACTGGGCGGGCGGCTCGCCCGCGGAGTCGTCGACGGTGATCGCGATACGGATCGGGCGGCCGCACTCACGGCTCAGCGTCTCGCTGACGATCGGCGCCAGCCGGCCCTCGAGGACACCCTTCGCGAACTCGTTCGGAACGGCGAGCAGGGCGGTGTCGGCCACCAGCGCCAGCGGCTGGCAGCGCCTGATCCAGTGCTCGTCCTTCGCCTCGACCCCCGGCCCGTGGCCCTCGCCGAGGAGCTGCTCGAGTACTCGCGGCCACACTGCGGCAAGATCGGCGGGTACGTCAGCCACAGGGCACGCTCTCTCACAGGTCCCACGAACGTGTGGTTGCGGGACGGGTCGGGATGTGAATCGGTTCGGTCAGGTCGGGAGCAAAACTGCTCGGGCAGGGATAAGGGAACGAATCGGAGTCCAGTCACGGTAGTCAGGGCGGCCCGTGCGGTTCAAGTTGTTGTCCCCAGCCTGTGGACAAGTGTCCCCGACCGGCCACCGGTTTGACCGGATGGCGCAGCCCCGCGTACCGTAACCAGGTCGAGTTGTCGATGGCTGCTGCCGCCTGCCTCCGATGGGCACAGATCACGTACCAGTGTGCCGACCAGGGCACATTTCGGTGATCGGGAAGCGGTGCACTCGGGCGTAATGCGAGCTACTCGTGGGCGCACGGTGACAGCCAGGCGACACCCCGCCACCCACCGAATCATTACTGGAGCCCCCGAGTGAGCAAGCGCACCTTCCAGCCGAACAACCGTCGTCGCGCGAAGACCCACGGCTTCCGGCTGCGTATGCGCACCCGTGCCGGCCGCGCCATCCTGGCGTCCCGCCGCAGCAAGGGTCGCGCCCGCCTGTCCGCCTGATCGCGTACAGGTCATGACGTGCTGCCTACCGAGCATCGGCTGAGGCGGCGCGAGGACTTCGCGACCGCGGTACGCCGAGGACGCCGGGCCGGACGCCCGCTTCTCGTCGTCCACCTGCGTAGCGGTGCCACGGACCCGCACGCGCCTGGGGAGAGCGCTCCCCCGACGCGTGCGGGTTTCGTCGTGAGCAAGGCCGTGGGCGGAGCGGTCGTTCGCAACAAGGTGAAGCGCAGGCTTCGCCATCTGATGCGTGACCGAGTGGCCCTGTTGCCCCCCGGTAGCCTGGTAGTCGTACGAGCGCTGCCCGGTGCGGGTGACGCCGACCATGCACAGCTGACCCGAGACCTGGATGCCGCTCTCCAGCGGCTGCTGGGAGGAGGGGGCGCGCGATGAAGTACCCGCTGCTGGCTCTGATCAAGCTGTACCAGTGGACGATCAGTCCGCTGCTCGGGCCCGTGTGCAAGTACTACCCGTCCTGTTCCCACTACGGCTACACGGCCATCGACCGGCACGGTGCGATCAAGGGCACGGCACTGACCGCCTGGCGCATCCTGCGGTGCAATCCGTGGTCGCTAGGCGGTGTGGACCATGTTCCGCCGCGCAAGCGCCCGCGGTGGCACGAAATGCTGCGTGACGCCTGGCGTGCACGCAAGGGCGGGCCCTCCGCCGCCGAACCGGCCACCGAGGGGGATTTCCCTTCGAGCCCGGCCGCAGAGACCTCGTCCCATGCCCAAGGAGCATGATTAGTGGACACGATTGCCAGCCTCTTCAGCTTCATCACCACACCCGTTTCCTGGGTCATCGTCCAGTTCCACAAGGTGTACGGCGCGATCTTCGGCGCCGACACCGGCTGGGCCTGGGGCCTGTCCATCGTGTCCCTGGTGATCCTTATCCGTATCTGCCTGATCCCGCTCTTCGTGAAGCAGATCAAGGCGACCCGGGCCATGCAGACGCTCCAGCCCGAGATGAAGAAGATCCAGGAGCGCTACAAGAACGACAAGCAGCGTCAGTCCGAAGAGATGATGAAGCTGTACAAGGAGTCGGGCACCAACCCGCTCTCCTCGTGCCTTCCCATCCTGGCGCAGTCCCCGTTCTTCTTCGCCCTTTACCACGTGCTCAACGGCATCGCGACGGGCAAGACGATCGGTGTCATCAACGACACGCTGCTTGCCAGCGCCCGTAAGGCGCACATCGTCGGCGCCCCGCTGGCCGCGAAGTTCACGGACGGCTCCGGCAAGGTCGCCCAGCTCGGCGCCTCGCTGACCGATGTCCGGGTCGTCACCGCGGTCATGATCGTCCTGATGTCTGCGTCGCAGTTCTACACGCAGCGCCAGCTGATGACGAAGAACGTCGACACGACGGTGAAGACGCCGTTCATGCAGCAGCAGAAGATGCTGATGTACGTCTTCCCGGTCATGTTCGCCGTCTTCGGCATCAATTTCCCGGTCGGTGTCCTCGTCTACTGGCTGACCACCAACGTGTGGACCATGGGCCAGCAGATGTATGTCATCCACAACAACCCGACCCCGGGCTCCAAGGCCCAGGCGGCCTACCTGGAGCGCCTGAGCAAGCACGTCACGCACCACGGCAAGGTCCGTCGCCGCAGCGAGAAGACCATCGTCAAGGCGATCGTCGCCAAGGGCCGGGACCGCAACGAGTTCGAGCGCAAGTTCATCAACGCCCTGAACAAGGCCGGCCTCGCGGCCCAGCCCGACGGCACCGTGGTGAAGAGCGAGGTCACGGCTGTCGCCACCGCCGAGGACGGTACGACGACGGTCGCCGGTACTGCCGCCCCGAAGCGTCAGCAGCCCAAGCGGCAGAGCAAGGCGCAGCGTCAGTCCGGTAGTGCCAAGCCGGCCGGGGGCTCCGAGTCAGAGACCTCCTCGCCGTCGCTGGAGAAGGCCGATGAGCCGCAGGACGCCAAGCCGGCCGGTGCCGCCAAGAAGGCGACGCAGCAGCCCGGCAGTGGCACCCGTAGCCGGGCCCAGTCCGGCCAGCGCAAGGGTCCGCAGCGGCCCAAGTCCCCGTCCAAGAAGTAAGAAGGAGTCCATCCCGTGACGGAAGGCACCACCTCCGCCGCTGCCGAGGGTGCAGACACCCTGACCCGCCTGGAGCAGGAGGGTGAGATCGCGGCGGACTACCTCGAGGGTCTGCTGGACATCGCCGATCTCGACGGCGACATCGACATGGACGTCGAGGGCGACCGCGCGTCCGTCTCGATCATCAGCGACACGGGCAGCCGTGACCTGCTGAAGCTGGTCGGCCGTGACGGTGAGGTGCTGGAGGCGCTCCAGGAGCTCACGCGCCTGGCCGTGCACCGGGAGACCGGCGACCGCAGCCGCCTGATGCTCGACATCGCGGGCTTCCGTGCCAAGAAGCGCGCCGAGCTCTCGGAGCTCGGCGCCAAGGCGGCGGCAGAGGTCAAGAGCACCGGGGAGCCCGTGAAGCTCAAGCCGATGACGCCGTTCGAGCGCAAGGTGGTGCACGACGCGGTCAAGTCCGCGGGCCTGCGCAGCGAGTCCGAGGGCGAGGAGCCGCAGCGCTTCGTCGTCGTGCTGCCCGCCTGAATCGGTCCGTACGTCTCTCCGGCCCCGTCTGTAGCGCAGGCGGGGCCGAACTTTGTCAGCCTGGTAGTTCTGGTGATCGGCGCTGGTCGCGCTGATGCGGTACGGAAGGACGGTCCCCGTGACGGAGGCAGCGGAGCTCCCCCCTGTGCCCGAACAGGCACGTGACGTATTCGGTGATCGCTTCGCGGATGCGGTCCGGTACGCCGAGCTGCTGGCAGAGGCAGGCGTGCAACGAGGGCTGATCGGCCCGCGCGAGGTGCCCCGCCTCTGGGAGAGGCACCTGCTGAACTGCGCGGTGCTCTCGGAGGTCGTCCCCGAAGGGGTGACGGTGTGCGACGTCGGCTCGGGTGCCGGCCTGCCCGGTATTCCCCTGGCGCTCGTCCGGGGCGACCTGAAGATCACGCTGCTCGAGCCGCTGCTGCGGCGCACCAATTTCCTCACGGAGGTCGTCGAGCTGCTCGGCCTTGATCATGTGACCGTCGTTCGCGGTCGCGCCGAGGAGGTCATGGGCAAGATTCCGCCGGTCCATGTCGTGACCGCGCGAGCGGTGGCTCCGCTGGACCGTCTGGCCACCTGGGGCATTCCGCTGCTGCGTCCCTACGGGGAGATGCTGGCCCTCAAGGGCGACACCGCGGAAGAGGAACTGAAGAGTGCGGCCACCGCTCTGGCCAAGCTCGGTGCGGTCGAGACGTCCATCCTCCATGTAGGGGAGGGCATCGTGGACCCGCTGTCGACCGTCGTGCGGGTCGAGGTCGGGGAGAGCCCCGGTGGGGTGCGGTTCGCAGCCAAGCGGGCTAAAGCGGCCCGGACGGGGCGGGCACGCCGACGTCGTTGATCTGGCGGTTGTCTGATCTGGTCTGAGTGTGGGCTGTACGCCACACAAGCTGCCAAACCTACGCATCTCGGAGTGTCGCGGAGGCCCGACGGCAACTGCTGTGCATCGTGTTTCACGTGAAACGTCGCTCACTGCTGCACGGCATCATCAGTCGCGGCCGGGCCGCGGCCGAACCCCGCGATCGTAAGCCTCTCGGATCTCTCGGAAAGCGGTCCACTCATAGCGTGGTACCCCCCGTGGAGGGTACGGAGTTGTCCACAGAGGTGGATTTCTCCACAGAAGACCAGACCTCACTGGTTCACAACCCCGAAGGCATGGGAGGCTCTGTTCATTGCGAGCCTGATGTCGAGGAGAGTGAATCCTTGCGGTCCGACGCCAACATCGCGGGACCGATGACCGATCCGGTCCCCGGTCCCCGTACCGAGTCGATGGGGGAGGATGTTTCACGTGAAACACCGCCCCCGATGGACGACACTCCCATCGGTCGTGCTGCCCAACTTGCGGTGGAGGCACTGGGTCGTGCCGGCGAGGGGCTGCCGCGACCCGAGCAGACCCGGGTCATTGTGGTCGCCAACCAGAAGGGTGGCGTGGGTAAGACGACGACGACCGTCAATCTCGCCGCTTCCCTCGCCCTGCATGGCGCCCGCGTCCTGGTGATCGACCTGGACCCGCAGGGCAATGCTTCCACCGCGCTGGGGATCGACCACCATGCCGAAGTCCCGTCCATCTATGACGTGTTGGTCGAGAGCAAGCCGCTCGCGGAGGTCGTCCAGCCCGTCCCTGACGTGGAAGGCCTCTTCTGCGCTCCTGCCACGATCGACCTCGCGGGTGCGGAGATCGAGCTGGTGTCCCTGGTGGCCCGGGAGAGTCGACTGCAGCGGGCGATCCAAGCCTATGAGCAGCCGTTGGACTACATCCTCATCGACTGCCCGCCCTCTCTTGGCCTGTTGACGGTCAACGCCCTGGTCGCCGGACGGGAGGTGCTCATCCCGATCCAATGCGAGTACTACGCACTGGAGGGTCTGGGCCAGCTGCTTCGCAATGTCGACCTGGTGCGGGGGCACCTCAACCCGGCCCTGCATGTGTCGACCATCCTGCTCACCATGTATGACGGCCGCACACGCCTGGCATCTCAGGTCGCGGAAGAGGTGCGCAACCACTTCGGCAACGAGGTACTGAGGACTAGCATTCCTCGCTCGGTCCGTATTTCCGAGGCGCCGAGCTATGGACAGACGGTGCTGACCTACGATCCAGGATCGAGCGGTGCCCTCTCGTATCTTGAGGCGGCACGTGAAATCGCGCTGAAGGGTGTCGGCGTCCACTACGACGCACAGCACGCCCATGTCGGCGCGCAGACGGAACAGAGCATGGTGGAGGGGATTCAGTGAGCGAGCGACGGAGGGGGTTGGGCCGTGGTCTCGGCGCGCTGATCCCTGCTGCCCCAACAGGGGACAAGGCGACGGCTCAGGGGACGGTGGGCGGCGGTGCACCTGCCTCACCGGCGGCGGCGCCTGTCCTGACGACGGACCGGGGAGTGGCGGCCGCGAAGGTGGCCACGCTGTCGACTGTTTCACGTGAAACCGAGGACACGTCCGTGCAGGGCGCGGTGGAGACGACCGCGCCGCCGATCGGTGCCCACTTCGCCGAGCTGCCCCTCGACACCATCACTCCGAATCCGCGGCAGCCCCGTGAGGTGTTCGATGAGGACGCCCTCGCCGAACTCGTCACCTCCATCAAGGAGGTCGGCCTTCTCCAGCCGATCGTGGTGCGTCAGGTGGGCCCTGCGCGCTACGAGCTCATCATGGGCGAGCGGCGCTGGCGGGCCTGCCGTGAGGCCGGCCTGGAGGCCATCCCGGCGATCGTGCGAGCCACGGACGACGAGAAGCTGCTGCTGGACGCCCTCCTGGAGAACCTGCACCGAGCGCAGCTGAACCCGCTGGAAGAGGCAGCCGCCTATGACCAGCTCCTCAGAGACTTCAACTGCACCCACGACCAGTTGGCCGACCGCATCGGCCGGTCACGTCCCCAGGTGTCCAACACCCTGCGGCTGCTGAAGCTGTCGCCGGCGGTGCAGCGCCGGGTGGCCGCCGGGGTGCTCTCCGCGGGGCACGCGCGGGCGCTGCTGTCCGTGGAGGACTCGGAGGAGCAGGACCGGCTGGCGCACCGCATCGTGGCCGAGGGGCTGTCCGTGCGGGCCGTCGAGGAGATCGTCACGCTCATGGGATCCCGGCCGCGCAGTGCCCCGCGTTCCAAGGGGCCACGCGCCGGTGCCCGGGTTTCCCCGGCGCTCAGTGACCTGGCGACGCGGCTCTCGGATCGCTTCGAAACCCGGGTGAAGGTCGACCTCGGACAGAAGAAGGGCAAGATCACCGTCGAGTTCGCCTCGATGGAGGATCTGGAGCGGATCCTCAGCACGCTTGCCCCGGGCGAGGGGCCGGTCCTGCACAAGGGCCCGCAGGACGGCGACGCCGAGGAGCCGGAGGACTGAGCCTTCCGGCTGAAGCCGGTCGCGGATCGGCGATCCTCCGGGTGGGCCGTGTCCGGTGTGTACCGGAACACGGCCCGCTCTTTGCTTTCAGGCAGTATCGATCGAATCACCAACGTGGATACGATGCGTTCGGGTATGGCGCATCCACCTGACGGCACCTTGATCGGGGAGGCGGGGGCCATGCGAACCATGAGCCGTACCGGACTGGTGACCGCGGGCCTGAGTGTGGGAGCGGTCGGCGGGTTCGTCGGCAGCCTGCTCAGGGAGCGGAGCGCTCTGACAGCCGCCCGCAGTGCTGCGGGCGAAGGAAGCGAGGAACTGCCTTCATGGGGCGTCGGCTCGTACCGCTCACGCTGGACAACCTTCCGGACCTTCCCAAGCGCTGTCGCGCGTGTGTCTTCTGGGAACTGGACCCCGTCAGCGGAGAGGCGGCGGTAAAGGCCGGCACGTCCGCGCTCGAGAAGGAGGCCTGGATCTCCGCCGTCCTGCTGGACTGGGGCTCGTGCGGCCGGGTGGTCTACGTGGACGACGTCCCGGTGGGCTTCGTGCTGTACGCGCCACCTGCATATGTCCCGCGTTCCACGGCCTTCCCCACGAGCCCGGTGTCACCGGACGCGGTCCAGCTGATGACCGCCTTCATCATGCCCGGTTACCAGGGCCAGGGGCTTGGCCGGGTGATGGTCCAGACGGTCGCCAAGGATCTGCTGCGCCGGGGCTTCAAGGCGATCGAGGTCTTCGGCGACGCACGCTGGAAGGAACCAGCGTGCCTGCTGCCCGCCGACCATCTGCTGGCCGTGGGATTCAAGACGGTACGGCCGCACCCGACGTACCCCCGGCTCAGGCTGGAACTGCGCTCGACGCTCTCCTGGAAGGAAGACGTCGAGCTGGCGTTGGACCGTCTGCTGGGAGCCGTACAGAAAGAGCCGGCACTGCGGCCTCTGTAGCCGGGCTCATGCGTAGGGGCCGACCCCTCAAGGTCGGCCCCTACGTGTTTCACGTGAAACATCGCCACCTGACTCGTCGGCCGCGCTCGTCGGCCTGGCTCGGCGGCCTCGCCGTCTACTCGGCGATGAAGTCCTCGAGGTCGCGAACGATCGCGGCCTTCGGCTTGGCACCGACGATGGTCTTCGCGACCTCGCCACCCTGGTAGACGTTCAGGGTCGGGATCGACATGACGCCGTACTTGGCGGCCGTCGCCGGGTTCTCGTCGATGTTGAGCTTGACGACCTCGATCTTTTCGCCGTACTCGGCGGCGATCGCCTCGAGCGACGGGGCGATCTGGCGGCAGGGGCCGCACCAAGCAGCCCAGAAGTCCACCAGGACGGGCTTGTCGCTCTTGAGGACGTCCTCCTCGAAGGAGGCGTCGGTCACGTTCTTCAGGGTGCCTGCCACAGCGGGCTCCTTACCTCGGTGATGCGATGGGCGAAACGGGGGGTCAGACGGTGGTCTTCTCGGGCTCGGCCTGCTGTTCGCTGTCCGCGAGGGCGGCGAGGTAGCGCTCGGCGTCCAGGGCGGCGGAGCAGCCCGTGCCGGCGGCGGTGATCGCCTGGCGGTAGGTGTGGTCGACGACGTCGCCCGCGCCGAAGACACCGGTCAGGTTGGTGCGGGTCGAGGGGGCGTCCACCTTGAGGTAGCCCTCCTCGTCGAGGTCGAGCTGGCCCTTGAACAGCTCGGTGCGCGGGTCGTGCCCGATCGCGATGAACAGGCCGGTCACCGGCAGCTCGGTAAGCTCCCCGGTCTTCAGATTTCGCAGCGTCAGGCGCTCGAGCTTGGGGTTGCCCTTGATCTCGGCGACCTCGCTGTCCCACACGAACTTGATCTTCGAGTCGGCGAAGGCGCGGTCCTGCATCGCCTTCGAGGCCCGCAGGGTGTCACGACGGTGGACGATGGTGACGGACTTGGCGAAGCGCGAAAGGAAGGTGGCCTCCTCCATCGCGGTGTCGCCGCCGCCGATCACGGCGATGTCCTGGTCCTTGAAGAAGAAGCCGTCACAGGTGGCGCACCAGGAGACTCCGCGGCCGGAGAGGGCGTCCTCGTTCGGCAGGCCCAGTTTGCGGTGCTGGGAGCCTGTGGCGACGATGACGGCCTTCGCCTTGTGCACCGTGCCCGCGGTGTCCGTGACGGTCTTGATCTCACCGGTGAGGTCGACGGAGACGATGTCGTCCGGAACCAGCTCGGCACCGAAGCGCTCGGCCTGCGCGCGCATGTTGTCCATGAGCTCGGGGCCCATGATGCCGTCCTGGAAACCGGGGAAGTTCTCGACGTCGGTCGTGTTCATGAGCGCACCACCCGCGGTGACAGCGCCCTCGAACACCAGTGGCTTCAGCGACGCGCGCGCGGTGTAGAGCGCCGCCGTGTAACCGGCGGGC
This sequence comes from Streptomyces sp. NPDC051104, assembly GCF_040682835.1. NCBI lineage: Bacteria > Bacillati > Actinomycetota > Actinomycetes > Kitasatosporales > Streptomycetaceae > Streptomyces > Streptomyces sp. NPDC051104. The sequence goes on along the minus strand of NZ_JBFBBS010000005.1, from coordinate 172,261 downwards.
CCGGAGCCGATGATGATCACGTTACGGACGTCGCTCACGGCTTGATTCCTCGTCTCTGGAGACTGCTGCTGCCTACTGCCGGTGGGAGCCTCGCTCGGCGCTCTCACCCCACCCAACGGATCCTAAGGGGCCCGCATTCCCGGTGTGTCCGGGCACACGGAGACACGGCACCGCACAGAGTTCCCAATGACACCCGGGTAGGAACCGGTCCGGGGCGCGAGACTTCAGGAGCGGACGTACGAGTGCGTCAGCAGCACCTTGCCGGGGGACCCCGAGGCCTGCTTCAGGCAGGCCGCGTCGACGATGTAGGCCGTGACCTTCGTGCTGTCGGAGGCGTCGGGGGTGACGAGGAGATAGACGAGGGTCCCGTGGTACACGCCCTTGTCGGCGGCGAGGACGCTCTCGTTGGCGGTGATGGCCTGCTGTACGCAGGTCGGCACGTTGACAGTGGTGTCCTGGAACGTCTTGTTCGGCCGCATGCCGGAAGACCCGGTCGTGCCGGGGTCGGACTGGACGCCCCAGGGCTTGGCGCCGGCGGAGCCGCCCTCGTCCGTCTTCCCGGCGAGCAGGTTGGTGACCTGGCTCTGCAGCGTGCCTTCGGAGTAGGTGTGCGCGGCGTCGGTGTGTTGCGGCGTGGCTGTGGTGTTCTTCCCCGTGTCGCCGCCCAGCGTCTGCACCAGCAGGACACCCAAACCCACGGCCGCAGCTGTGAAGACGGCGGCCACGGCGACGGTCCTGCGGCGGCCGCGACGGGTGCGGCCCGGTCCGGTGGCCGCACGGGCGTGGCCCCAAGGGCGGTCAGCGGCGGAAGAGGGCGCTGTTTCACGTGAAACATGCGCGATGAGTTCGGCGGAATCGGCATCAGCGCTCTCGGGTGCCGACATTGGTTCCGCGACGTCCGGCAGCGCCTCCGCGGCGAGCGCGGCATTGATACGGCTCGCCACATCGTCGGGCATGGGCGGCGGGCCCGGAATCGTGCCGAGGAGTCCTCGGATCTCTTCCAGGGAGTCGTACACGTCCGCACACAGGGGGCACTCGTCCAGATGCCGCCGCACGTCCTCGACACGGGAGGGTGGCAGAAGACCTTCGCTGAGGTCGGAGAGCTCCTCGACGTCCGGGTGCCCGGCCATATCGGTCGTGGATGTCACGCTCGCCCACCTCCGCCCTTCACAACAGCTGAATCGCTTGGCCCTGCATCATGTGGTCGTGCTGGGGGTGGGACGGATGCCCCCTGAGCCCGGTTCCGTCCGGTGCCCGACTTCTTGACGTCCCCGCCGCCCTCCGCGCGCAGATGGGTGAGCAGCGGCAGCAGTCTGGCTCTGCCGCGGGCACAGCGGCTCTTCACCGTGCCCGTCGGCACATCGAGGATGCGGGCGGCCTCCGCGACCGGGTAGCCCTGCATATCCACGAGGACGAGGGCGGCACGCTGGTCCGGGGGCAGGGTCCCCAGAGCCTTCAGCAGCTGGCGGTGCAGATCATTCCGCTCGGCCGGCGCCGAGGCCGACTCATGCGGCTCCAGGAGCTGCTCCAGCCGCTCGGTGTCGTCCACGGGCGATGTCTTCCTGGAGGCCGCCTTACGGGCGCGGTCCAGGCACGCGTTCACCGTGATCCGGTGCAACCAGGTCGTGACGGCGGACTGGCCCCGAAACGTATGGGCCGCCCGGTAGGCAGAAACCAGAGCGTCCTGAACGGCGTCGGCGGCCTCCTCACGGTCCCCCAGCGTCCGCAGCGCCACGGCCCACAGCCGGTCGCGGTGCCGGCGGACGATCTCACCGAAGGCGTCGGGGTCGCCCTCTACGTGACGGGCGAGGAGGTCCTGATCGCTTGCATCGTCGTATGCGGTGCCATCCGCCATCGGACCCCCTCCCCCTTGACGCTTGCTCAGCCCGTGAACTTCACGTCGGTGATGGCCTGCTTGTAGCCGGCTCCGCTGTAGCTGTCCCCGTCCGCGTGCGGCAGGGCCGTGAGCCAGAGCAGCACATAGCGGGTCTTGACGGCCTTGGTGACCTTCACTGTCGCGGAGGTCCCGGTCGTCGTCATCGTTCCCATTTTCGTCATCGAGCTCACGGGCGTCGACGAGCTCAAGGAGTCCGTCGCATACAGCGTGATTGTTGTGTGGTCGCCGGGGTACCGCAGCCCTATCGACGCTGCCGACACGGTCTGCGCCGAGCCGAGGTCGTAGACGATGCCCACGCCGGGCTTGAAGGCCGGGTTCATGTCCGGGCCGTCTACGAAGCTCTTCGTCCGCCAGTACGTCGAGCTGTCGTTGTCATACGTCTTGGCCACGTCGTCCGGCGCCTGGGCGTCCCCCTTGGCGACGTACTCCTGAGCACCCTGGATCTTGATCTGCGCGAGCGGCTTGGGCGTGATGCCGCCGTTCTTGTCGTTCCCGTCCGTCGTATGCGTCTGGTTCGTGTTGTCGGACTTCTTGCCCTGGTCCATCAGGGCTTCCGCGAGTTGCCAGCTGCCCAGGCCCAGCGCCGCGATCAGCAGCGCGGAGACCGCCCACTTGAGGGCCTTGCCCGTGCGGCTCTGCAGTGGGGGCGGCGGGGCCGGTACGGGCTGGGTGATGCCCGGGTGGGCCGCGGGGCGGCCGTACGTGCCCTGCTGGTACGTCGTGCGCTGGTAGTCGGGCGGCGCTGTGAACGAGGGCTCCGGCGGTCGGATGCGGGGCATCTCACCGATCGCCTTGACCAGTTCCTCGGGCGTGGTGCACGGGGCCTCGTGGCGGGAGGCGGTGGCACCGTCGTTGGCGAGCGCCCGCATGGCGAGTTCGGACAGACCGCGGTGCACGCCGGCGCGCACCTGGTCGGGGGCGATCAGACCGACGCCCTTGGGCAGCCCGGACAGACCATAGGCGTCGTCCTCGTAGGGCCAGCGCTGGGTGAGGGCGGCGTACAGGAGCGCGCCGAGGGCCTCCGTGTCGGTGCGCAGCGGGGTGTCGGAGCTGATGCCGCGCAGGGCGGCGTTCACCGCGAGGCCGCGGATGCGCCACTGGCCTGAGGAGGTGCGCAGGATCGTGCCGGGGTTCAGGCGGAGATGGGAGAGGCCCTCGCGGTGGGCGGCGGCCATGGCTTGGGCCACCTGGGTGACCATCTGGTAGGCGTCGTGGGCTTCCAGCGGTCCGGTGACGAGCAGTGTGGTCAGTTCGACGGCGTCGGGCAGCCATTCGTGCACGACATAGACGAGGTCGTTCTCCTCGACCGCGTCCAGGACCTGCACGAATCGCGGGTCGCCCAGCAGCGCGGAGGAGCGGGCCGCGGCCAGCACGGAACGCGCCCTGGTGTGGTCCGAGGGAAGCACATGAATGCCGACGGCGCGGCGGAGTTTCTCGTCCACCGCACGCCAGCTGCTGAATCCGTCCAGACGGGTGACGCATTCCTCGAGACGGTAGCGTCTGGCGAGCTTGTGGCCACTGTGCAGCTCGGGTGGTGAGGCCTTCCCGGGACGCTCGGTCCCGCCGCTACCCTGCGGCTCGTCGCTGTCCGTGTCCCGCTCCCGGTCCTGGGCCACCCCGTCGGACGTGGACTGGTCCGCCTTGGCGGTCAGCGGCTCGTCACCGCTGTTGTCTGCCACGTCGACGGCAGCCGTGCTCCGTTCCGCCACCGTCGTACCTGCCTCCCCATCCGTTGCCCGCTGTCCGACGCAGAAACCAATTGTGCCCACAGTCCGCCGCTATGCACGACACACGGCGGCGGACAATGGTTGTGCGCGTACCCCCGCCTCAGCGCCCCAGGCGCCCGCGGACCATGCCGACCATTGAGTTGAGTTCCTCGATGCGCATCTTGCGTGCGGCGACGTAGAAGACACCGAGAAGCAGGGCGCCACCGCCGACGAGGGCGGCCAGCGAGCCGGCCACCCCCTGCCCCAGCGTGTGGCCGATCTCGTAGCAGGCCGCTCCGCTCAGCAGAGCGGCCGGCATCGAGGCGATGCCGAGCCGTGCGTACGTCCGCAGCACCCGGGCGCCGTCCAGGTCGCCGCCCAGCCGCTTGCGCAGCCGGGCCCAGGCGACACCGACGCCGATCGCGTACGCGAGGCCGTAGGAGCCGGCCATGCCGATCACAGCCCAGCGGGCCGGGAGGACGAAGTAACAGACGGCGGAGGCCCCCGCGTTCACGGCGGCCACGATGACCGTGTTGTAGAAGGGGGTGCGGGTGTCCTCGTACGCGTAGAAGGCGCGGAGCACGACGTACTGCACGGAGTACGGGACGAGGCCGAGGCCGAAGGCCATCAGCATGTAGCCCATGTTGGTGGCCTCGCTGGTGCCCGACGAGCCGAAGATCAGGGTGCACATCGGGATGCCCAGCGAGACGAACCCGAAGGCGATCGGCACGATCGCGACGGCCGTGGTGCGCAGGCCCTGCGAGATGTCGTCGCGGACGGCTCCGCCGTCGCCCTCGGCGGCCGAGCGCGAGATGCGCGGCAGCAGGGCGGCCATCAGGGAGACGGTGATGATCGCCTGCGGCAGCCCCCAGATCAGCTGGGCGTTGGCGTAGGCGGCGAAGCCGGTGCCGTCGACCGGGGAGTGCTTGCCCGCCGAGGTGGACAGCTGTGAGACGACGAGCGCGCCCGCCTGGTTGGCGAGGACGAACAGGACGGTCCACTTGGCGAGCGTCGCGGCCTTGCCGAGGCCATGGCCCTTCCAGTCGAAGCGCGGCCGCAGCCGGAAGCCGGTCTCGCGCAGGTACGGGATCATCGCCAGGGCCTGTACGACCATGCCGAGCAGCACGCCGATTCCGAGCAACCGCTGCCCCTCCGGCGGGATGTTCGTCACCTTCATCCCGGAGTTGCCCGCACTGCCGTACACCCAGATGAACGCGCCGAGCGTCACGATGATGACGATGTTGTTCAGGACCGGGGTCCACATCATCGCGCCGAACTTCCCCCGTGCGTTGAGGACCTGCCCCATCACCACGTGGATGCCCATGAAGAAGATCGAGGGCAGGAAGTAACGGACGAAGGTGACGCCGACCTCGTTGGCCGCCGGGTCGCTGGCGACCGAGTCGGACAGCAGGCGGATCAGGAAGGGCGCCCCCAGGATGGCGACCACGGTGAGCCCACCGAGCGCCACCATGACCAGGGTCAGCAGCCGGTTGGCGTACGCCTCGCCGCCGTCCTCGTCCTCCTTCATCGCGCGCACCAGCTGCGGCACGAAGACGGAGTTGAGGCCACCGCCCACGGTGAGGATGTAGATCATCGTCGGCAGCTGGTAGGCGACCTGGAAGGTGTCGCCGAGGAGGCCGACGCCCAGCGCGGAGACGATCAGCGCTGAGCGGATGAACCCGGTCAGCCGGGAGACCATCGTGCCCGCCGCCATCACGGCGCTGGACTTCAGCAGGTTCGAAGCCCGCCCGCCCTTCTTCCCTTCGGGCGCGGGTGGCGCGGCGGGCTCGGCGGTCGCCTCGGGCGCGGCCGCCGGTGCCGCATCGGCGGCCGGCGAAGGGGCGGCGTACGTCCGCTCCTGCGGGGACGCCTGGGCGTGGGCCGGTGCCGGGTACGGCCCTGCCGGGCCAGGTCCCTGAGCCGGTGCGGGGCCCGGTACGGACGGCTGCCGCACGTACGGCCGTCCGCCGCCCTGCTCCTGGTCCCTGAACAGGTGCGCGAAGGCATCCGGCTCGTGGCGCTCCTCGCCGGCCTGGGTGACGAGGTCGTCGACGCCCACGAACTGAGTGGTGCGGGGGTCGTCGCCGTACGGCAGGTACTGCGACGGTCCCTCCGGCTCGGGCGCCGGCGGCTGTGCCCATACGCGAGGGTCGGGGGTGTACTGGGGGGTCGGCGGCTGGGCGTACAGGGGCTGCTGCGGCTGGTACGGGCCGGGGGGCGGCGGGGGGTGCGCGGCGCGGTCGTAGAGCGCCTCGGTCACCGGGTCCTGAGCAGAGAGGTCGTGCGCCTGGTAGGGGTCCTGGTGGTAGGCGTCCTGGAGATACATGTCGGCCGGGGGCTGCAGCGGTACCTGATCGGGCTGATGCGGTGGCGGACCCTCGGGGTAGCCCGAGCTGCCCACGGCGCCCTGCTCGCGGTCACCGTCGTACGGCGCGTTCATGGTTACCCCACCTCGTTGTCCCCGGGCCCTTGGCCACGACATCGCTCAACGGTCCACTCTCTCACCCGTCCCGGACGGGTCGGCGCTTTCCGGTGCGGTGTCCGGCCCCGGGTCACTCGGGTGCTCCGGGTCGCCTGCCCCGGTCTCCGCGTCCGACTCCTGGGCGGGTGCCGCCGCGGATCCTGCGGTGTCCCCAGTGTCTACGGTGCCGTCGGCGGCCCTGTTCAGACCCCCGTCGTCCGCGTGCTGCGGTTCGTCCTGCCGCTCCTCCTCGGCCTGCCGTGCGGCCAGGCGCTTGCGCTGGGTGTACATGCGGAACCCGGCGAGCACCAGCAGCAGGACACCACCGGCGATGACGAGCATCACCGTGGGGGTGATCTCGGTGACGTTCACGTCGAAGGTGATCGGAGGGCCGTACGCCTGCCCGTCCTCGGTGAAGAGCTGGGCGACCACCGCGGCCCGGCCGTTGGCGTTGGCCGTGGTGGTGAACTTCACGGACTGGCTGTGCCCGCCCGAGACGGAGATGGGCTGCTCGGAGTAGGGGCCGTTGCCGATCTTCAAACGCGTCGGCTGCTGGGAGGTGAGCCGCAGGACCAGGTGGTCGACCCCCTGCATGAGATTGTTCTGCACCGTCACGGGGATGGTCGCGCTGCGGCCGGAGAGCTTCGTCTCGGACTTCTGGATCAGCCGCACCTGGTCGGTGAGCCCGTCGAGGTACGACTCGACGTCCTGGCGGAAGGCCGAGGCCTCGGAGGCGTGCCCGCGCCACGAGGTGGACATCGCGCGGTCTATGGCGCGCCCGAAGGGGGTGACCACTCGTGCGGGGTCGGTCAGGATCACCTTGAAGCTGTCGAGCTTGTCCTGCGTGTTCTCGATCTGCTCGAACGCGGACGGGGGAAGCTCCTGCCTGCGCAGCGATGAGGGGTAGCGGGACGCGGCCGGCACCTTCGTCGTGGCATCCGGGTCCGGCTTGGCCTTGGCGGCCGCCGACAGATCGGCCGACTCCGACCAGTGGCTGCCCTGCAGGGCCGTCAGCGCCTCCGCCATCGACTGGGCCTGGCTCGCGGACGGCATCCGAGAGGGAGCGACCACGATGCTGCGCTGTTTGTCCGGCTCCTCGAGGTTGATCATCAGACTCTGCGCCAGGAAGTCCTGCACGGCGAGGGTGGAGCTCGCGGCCGAGGTCATGTCGCCGTCGAACGCGCTCGACAGGCCGTCGTCCGAGACCACCGCCGTGGTGCCGCCCCCGATGGGGCGCGCGGCGGTGGGCGTGTAGGACAGGCCGCGGGTCTCCTGGAGGCTGTCGCTGCGGGCGATCACCTTGTCGGCGCCGGCAGAGGTGGCGACCTTGATGATGGAGGGGTCGATCGCGCCGTCCACGGGCCAGGCGAAGTCCGTGTCGGATTTCACGTGGAGGATGGTCTCCACGGTGCTCGCGGCGACGTCCGTGGCGTCCTTGAGGTGGCTGAGGGAGCCGGTGACCTTCCTGCCGTTGTGGGCGAGCGAGGCCAGGTCGGGGTCGCCGTAGGGCAGAGCGACGACCTCCTTGTTCTGGACCGCCTTCTGAAGGTCGGCGAGCCACTGCTTGGCGACCGCCTGGCTCCTGCCCGCCGTGACCTTGTCGTCGGCGCCTTTGATGCTGTAGCTGCCCGCCATCGCGTCCACGGAGGCGAGCAGGTCGGGGTCGATCACCCAGGTGACGTCGAGGTTGCTGCCCTGTGAAAGGAGCTGCGAGAGACGGCCGCCCGGGGAGATCTCCTTGGCCAGGTCGTCGTTCTGGAAGACGGGTGTCTGCTGCTGGTTGGGGAGGGTCTCCGCGGTCATGTGGACATCGGAGACCAGCGGCCACAGGAACGTCGTCTGCGTCTTGGCGGCGGCGTCGTCGGGCTGCCAGGGAAGGAACGTCCGCTGGATGCCGAGCACCTGCTCGTAGGGTTGCGCGGCGGTCTGGCCGGAGAGTGAGACGCCGAGCGGGTAGACCCCGCCGGAGCCGAGGTCCAGCTCCTTGACGGGCACGGAGATGCTGAATTCCTGGGTGGCTCCGGGCGCGAGCTGGGCGAACTTCTCGACGTACTTGCCGCCGACCTCGGTGCCGTCGACGCCCGGCAGGTAGCGGGTGCGCCGGGCGACGCTGTCGATGGACGCGCGGTTGGTCAGCTCCTGGCCGACGCGCAGGCCCACGTGGGCGTCGGTGACGGCCTGCTTGCCCTTGTTGGTGACCGTGCCGGAGACGGTGAGGGTGTCGCCGTCGGTCGGCGCGCTGGGGCTGAGCGAGTCGAGGGAGACGGTGACCGCTCGGGAACTACCGGCCTCCACCGCGGCGCTCCTGGCGGCGGCGTGCGCGGCCGGGCCGGCGGGCAGTTGCAGCAGGCCGGCCAGCAGGGGTGCGCCCGCGAGTAGCGCTCCGGTACGCCGGAGCCACCGGCGGGCAGGTGAGGAACTCATCCCCTGGAAGTCTGCCGCCTCGGCCACGCGCTCGCCCGTCCCTCGTCGTCAGTGGTCGTCGGAATGTGCGTCCCCGCATGGTAACGATGCGCGTGGAAGGGAAGTGCCGCGGTCCGCACCACAAGATCGGAAAGGGAGCGGGGCCGTCCCGTCATGGCGGGGACGAGGAAGGCCTCCGCCACTGACTGTTTACGTTCGTTCACGCAACGCTTCAGCGGGTTTAATGCGGGCGCCCGCCATCGCCCGGGACACGTACCCTTTTCTGTTGTGCCGAACGCCAACGAAGACAATCCCCGTGCCCTGAGTCAGGTACAGCAGCGCGCTGTGAGCGAACTGCTGCGGGTCTCCCCTGTCGCCGACGACCTCGCCCGCCGCTTCAAGGAGGCGGGCTTCTCGCTCGCTCTGGTCGGTGGCTCGGTGCGGGACGCCCTCCTCGGTCGGCTCGGCAACGACCTGGACTTCACGACGGACGCCCGCCCCGAGGACGTCCTGAAGATCTTGCGGCCGTGGGCGGACGCCACATGGGACGTCGGGATCGCCTTCGGCACGGTGGGGGCCCAGAAGGACGCCCGCGTCGGAGACGCTGTCCAGCGCTTCCAGATCGAGGTGACGACGTACCGGTCGGAGGCCTACGACCGGAGCTCGCGCAAACCCGAGGTGTCGTACGGCCACTCCATCGAGGAGGATCTGGTCCGGCGCGACTTCACGGTCAACGCGATGGCTGTCGCGCTGCCCGAGAAGGAGTTCATCGACCCGCACCGGGGGCTCGACGATCTCGCCGCCCGGGTGCTGCGCACCCCTGGGACCCCCGAGGAGTCGTTCTCGGACGATCCGCTGCGGATGATGCGGGCCGCCCGCTTCGCGGCCCAGCTGGACTTCGAGGTGGCTCCCGAGGTCGTCACGGCCATGAAGGACATGGCCGGGCGCATCGAGATCGTCTCTGCCGAACGCGTACGGGACGAGCTGAACAAGTTGATCCTGTCCGCCTACCCGCGCAAGGGGCTGACGCTGCTGGTCGAGACGGGGCTCGCCGATCACGTTCTGCCGGAGCTGCCCGCTCTGCGGCTGGAGCGCGACGAGCACCACCGGCACAAGGACGTCTATGACCACACGCTGATCGTCCTGGAGCAGGCGATGGCGCTGGAGCAGGACGGACCCGATCTGGCGCTGCGGCTCGCCGCGCTGCTGCATGACATCGGAAAGCCGAAGACGCGCCGTTTCGAGAAGGACGGCCGTGTCTCCTTCCACCACCACGAGGTGGTCGGCGCCAAGATGACCAAGAAGCGGATGACAGCGCTGAAGTACCCCAACGAGCTGGTGAAGGACGTCTCCCGTCTGGTCGAACTGCACCTGCGCTTCCACGGCTACGGCATGGGAGAGTGGACGGACTCGGCGGTGCGCCGATACGTCCGTGACGCGGGCCCGCTCCTCGACCGTCTCCATAAGCTGACCCGCTCGGACTGCACGACCCGCAACAAGCGCAAAGCGGCCGCGCTCTCCCGCGCGTACGACGGCCTGGAGGAGCGCATCGCCCAGCTCAAGGAGCAGGAGGAGCTGGACGCGATCCGCCCTGACCTGGACGGCAACCAGATCATGGAGATCCTGGGCGTTGGTCCGGGGCCCGTGGTCGGTCGTGCGTACAAACACATGCTGGAGCTGCGCCTGGAGAACGGCCCGATGGGGCATGACGCTGCGGTGGCCGCGCTCAAGGAGTGGTGGGCCGAGCAAAGCGAGGGATGAGGGAACGGGGTCATGTTTCACGTGAAACATGACCCCGCAACGTCACCACGGCTCGCGTGAAGGGGCGATGTTTCACGTGAAACATCGCCCCTTCGTCTGTGCCGTGGGTCGATCTACTTCTTGAGCTCGTTCAGACAGAGCACGATGTCGTGGCCGCCGCCGTACTGAATGTACGAGATCGTCGCGTCCTTGACGCCCTGGCACTTGTTCTCGTCGCTGCTGCCGTCAAACTTCTGGACGACCTTGTACTGGGCGTTGCTCGAGGAGCAGTCGACGTCCTTGAGGTCAGGCTTGGAGTCCGTGCCGTCGTTGTGCATGCAGGAGCCCACAGACGTCGTCTCCGCGTCGTCGCGGGCCAGGAACCAGCCCGCACCGAACTTGATGACGCCGATGACGACGGCGACGACTACGGCGCCGACGACTATGGCGCCGACGATTCGTACCGCCTTCTTGCCGGCGCGCTTGCCCGGGCCCGCCTGCGGCAGCGGCGCCGGAGCACCCTGCTGCTGGGGGAAGCGGGGATACGGATGCTGCTGAGGGTATCCCTGCTGCTGCCGGTACGTCTGCTGCGGCGGATAGGGCTGCTGCGGAGCGTACGGCTGCTGCGCGACTCCCGGCTGGCCGAGCTGCTGCCCCATGGGCACGGTGGGCTGCTGGGCGTACGGATTCGTACCCTGGGGCGGCGGAGTGGTCACTTTCGGGGTCCCCCTCGAACGCGGGTGCGCATGGCGCGAAATAAGACGCCCGTAAGCTATAGGTCCGCACTGACAACCTTGAACTCGCCTGGGGCGCCGTAGCCTTGATGTGACACTTACGGGCGCTCAAAGCGGGACATAGGCAGAGCAACTGCTGCATAGACTACGGCGACCATGACGACCAAAGCCGCTGATCGGCCGTCAGGAGGCAGCATCAAGGCGGCGACCGCGGCCGCGCCGACGAAGGCAACGTTGAAGAGCACGTCGTAGACCGAGAAGATCCGGCCGCGGAAGCCGTCGTCGACCGAGGACTGAACGATCGTGTCGGTGGAGATCTTCGCGCCCTGTGTGGTCAGCCCCAGGACGAACGCGGCCACCAGCATGGGTTCCGCGGCGAACGGCAGGCCGAGCGAGGGTTCCAGTACGGCGGCGGACCCCGCGCAGACCGCGATCCAGCGGCCGGGACCGAGACGCCCCGCCGCCCACGGCGTCATCACCGCCGCGGCGAAGAACCCGGCCCCGGAGATGCCCAGCGCCAGTCCCAGCAGGGTCAGCCCCTGGCGCGGATTCGCGGACAGGGCGTAGCGGCACAGCATGAGCAGCAGGACGAGCAGCGCGCCGTAGCAGAACCGCATCAGGGTCATCGCGGTGAGCGCCCAGGCGGCCTCCCGGCGCGGAGGTGCCGTGAGATGCCGTACACCGGCCACCAGATCCCGCGTGGTGCCGACCAGCACGGCGCCGAGGCGCGGCTGCACCGCGTCCCCGTCCGGTCCCAGCGCTCGCGGAGCGAGGCTCAGCGATACGAGGGCCGATCCCAGATACAGGAGCGCACCCAGCAGCACCACCGCGGCATCGGAGTCGGCGATCACCAGCCGTACGGCGAAGGCGAGTCCGCCACCCGCGGTGGCGGCGAGCGTGCCCGCCGTCGGCGAGAGCGAGTTGGCCATCACCAGGCGTTCGGCGTCGACCACCCGGGGCAGCGCCGCGGACAGTCCGGCCAGGACGAAACGGTTGACCGCGGTGACGCACAGCGCGGAGACGTAGAAGAGCCAGTCCGGTACATGGCTCACCATCAGGACGGCGGTCGCGCAGGCCAGCAGGGCGCGCAGCAGGTTGCCGTGGAGGAAGACCTGGCGGCGCCGCCAGCGGTCCAGCAGGACCCCCGCGAAGGGGCCGACGAGGGAGTAGGGCAGGAGCAGCACGGCCATGGCGGAGGCGATGGCGGTGGCCGAGGTCTGCTTCTCGGGGGAGAAGACCACGTACGTGGCGAGCGCGACCTGGTAGACGCCGTCGGCCCCCTGGGACAGCAGCCGTACGGCGAGCAGGCGCCGGAAGCCGCTGAAGCGCAGGAGGACGCGGAGATCGCGCACGACGGACATGGGGCACAGCCTCACATACGTGCGGGGTCCCCGGGCAGAGACCCGGGGACCCCGCACGGGCACGGGAGCGAGGTCAGCGTTCGACCTCGCCCCGGATGAACTTCTCGACGTTCTCGCGGGCCTCGTCGTCGAAGTACTGGACCGGCGGGGACTTCATGAAGTACGAGGACGCGGAGAGGATCGGGCCGCCGATGCCCCGGTCCTTGGCGATCTTCGCGGCGCGCAGGGCGTCGATGATGACACCCGCGGAGTTCGGGGAGTCCCAAACCTCGAGCTTGTACTCCAGGTTCAGCGGGACGTCGCCGAACGCGCGGCCCTCAAGGCGGACGTACGCCCACTTGCGGTCGTCGAGCCAGGCCACGTAGTCGGACGGGCCGATGTGGACGTTCTTCTCGCCGAGGTCCCGGTCGGGGATCTGGGAGGTGACGGCCTGCGTCTTGGAGATCTTCTTGGACTCCAGGCGCTCGCGCTCGAGCATGTTCTTGAAGTCCATGTTGCCGCCGACGTTCAGTTGCATCGTGCGGTCCAGGATGACGCCCCGGTCCTCGAACAGCTTCGCCATCACGCGGTGCGTGATGGTGGCGCCGACCTGGGACTTGATGTCGTCACCGACGATCGGCACGCCCGCCTCGGTGAACTTGTCCGCCCACTCCTTGGTGCCGGCGATGAAGACCGGAAGGGCGTTGACGAAGGCGACCTTGGCGTCGATGGCGCACTGGGCGTAGAACTTCGCCGCGTCCTCGGAGCCGACCGGCAGGTAGCAGACGAGGACGTCGACCTGCTTGTCCTTGAGGATCTGGACGACGTCGACCGGCTCCTCGGCGGACTCCTCGATGGTGGCGCGGTAGTACTTGCCGAGACCGTCGAGGGTGTGGCCGCGCTGGACCGTCACGCCGGTGGACGGGACGTCGCAGATCTTGATGGTGTTGTTCTCCGAGGCGCCGATGGCGTCCGCCAGGTCGAGGCCGACCTTCTTGGCGTCCACGTCGAACGCGGCGACGAACTCGACGTCACGGACGTGGTAGTCACCGAACTGGACGTGCATCAGACCCGGGACCTTGGACGCCGGGTCGGCGTCCTTGTAGTACTCGACTCCCTGCACCAGTGATGCGGCGCAGTTGCCCACACCGACGATGGCTACGCGAACCGAACCCATTCCGGTTGCTCCCTGTGTGTACGAGTGAGGCCCCGACCGGGCCTCACGTGGTGGTGTCGTCGGACGGATCCGGCCGGGTGATGTCCCGGTGCCGGGGCAGGCCGCCCGTCGCTCCATGTGTGCTGTCAGGAGCGGAGCCGTCGGCAGTGGAACCGCTGAGGTCCCGTCCGGCCCGCTCACTTTCGATGAGCTCGTTCAGCCAGCGCACTTCGCGCTCCACGGACTCCATCCCGTGGCGCTGGAGCTCGAGGGTGTAGTCATCGAGGCGCTCCCGGGTGCGCGCCAGGGAGGCACGCATCTTCTCCAGACGCTCCTCCAGTCGGCTGCGGCGGCCCTCCAGGACGCGCATGCGCACGTCACGGGACGTCTGTCCGAAGAAGGCGAAACGAGCGGCGAAGTGCTCGTCCTCGTACACGTCGGGGCCCGTCTGGGAGAGCAACTCCTCGAAGTGCTCCTTGCCCTCGGGTGTCAGCCGGTAGACGATCTTGGCGCGCCGCCCGGTGAGCGGAGCGGCGCCGGCGTCGTCGGAGACGCTCCCCGACTCCTCGATCAACCAGCCGTTGGCGACCAGCGTCTTGAGGCAGGGGTAGAGCGTCCCGTAGCTGAACGCGCGGAACACACCCAATGACGTATTGAGCCGTTTGCGCAGTTCGTAGCCGTGCATCGGGGACTCGCGGAGCAGGCCGAGGACGGCGAACTCGAGGATCCCGGAACGCCGGCTCATGTGCGCCTCCCTCCTGTCGCTGACTCGCCCGCACGGTCTTTATGCCGCGCTGATGTATCGACTCGATACATCATCACGATAGAACGCCTCTCCGAGCGCGACAAGAGGGGGCACGGTGAACGGGGTCACATCACCGATTCGTAGGAGGCAAGTTGCCTGGTTTCGGGTGAAGTTCGGACCTCCGTCGGTTTTGGCGGTGCGTAGTCTGTGCGGCATGCACACCACCGGGAACCGAGTGACCTATGGGGGACGTCCTCGTCCTCGGTGCAGTACGGGTGAATGCCGAAACGACCGCATCCGTACTTCGGGGGGACCGGAAACCAGCCGCCGTTTCCAGGCGCGCCAGGATGCGCCTGCCCGAGGAGTAATCGTTCGATGAGCGAGCACCGTCGCAAACCGCCGCAGCCGCAGGGAGGCGGACGTGCCGCGGCCCGACGCGGTCAGTCGGCGTCCCCCGGCCGCCGCGCGGCACCGCGAGGCGCCACCGGGTCTCCGTCCGCCCCCTACGGAACAGGAGGTGAGGAGCGCCCGTACGGTGGCCGAGCCGAGGCCCGGCGGGCGGCCCAGAGAAACGCGGGCGGCCGGCGCAGAGCGGCCGACGGCGCGAGCCGAGGCAGGGGCGCTGCTCCGGCCAAGAAGCGCTTCATCGACTACCCGCGTGCGGGCAAGTACGGCGTCGCACGCTGGCTGCCCTCGTGGAAACTGGTCGCGGGGCTGTTCATCGGTTTCATAGGGAGCCTGGTGGCGGTGGCGGGCGTCGGATACGCGATGGTGAGCGTGCCGGACGTCGCCAAGACCGCGCAGTCCCAGAACAACGTCTACTACTGGGCCGACGGCAGCCAGATGGTCGCCACGGGTGGCGAGACCAACCGGCAGATCGTCAACCTGTCGCAGATCCCCAAGGCGATGCAGTACGCCGTCATCTCCCAGGAGAACAAGACCTTCTACACCGACAGCGGCGTCGACCCGAAGGGCATCGCCCGGGCCGTCTTCAACATGGCCACGGGCGGTCAGACCCAGGGTGGCTCAACCATCACCCAGCAGTACGTGAAGAACGCGAGGCTGGACGACCAGTCACAGACGATCTCCAGGAAGTTCAAGGAGATCTTCATCGCGATCAAAGTGGGGGCCACCGTCAAGAAGGACGACATCCTGGCCGGCTACCTGAACTCCGCGTACTACGGGCGGAACGCCTACGGGATCGAGGCCGCCGCGCACGCGTACTTCAACAAGTCCGCCATCGATCTGGACCCCGGCGAGTGTGCCTTTCTGGCGGCGATGCTCAAGGGCGCCACGTACTACGACCCGGCAGGCGCCACGTCCATCGACCCGAAGAACGCCACCCCCCAGGCTAACCAGAAGCGTGCCACCCTGCAGATGCAGGACACCCTCAACAAGATGGTCCAGTACGGGCACCTGAGCGCCGCGGAGCGCGCCAAGTACACGACGCTTCCGCAGGTCCAGAACCCGCGGTCGAACACCCGGCTGAGCGGCCAGATCGGTTACCTCGTCGACCTGGCCAACAGCTACCTGGTCACCCACAGCAGCACGACCCACATCACCCAGGACAAGCTGCAGCAGGGCGGGTATCAGATCCACACGACCTTCGAGAAGAAGAAGGTCGACGAGCTCGAGGCCGCGGTCAAGACCGTCCAGAAGGCCAACATCAAGCCCGGCCTACGCCCGAACACGGATAAATACGTTCAGTTCGGTGGCGCGTCCGTGGACCCGACCAGCGGTGCGATCAAGGCGATCTACGGTGGTGAGGACGCGACCAAGCACTTCACCAACAACGCCGACTCGACCGGTGCACAGGTGGGGTCGACGTTCAAGCCGTTCGTGCTGGCGGCGGCGATGAAGTGGGGCGTCCGAAACCCCGACCTCGGACCGGAGCAGGCTCAGGACGAGCGCACTGTCGTCTCACCGAAGAGTCTCTACAGCGGCAAGAACAAGCTGAAGATCAAGGAGTACAACGGGGACGTCTGGAAGAACGAGAAGGGTCAGGAATGGCTGCAGACGAACGACGGCAACGAGTCGGTGGGCGACCCGCCCGCCTACAAGATCGACCTGCGTGAGGCGATGCAGTTCTCGGTGAACACCGCCTACGTGCAGCTGGGCATGGACGTCGGCCTCGACAAGGTGAAGCAGACCGCCCTGGACGCCGGCATCCTGGAGGGCAGCCTCGCCAGCTCGAACTATCCCTCGTTCTCCATCGGTACCTCCTCCCCGAGCGCGATCCGCATGGCCGGTGCCTACGCCACCTTCGCGGCGAGCGGCAAGCAGAACGACCCCTACTCGGTCGACTTCGTCAAGAGCAAGGACGGGCCGGTCTTCGAACACCGCAAGCAGGCCAAGGACGCGTTCACCGCAAAGGTCGCCGGCAACGTCACGGACGTCCTGAAGACCGTGGTCGACAAGGGCACTGGTACCGCGGCGAAGCTGCCGGGACGCGATGTGGCAGGCAAGACCGGTACGACGGACGGCAACAAGTCCGCCTGGTTCGTCGGGTACACCCCGCAGCTGTCCACCGCGATCAGCATGTTCCGCATGGACGACAACGAGTCCAACAAGAACCGCACGTTCCTGGAGATGTATGGAACGGGCGGGCAGAAGGAGATCCACGGTGCCTCCTTCCCGGCCGAGATCTGGCACGACTACATGGAACAGGCGCTCAAGGGTCAGCCCGCGAAGTCGTTCCCGACGCCGGAGCCCATCGGTACGGTCGTCAACGACACCCCGAGCCCGAGCGTGACCCCGACGCCCACGCAGAGCGTCACGCAGAGCCCGACGCCGAGCGCGACGCCGAGCCCGTCGCTGACCTCGTCCTCGCCCTCGCCGAGCGACACCTGCGGCTTCTGGGGCAACAGCCCCTGCAACGGCAACGGAGGGGGCAACGGGAACGGCGGAACGGGCCCGGGCGGCACCGACGCGGGCGGCACGGGCGGAGTGACCTCTTCGCCGACGGAGTCGACCGGCACCGGAAACACCCGGGGCAACGGCAACGGAGGGATCTTCGCCGGGCCGAACGGGTAGTCGTCACCGGTTGTGTTTCACGTGAAACACTCCGTTTCACGTGAAACATCGCCCGAAGAGAGCCGTCACACCGACCAGGTGTGGCGGCCCTCGGCGTTTTCCTGGCCGGATACGGCAGGATGAGCCTCATGCCCAGTGCAGAGACGACGCGCGTGAGCGTGCCCCAGTCGGATGTGGTGCGGCCGACCAGGGAAGACGAGGTCGCCGCGGCCGGCAGCGAGCTGATCGGCGGGCCCGTCGGACGGCGCTCCCTGCTCGGGACGTCCCGGTGGACGCCCGTGCGGATCGTGGTGCTCGTCGCGATCGGCATGTTCGCCCTCGGCATGGTCCAGAAGCTGCCCTGCTACGACAGCAGCTGGTTCTTCGGCGCCAGCTCGCAGTACACGCACGCCTGCTACTCGGACATCCCGCACCTCTACCAGGGGCGCGGCTTCGCCGACGGGCTCGTGCCCTACTTCGACAAGCTCCCGGGCGACATGGACTACCTCGAGTACCCGGTGCTCACCGGTGTGTTCATGGAGGTCGCCTCCTGGATGACTCCGAGCGGCGGCGGCATCCAGGCCCGCGAGCAGACCTACTGGATGGTCAACGCCGGAATGCTCATGGTGTGCGCGGCGGTCATCGCCGTGTGCACCGCCCGCATCCACCGCAGGCGCCCCTGGGACGGCCTTCTCGTCGCCCTCGCGCCCGCCTTCGCGCTGACCGCGACCATCAACTGGGACCTGCTCGCCGTGGCCCTGCTGGCCGCCGCGATGCTGATGTGGTCACGTGGCCGGGCCCTTGCCTTCGGCGTCCTCGTGGGGCTCGCGACGGCCGCCAAGTTCTACCCGTTCCTGGTGCTCGGACCGCTCCTCGTGCTGTGCTGGCGGGCGGGCAGGTGGCGGGAGTACGGGACCGCCGTCCTGGGCGCCGTCGGCGCGTGGCTCGTGGTCAACCTGCCGGTGATGTGGCTCGCCCCCGAGGGCTGGTCCAAGTTCTACCGCTTTAGCCAGGAGCGCGGGGTGGACTTCGGGTCCGTCTTCCTGTTCGTCTCGCGCTGGTTCAACATCGACATCACCGGGGACACCGCCAACACCTACGCGCTGATCATGATGGTGCTCGCCTGTGTCGGTATCACCGCGATGACGCTGACCGCTCCGCGTCGCCCGCGCCTCGCCCAGCTCGCCTTCCTGATCGTCGCCGCGTTCATCCTCACCAACAAGGTCTACTCGCCGCAGTACGTGCTGTGGCTGGTCCCCCTCGCCGCACTCGCCCGGCCGCGCTGGCGGGACTTCCTGATCTGGCAGGCCTGCGAGCTCGCGTACTTCCTGGGGATCTGGACGTACCTCGCGTACACGACCAGCGGAGACGCCCACAAGGGCCTGCCGACGGACGGGTACCAGCTCGCCATCGCCGTCCACCTGCTGGGGACGCTCTACCTGTGCGCCGTCGTCGTACGCGACATCTTCCTGCCGGAACGGGACATGGTGCGCCGGGCCGGCGACGACGATCCGTCCGGCGGCGTACTGGACGGTGCGCCGGACGTCTTCGCGCTCGGAGCCGCAGCCCATCCGCCTCGGCACGCGGCGCATTTCGAGGGGACGCAAGTGGACTGGGGCAGCCGCGGCGGGCAACCGGCTGACGACGGGTCGCGCTGAGCGAACCGGCGCCGGGCCGTCACGGACAAGGCCGTACACGAGCTTCGTGTACGGCCTTCGTCGTGCTTCCCGCTCTGTGCTCAGCGGTCGACGAGCCGGTCGACCTGCGTCGTCGTGTGCCGCAGATGGGCCACCAGCTCATCGCCCACCTTCGGCTCCGTGGCGTCCGCCGGGATGAAGAGGATCGAGACCTGCATGTGCGGCGGCTCGGCGAACCAGCGCTGCTTGCCCGCCCAGACGAACGGCGACAGGTTCCGGTTCACCGTCGCGAGGCCGGCCCGGGCCACTCCCTTGGCACGCGGCATCACGCCGTGCATGGCCTTGGGGGCCTCCAGGCCCACCCCGTGCGACGTCCCGCCCGCAACGACGATCAGGAAGCCGTCGGAGGCCGCCTTCTGCTGCCGGTAGCCGAAGCGGTCGCCCTTGGCCACGCGCGTCACGTCCAGGACCGCCCCGCGGTACTCGGTGGCCTCATGGTCCCCGAGCCACAGCCGGGTGCCGATGCGGGCGCGGAAGCGGGTCTGCGGGAACTGCTGCTGCAGCCGGGCCAGCTCATCGGCCTTGAGGTGGCTCACGAACATCGTGTGCAGCGGCAGCCGGGCCGCGCGCAGCCGGTCCATCCAGCCGATGACCTCCTCCACGGCGTCGGAGCCGTCGGTACGGTCCAGCGGCAGGTGGATGGCGAAGCCTTCCAGGCGCACGTTCTCTATGGCCGTGTGCAGCTGCGGCAGCTCCTGCTCGCTGACCCCGTGGCGCTTCATCGAGGACATGACCTCGATGACCACCCGGGCGCCCACGAGCCCGTACACGCCGTCCACGGACGACACCGAGCGGATGACGCGGTCCGGCAGCGGCACGGGTTCCTCGCCCCGCCGGAACGGCGTCAGCACCAGCAGGTCGCCGCCGAACCAGTCCTTGATCCGGGCCGCCTCGTACGTCGTGCCGACGGCGAGCATGTCCGCGCCGAGGCGGGTGGCCTCCTCCGCCAGCCGCTCGTGGCCGAACCCGTAGCCGTTGCCCTTGCAGACGGGGACGAGCCCCGGGAACTGCTCCTGCACGTGCTTGTGGTGTGCCCGCCAGCGCGCGGTGTCGACGTAGAGCGTGAGCGCCATGGCCGGTCCCGGAACCTTTCTCGTGGCTGCCGTGTGTCAGAGGTCTGAGAGGGAATTGTGACGGATCCGCCGGACTGACGGGCTGGTCCGGGCCGCTCGGGCGGCCCGGCGCGGGGGCTCCGGCGTCAGCGGCGCGACATGTAGATGTCGAGCGCCTTGTGGAGCAGCTTGTTGAGCGGGAAGTCCCACTCGCCGAGGTACTCGGCCGCCTGTCCGCCCGTGCCCACCTTGAACTGGATCAGGCCGAAGAGGTGGTCGGTCTCGTCCAGAGAGTCGGAGATGCCGCGCAGGTCGTAGACGGTGGCGCCGAGCGCATAGGCGTCGCGCAGCATCCGCCACTGCATCGCGTTCGAAGGCCGTACCTCACGGCCGATGTTGTCGGAGGCTCCGTAGGAGTACCAGACGTGGCCGCCGACGATCAGCATCGTCGCCGCAGACAGGTTCACACCGTTGTGGCGCGCGAAGTACAGCCGCATACGGTTGGGGTCCTCGCTGTTGAGGGCCGTCCACATGCGCTGGAAGTACGACAGCGGGCGGGGCCGGAAGTGGTCGCGCACCGCGGTGATCTCGTACAGGCGCTGCCACTCCTCGAGGTCGTGGTAGCCGCCCTGGACCACTTCGACGCCCGCCTTCTCGGCCTTCTTGATGTTGCGGCGCCACAACTGGTTGAAGTCCTTGTGGACCTCTTCCAGGGACCGGTTGGCGAGCGGCACCTGGAAGACGTACCGCGGCTGCACGTCGCCGAAGCCGGCGCCGCCGTCCTCGCCCTGCTGCCAGCCCATCCGGCGCAGCTTGTCGGAGACTTCGAATGCGCGCGGCTCGATGAAGTCGGCCTCCAGGTCACGCAGCCGCTTGACGTCCGGGTCCTGGATGCCCCTCTTGATGGTCTCCGCGTTCCACCGTCGGATGATCACCGGCGGGCCCATCTTCACGGAGAAGGCGCCCTGTTGCTTCAGGTGCGCGAGCATCGGCTGGATCCAGTCCTCCAGGTTCGGCGCGAACCAGTTGATCACCGGACCCTCGGGCAGATACGCCAGATAGCGCTTGATCTTGGGCAGCTGCCGGTACAACACCAGACCGACGCCCACCAGTTCGCCGCTCTTGTCGAACCAGCCGAGGTTCTCGGAGCGCCACTCCGCCTTGACGTCTGCCCAGGCCGGGACCTGCATGTGGCTCGCCGCCGGCAGGCTCTGGATGTACGCCAGATGCTGCTCGCGACTGATCGTCCTCAGGGTCAGGCTCATTCGGGGCGCTCCTCGGGCTGGTGTGTCCCCATGGGTACAGGGGCTCCGGCTCTCGCGCCGAAGCCTACTGCGCCCCGCGAGCGCCCCGACTGGCCCTACGCAACCTGTGCGTCCGGCGGGTCGCCTCACGGCCCCGCCGGCCGCACCGCGGCCCGACGGTCAGTGGCCGACGACCCCGCCGAAGAGACCGCCGTGGGCCATGCCCAGGAAGAAGCCGACGGCCGAGGCACCGAGCCCCAGGATCAGGCCGAAGCGCTCTCGGGTCGTCACGGAGATGTACTGCCCGTAGGCGCCGGTGAAGATCCCCACCAGGCCGGTCCAGGAGCTGATCAGATGCAGGTCCTTGGACACCAACGCCGTCACGAAAGCCGTGACACCGAGCACCAGGGTCACCACGAGCAGGGTGTCCTGGACGGGGTGGGCCTTGCCGTCCGTGGCGAAGAGGGAACCGGTGGTGTTGGGTCGCAATACCTGTGCCATGGGGCACCTCCTGCGGAAGGCGGCGCATCGTAGCGCCATACACACCCGATGTGTACAGATTGACGGCCTCCGGGGCCGGATTTCAACCGGAAGCACGTGTGCGGGTACTCTGTACCGTCTGCACCGGTGTCTGCCCAGGCACAGCCTGGTCAACCGTCGACTGGCCTCCGATTGTCAGTGGCGGCTGATTTACTGACAGGCACGGTTGCGTACGCATCACAACCCTCCTGCCACGGAACGACCGTGGCCGCTGAGTCCGAAGGAGGTGGGTTCCACATGCGTCACTACGAGGTGATGGTCATCCTCGACCCCGATCTCGAGGAGCGTGCTGTCTCCCCGCTGATCGAGAACTTCCTTTCCGTCGTCCGTGACGGTGGCGGAAAGGTCGAGAAGGTCGACACCTGGGGTCGTCGTCGTCTCGCCTACGAGATCAAGAAGAAGCCCGAGGGCATCTACTCGGTCATCGACCTGCAGGCCGAGCCTGCGGTCGTCAAGGAGCTCGACCGCCAGATGAACCTGAACGAGTCGGTCCTCCGGACCAAGGTCCTCCGTCCCGAGACCCACTGAGCCTCCCGCTCAGCTGATCCCGGGATTCGAGTAGCAGCACCAGCAGCCAGCAGCAAACCCGCCGAGAGGTTCCCCCATGGCAGGCGAGACCGTCATCACGGTCGTCGGCAACCTTGTCGATGACCCCGAGCTGCGCTTCACCCCGTCCGGTGCGGCGGTCGCGAAGTTCCGCATCGCGTCCACTCCCCGCACCTTCGACCGTCAGACCAATGAGTGGAAGGACGGCGAAAGCCTCTTCCTGACCTGCTCGGTCTGGCGCCAGGCGGCGGAGAACGTCGCCGAGTCGCTTCAGCGAGGCATGCGCGTCATCGTGCAGGGCCGGCTGAAGCAGCGGTCCTACGAGGACCGTGAGGGCGTCAAGCGCACGGTCTACGAGCTCGACGTCGACGAGGTCGGCGCCAGCCTGCGCAACGCCACGGCCAAGGTCACCAAGACCGCCGGCCGCGGTGGCCAGGGCGGTTACGGCGGCGGTGGCGGCCAGGGCGGCGGCTGGGGCGGTGGCTCCGGCGGCGGTCAGGGCGGTGCTCCGGCCGACGACCCGTGGGCGACCGGCGCTCCCGCCGGCGGCCAGGGCGGAGGCGGCCAGGGCGGCGGCTGGGGCGGTGGCTCCGGCGGCGGTGGCGGCTACTCGGACGAGCCCCCCTTCTAGGCGGGCCGTACCCCACACTTCTTGATCACACAGGAGAAACACCATGGCAAAGCCGCCTGTGCGCAAGCCGAAGAAGAAGGTCTGCGCATTCTGCAAGGACAAGGTCACGTACGTGGACTACAAGGACACGAACATGCTGCGGAAGTTCATTTCCGACCGCGGCAAGATCCGTGCCCGTCGCGTGACCGGCAACTGCACGCAGCACCAGCGTGACGTCGCCACGGCCGTCAAGAACAGCCGTGAGATGGCGCTGCTGCCCTACACGTCCACCGCGCGCTAAGGGAAGGGTGACCGACTCATGAAGATCATCCTCACCCACGAGGTTTCCGGCCTCGGCGCCGCCGGCGATGTCGTCGACGTCAAGGACGGGTACGCCCGCAACTACCTGATCCCGCGGAAGTTCGCGATCCGCTGGACCAAGGGTGGCGAGAAGGACGTCGAGCAGATCCGTCGCGCTCGCAAGATCCACGAGATCCAGACCATCGAGCAGGCCAACCAGGTCAAGGCCCAGCTCGAGGGCGTGAAGGTCCGCCTGGCCGTCCGCTCCGGCGACTCCGGCCGTCTCTTCGGTTCCGTCACCCCGGCCGACATCGCCTCGGCGATCAAGGCCTCCGGTGGCCCCGAGGTCGACAAGCGCCGCATCGAGCTCGGTGCGCCGATCAAGACGCTGGGCGCCCACGAGACGTCCGTGCGTCTGCACCCCGAGGTTGCCGCCAAGGTCAACATCGAGGTCGTCGCGGCCTGATCGCTGCGCTCGGCTTGAGCAGTTCCGAAAGGGGCCGCACCTGTCACGGGTGCGGCCCCTTTCCAGTGGCCGGAGTCGTCACCGGGGCACGTTTCACGTGAAACGGTCAGCGCGTCGCGCCCGTCACGATCCAGCGACCGGAGCGGGCGCGCAGCCACAGCGTCAGCATGCGGATCATCATCATCAGCGTCATCGCCGCCCAGAGGGCGCTGAGTCCGCCGCCGAGCGTGGGGACGAGCAGGGCCGCGGGTGCGAAGACGGCCAGGGTGACGACCATCGCCCAGGCGAGGTACGGCCCGTCGCCCGCACCCATCAGGACTCCGTCCAGAACGAAGACGATCCCGCATACCGGCTGCGACAGTGCCACCATCAGCAGGGCGGGCAGTGCCGTGTCCTTCACTGCGGAGTCGCTGGTGAACAGTGGGAGGAACAGCGGCCGGGTCACGAGTACGAGCAGTCCGAGCACGAGGCCGGCGACGATGCCCCAATGCACCATGCGGCGGCATGCTGCGCGGGCGCCCCACGCGTCGTCCGCGCCGAGATAGCGCCCGATGATCGCCTGCCCTGCGATGGCGATCGAGTCCAGCGCGAACGCGAGCAGGCTCCACAGGGACAGGATGATCTGGTGCGCGGCGATGTCGGCGTCCCCAAGCCGCGCGGCGACAGCCGTTGCGATCATGAGGATCGCCCGCAGCGAGAGCGTACGGATCAACAGCGGTGCCCCCGCCTGCGCGCAGGCACGTATCCCGGCCGCGTCCGGCCGTAGCGAGGCGCCGTGCCGACGGGCGCCGCGGACGACGACGTACAGGTACGCGGCCGCCATCCCGCATTGCGCGGCGACGGTGCCCCACGCCGATCCCGCGATGCCCAGGGCCGCGCCGTAGACGAGCCCCGCGTTGAGGGCGGCGTTCGCCAGGAAGCCCGCGACCGCCACGTACAGCGGTGTCCTCGTGTCCTGCAGTCCGCGCAGCACGCCGGTGGCGGCCAGCACCACCAGCATCGCGGGGATGCCGAGTGCCGAGATCCGCAGATACGTGGTCGCATAAGGGGCCGCGGTCGGCGAGGCGCCGAAGAGGGTCACGATGCCGGGTGCCGTGGGCAGGACGACGGCGATGACGGCCGCTCCCAGCAGCAGCGCCAGCCAGATGCCGTCCATGCCCTGGCGGATGGCGG
Organism: Streptomyces sp. NPDC051104; assembly: GCF_040682835.1. Classification (NCBI taxonomy): domain Bacteria; kingdom Bacillati; phylum Actinomycetota; class Actinomycetes; order Kitasatosporales; family Streptomycetaceae; genus Streptomyces; species Streptomyces sp. NPDC051104. The sequence goes on along the minus strand of NZ_JBFBBS010000005.1, from coordinate 147,439 downwards.
ATCGTAGATCGCCCGCGCCGACGCGGCGCGCGACGGCGGCCGTGGTGGCGTAGGCGAGAAAGACGAAGATGCTGACGGCGGTGGTGAGAAGCGCCGAGGCGACGCCGAGGCCGGCCAGCTGCGCGGTGCCGAGATGGCCGACGATCGCGCTGTCGGCCATCACGAAGAGGGGCTCCGCGATGAGTGCGCCGAAGGCCGGAACGGCCAGTGCGACGATCTCCCGGTCATGCCGGCGTCCAAGGGCGCGGGGTGTCGCGGGAGCCTGTGTCATGGCCACCAATCAATCGTCCACAGGTAAGAGCTGCGATTGCGTTGTGTCCCTTACTTTAGACGCTGTGTCCCACCGCGCTGTCCACGGTCGGTGGCGATCTTGATCCGACTGGGGAAGTTTTTCTTCTGCACAAGCGGTGGACGGGAAACCTCCAGGTCAGATGGGTTCTTAGGAATCAGCTGAGGGCTTGTTCACAGAGCTGTCCACCGTGTCGTGCACAGGTTTCGCGGAGTTGTCCACAGCGATGGGCGTCTCGTCCACATGGCCTGTGGATAACCAGATTGGCTGACGGTGCCCAGGGGCCTAACGTGGTCCGGCGCCCACTCCCTCTCCGTCCTAGGACGACGCGCCCGGTCGACGCGTCTGAACCGGAGCTGGGCTTCTCGCTTTGTCAGTGTCGTGCCCTAGAACTGGGGTGCACGGCGAGGTCCGCGCGGCGGACGGGAGGAGGCGGCCCGGTGAGCATTTCCGAGCCCTTGGACGATCAGTGGGCCGACAGCGGCCCCGGCGATCGTGTCCCTGCCTCCCGCCGACGCGGCGAGGGCGGCCGGGGCCGTGACGAGCAGCACGACAGGGGGCCGGACAGCGGCGCGTGGGACGGAGGTGGCTCCGCCTTCGAGCGGGTGCCGCCGCAGGACCTGGACGCCGAGCAGTCCGTCCTCGGAGGCATGCTCCTGTCCAAGGACGCGATCGCGGACGTCGTGGAGATCCTCAAGGGCCATGACTTCTACCGGCCGGCACACGAAACGATCTACCAGGCGATCCTCGATCTGTACGCGAAGGGTGAGCCGGCCGACCCCATCACGGTCGCGGCGGAGCTGACCAAGCGCGGTGAGATCACCAAGGTCGGCGGTGCCTCGTATCTGCACACGCTGGTGCAGACGGTGCCGACCGCGGCGAACGCCGAGTACTACGCGCAGATCGTGCACGAGCGTGCGGTACTGCGGCGCCTGGTGGAAGCCGGTACGCGCATCACCCAGATGGGGTACGCGGCCGACGGCGACATCGACGAGATCGTCAACAGCGCTCAGGCCGAAATCTTCGCGGTGACCGAGCAGCGCACGGCGGAGGACTATCTTCCGCTGAGCGAGATCATGGAAGGGGCGCTCGACGAGATCGAGGCGATCGGCTCACGGTCGGGGGAGATGACCGGTGTGCCGACCGGCTTCACCGATCTGGACCAGCTCACCAACGGTCTGCACCCGGGCCAGATGATCATCATCGCAGCGCGTCCCGCGATGGGTAAGTCGACGCTGGCTCTGGACTTCGCCCGAGCGGCTGCCATCAAGCACAACCTGCCCAGCGTGATCTTCTCGCTCGAGATGGGCCGCAACGAGATCGCGATGCGTCTGCTGTCCGCCGAGGCTCGGGTGGCTCTGCATCACATGCGGTCGGGCACGATGACGGACGAGGACTGGACCAGGCTGGCCCGCCGTATGCCGGACGTCTCGGCCGCGCCCCTCTACATCGACGACTCGCCGAACCTGTCGATGATGGAGATCCGGGCGAAATGCCGTCGTCTGAAGCAGCGCAATGATCTGAAACTGGTCGTCATCGACTATCTGCAGCTCATGCAGTCCGGTTCCAAGCGGTCCGAGAGCCGGCAGCAGGAGGTCTCCGAGATGTCGCGAAACCTGAAGCTGCTGGCCAAGGAGCTGGAGCTGCCGGTGATCGCGCTGTCGCAGCTGAACCGTGGTCCGGAGCAGCGGACGGACAAGAAGCCCATGGTGTCCGACCTGCGTGAGTCCGGTTCGATCGAGCAGGACGCCGACATGGTGATCCTGCTGCACCGTGAGGACGCCTACGAGAAGGAGTCGCCGCGCGCGGGCGAGGCGGACATCATCGTCGGCAAGCACCGTAACGGCCCCACCGCGACGATCACGGTCGCCTTCCAGGGCCACTACTCCCGGTTCGTGGACATGGCACAGACCTGATCCGTCGTCTCCTGGTGAGGTGGCACCACGCAAATGGGCTCGACGCGGGACGGCATGCCGGGTGGACTGGGGCCATGACGACATCTCAGGAAGAGCTGCTTCCCGCAACGCGCCGGGCCCTGCTGCACCGGATCGCCGTGGCGCAGGCCCAGGGACGGGCGCCGTCACTGGTGGCAGCCGTTGTCCGGGGTGGGCGGACGGTGTGGCACGGTGCACGATCCTGCGTGGACGGCCATGCTCCGGACGGGAACGTGCAGTACCGGATCGGGTCCATCACCAAGACGTTCACAGCGGTTCTCGTCCTGCGGCTGCGTGACGAGGGGGTTCTGGATCTGGACGATCCGCTGGAGAAGCATCTGCCCGGCACAGGGGTGGGGGAGGCGACCATCGCCGATCTGCTCGCGCATACCGGTGGTCTCGCCGCGGAGTCGCCCGGGCCGTGGTGGGAACGGACGCCGGGAACGCTGCGGCCCGAGCTGGCGGACGTGCTGGGCGAGCATCCCTTGCGGCATCCGGTCGGGCGCAGGTTCCACTACTCCAACCCCGGCTACACGCTCCTGGGCGCGCTGGTCGAGGAGGTGCGCAGGGCGCCGTGGGAGGACGTTCTGCGGCGTGAGGTGCTGGAGCCGCTGGGGCTGCACCGGACCGGCGGTCGGCCGCAGTCACCGCATGCGGGCGGGTGGGCAGTGCATCCGTGGGCGGATGTGATGCTGCCGGAGCCTGCCGAGGATCTCGGGCGGATGGCTCCGGCCGGTCAACTGTGGTCGACCACCGGCGACTTGGCCCGTTTCGCTGTTTTCCTGGCGCAGGGTGACGAGCGGGTGCTGAGTGCGGAGTCCGTACGGGAGATGCGGACGCCTGCCGCGCCGCCCGAGGCGTCGGATGTGGTCGCGGGTTCTGCGTACGGTCTCGGGTTGCGGCTTCAGCGCCGGGACAGCCGGCTCCTGCTCGGGCATTCCGGTTCCCTGCCCGGGTTCCTGGCCGATCTCACGCTGAGTGTGGAGGATGACGTGGCGGCCGTCGTGCTGGCCAACTGTACGTCGGGGCCGGCTGTCTCCTCCGTTGCCGCCGACCTCGTGGCGATCGTGGCGGAGGCGGAGCCGCGGATCCCCGAGCCGTGGCGGCCGCTGCCCGATGTGGACCGGTCGGTGCTGGAACTGGTGGGGCAGTGGTACTGGGGCACGCAGGGATTCGTCCTGCGGCTGACGGCCGATGGGGGTGTCTCGCTGGAACCGTTGTCCGGTGTCGGTCGGCGAGCGCGTCTGCGGCACAACGGGGACGGCACCTGGACGGGACTGGACGGCTACTACGCCGGGGAGGTTCTGAAGGCGGTTCGGCGGCCGGACGGATCGGTGAGCCATCTGGACCTCGGGTCGTTCGTGTTCACGCGCCAGCCGTATGAGGAGGGGGCTCCCGTACCCGGCGGTGTGGACCAGGACGGGTGGAGGGGGATCCGGTAGGTCCCGCTGAGGGTCAGGAAGGGCCTGTTTCACGTGAAACAGGCCCTTCACCAGTGAGCGGTGTCACAGCTGCCGTTTGAAGCCCACGTGCGACGCCTGGAAGCCGAGGCGTTCGTAGAAACGGTGGGCGTCGGTGCGGGTGGCGTCGGACGTCAGCTGGACCAACTGGCAGTCCTGGCGCCGGGATTCGTCGATCGCCCATTCAATGAGTTGCGTTCCCAGGCCGCTGCCGCGTTCGTCGGCATGGATGCGGACGGCCTCGATGATTGAGCGGGTGGCGCCCATGCGAGACAGTCCGGGAATGATGGTGAGCTGGAGAGTGCCCACCACCCGGCCGTCGCGTACGGCGACCACGAGGTGCTGGTTCGGGTCGCTGCTCACCCGCTTCAGGGCGTTCAGGTAGGGCGTCAGGTCGTCCGGTGATTCGCGCTGGGCGCCGAGCGGGTCGTCGGCGAGCATGGCGATGATCGCGGGGACGTCGCCCGCGACGGCGGGCCGTATGTCGAGTTCTCCCATGCCCGCACCCTAGGGCCGCTTCGAACGTGCCGGGTGGCCGGGAGCGGATGGCGCTAGGCCGGCACGTCCACGGACTCGACGACGCGGACCAGTGGTGCCAGTTCCGGCTTCTTCGCCGCCTCGGCGAGGGCTTCACGGAGAGCGGCGTTGTTGGTGGGGCGGGCCTCTTCCAGGAGCTTGAGGCCGGCCTCGGTGACGTTGGTGTAGATGCCGCGGCGGTCGGTGGGGCAGAGATACCGCGAGAGCAGGCCGCGGTCCTCGAGTCTGGTCACCAGTCGGGTCGTGGCGCTCTGGCTGAGGACCACCGCGTCGGCGACCTGCTTCATCTGGAGATGTCCCCCCTCGCCGTCGTGCTGACGGCTGAGTACATCCAGCAAGGAGTACTCCCGCACGCTCAGCCCGTGTTTGGCCTGGAGCGCGCGTTCGAGGTGGGCCTCGATCCTCCCGTGCAGCAGGGAGAGGGCGCACCAGCCCTGGGCGAGGGCGGTGAGCGCGGGGTCCGTCGCTGACATGGCGTTGTCCTCCATCCCGGAGCAGCTCACCACCAGGGTAGAGCACCCCCGCAATAGATGGCGTTTGCATATATAGCGCGTATGCAAATATTGTCGGAGCGTGCAAGACGCTCACACAAACATTGGGAAGGTGTCCCCATGCCTCTCGCGCTTCTGGCCCTCGCCATCGGAGCCTTCGGGATCGGAACCACAGAGTTCGTGATCATGGGTGTGCTGCCCGAGGTCGCGGGCGATTTCGGGGTCTCCATCCCCACCGCCGGGCTGCTCGTGACCGGCTATGCCCTGGGAGTGATGTTCGGCGCTCCGATCATGACGGCGCTCGGTACCAGGGTCCCCCGCAAGCGGATGCTGATGCTTCTGATGGGCCTGTTCGTGGTGGGCAATCTGCTGTCCGCCGTCGCCCCGGTGTTCGGACTGATGCTGGCGGGCCGGGTGGTGGCCTCCCTGGCCCACGGCGCGTTCTTCGGCATCGGCTCGGTGGTCGCCGCCGATCTGGTGGCACCGGAGAAGAAGGCCGGCGCCATCTCCATGATGTTCAGCGGTCTGACGATCGCCAACGTCGTCGGTGTCCCGCTCGGCACACTCGTCGGACAGTCCGCAGGCTGGCGGGTCACCTTCACGCTGGTCGCCGCGCTCGGCGTGGTCGGGCTGCTGGGGGTCGCGAAGCTCGTGCCCGAGATGCCGAGGCCGGAGGGCGTGCATCTGCGCCATGAGCTGGCCGCCTTCAAGAACGCGCAGGTGCTGCTCGCGATGGCGATGACCGTCCTCGGCTTCGGCGGTGTGTTCGCGGCCATCACCTATATCGCGCCAATGATGACGCATGTCACCGGTTTCGCCGACAGCTCGGTCACCTGGCTGCTCGTTCTCTTCGGCCTCGGCATGGTCGGCGGGAACCTCATCGGCGGCAAGTACGCGGACCGTGCCCTGATGCCGATGCTGTACGTGTCACTGGGCGGTCTCGCCCTCGTGCTCGCGCTGTTCACCGTCACCGCGCACACCAAGACGCTCGCCGCGGTCACGATCGTGCTGATCGGCGCCCTCGGGTTCGCGACCGTACCGCCCCTGCAGAAGCGGGTGCTGGACCACGCGCACGGCGCTCCTACCCTCGCCTCCGCCGCAAACATCGGCGCCTTCAACCTCGGCAACGCCCTGTCGGCCTGGCTCGGTGGCCTGGTCATCGCTGCCGGACTCGGCTACACCGCCCCCAACTGGGTCGGCGCCGTCCTCGCCGTGTCCGCCCTGCTGCTGGCGTTCCTCTCCGCCGCGCTGGAGCGCCGGGAGACGGCCTCGAACGCGGTCGTGGCGGGCGCCGTGCCCAGCGAACGGCGCACCGCCGTGCGCCACTGAGTGGCTCTGCGAACGCGACGGTGCCCCCGGCACCCGGGAGCACGCGTCGCGCCGTGCTGCTCTGCTCAGCCCGCCGCCACCGTCAGCGGGGCGAAGCGCCGGGTCCAGTCGCCGGGCAGGTCCGGGATGCCGTACGTCATGACCGCGTTGACGCCCGCCGAGGCGAGACCCCGCTCCTTCAACCAGGCCAGCAGGCCCTCGTGCCGTACATCGACATCTGTGCGCAGCGGGCGGTCGGTGTGTGCGGCCAGGGATGCGACGAGTGCCTTCGCCGTCTCGGTGTCGCGGGCGATGAGGGGACCCACGACATGGGTGTCCATGTTGGGCCAGGCAGCCGCGTACCCGATGATCCGCCCCTTCTCCTCTGCGACCCGCAACTGGTCGGCGAAGGCGGGCAACCGCGTGATCATGTGCGTGCGGTCGGTGCCGAACACCTCCTCGTCGAGTCGGACGAGGGTGGCGAGATCCTCCCCGGTGGCCGGACGGGTGGAGACGGCGGGGGATGGGCCGCCGGCCGTGAAGTGCCCATGCACCATCTCGGAGCTCCCGATGACCTTGAAGCCCAGCTCCTCGTACAGGGGGCGGCCGTAGGGGGTCGCGTACAGCGTGAGCGGGGCGGTGTCCGATTCCGCGACCACATGCCGCATCAGCCGGCGGCCGACGCCCTGGCGCGCGTGTCGCTCGGCGACGAGCACCATGCCGACGGCGCAGAGATCGGGACGGTAGCTGTGCCCGTACTCGGTGACGACACACGCGGTGACGAGACCACCCTCGGGATCGTCGATGCCGTATCCCTTCCCGGCGGCCAGGAGCAGGCCCCACTTGTGTTCCTCGCGGGGCCAGCCCCGGTCCTCGGACAAGTCGGCGCAGGCATGGAGGTCGCGGGGGGTCAGACGGCGGATGGGCAGAGCAGCGAGGGCAGGTGTCGACACGCTGGTCAGGCTGTCTGACATGGGCCACCGGCGTCCACTGGTTTGAGGTGTAACACACATGCTTTTGGCCATGGCTCACCCAACCGCACAGCCCAGCGCCAGACGTTTCACGTGAAACGTCAGCCCGGGCTCTCAGCCCAGGTCTGGCGCGTGCATGGCCCGTACGCCCTCGATGTTCCCGTCCAGGTAGTGCCGAAGCGACAGCGGGACGAGATGGACCGAGGCGATGCCCACGCGGGTGAACGGCACCCGCACGACCTCGTACTCCCCGGCCGGCTCCTCGACCTCGGGACCGTGCCGAAGGCGCTCGTCCATCGACTCCAGACGGCAGACGAAGAAGTGCTGAACCTTCACGCCGGTAGGGCCGCCACCTTCGCCGATGTGCTCCACCGTGTCCACGAAGCAGGGCACGACATCGGTGATCTTGGCACCGAGTTCCTCGTCGACTTCCCTGTGCAGCGCGTCGATGACGGTCGTGTCGGACGGCTCGACCCCGCCACCCGGAGTGACCCAGTAGGGATCCACGCCGGGCTTGGTCCGCTTGATCAGGATCAGATCGTCACCATCCAGCAGGATGGCGCGGGCGGTGCGCTTGACCACGGGGCGAACGGTCATGGGAGAAATGTGGCCCACCATGTTCCACGTGAAACATCACCCGCCCCACATCGCACCCCATCCGGGGTGAACAGCGGGTGATGCACGTGGCGGGCGTCCGCAGCCCTCGCCGGACCCGGTCACCGTCGCCCTGCACCGTCGTCACGGACGTGGCCACTCAGCCCCAGTCGACCGCGGCCCGCAGCAGCCACTCATGGGCCCGGCCTATGGACGGCATGGCGAGCGTTCCGGTGCGGGCCACGAGGAAGCAGGTCCGCAGCGGCGGAACCGCGGGTTCGTGCAGCGCCACCACCTCACCCCGCTCCAGTGCGGAGGCGCACAGATAGCGCGGCAGCACGGCGAGCCCGGCACCGGTGGCGGCGCAGCCGAGCACGGCGCGCAGATCGGGGACGATGACCGTGCCGGCGGCAGCCGGTCGGGAGTCGAAAACGGAGGCCCAGTACCGGGAGACGAACGGCAGCGACTCGTGCACCTCGACCACCGGAAGATTCTTCAGCGCGTAGGCGCCCTTGCGGCGCAGCCTGCCGGGTCCGATGCGGGACGCCCAGCGCGGGGCGGCGACCAGGGCATGTTCCTCGTCGCACAGCGGAGTCGCCGTGAGCAGCGCGCCACGCGGCCTGGCCGTGGTGATGGCCAGATCGTGGTGTCCGGCGGCGAGCCCTTCCAGCGTCTCGTCCACGGTCCCGAAGGAGACGCGCAGGGCGAGCCCTTGGCCGTCGTCGCCGGTCAGTTCCGCCAGCGCGGGCAGGGCGCGCTCCGCGGTGAACTCCGGCGGCCCGGCGAGATGCAGGGTGCGCAGCGACACCTGCTCGTCGAGCCCGGTCTCGGCGATCTCCATCAGGGCGTCGAGATGGGGCGCGGCCTTGTGCGCGAGTTCGTCGCCGATGGTCGTGGGCGTCACCCCGCGAGCCTGCCGGAGGAACAGGGGGTGGCCCAGCTGCCGCTCCAGCGTGCGGATCTGGGAGGTGACCGCCGGCTGCGAGAGGCCGAGCAGCGCCGCGGCGCGGGTGAACGAGCCGGCCCGGTGCACGGTCACGAAGGTGCGCAGCAGGGCCAGATCCATGGTGCTCCCTCCGCTCCCCGCACCCTCGGACGCGCCCAACTATAAATAAGTCGATAGCTCTCTGTCGCTACTGTGATTGGACACTGACACAGAGTCAACTAGCCTTGTTCGCGCGGTTCTTTGCGCGCGGAACCGGGACGGTCCGAGCCATGAGGGGGGAGGCTCGGACCGTCCGTCGTACGTAGAAGGGCATCCTTGGTCGGCGGACCGGCTCCCCCGATGTGCGTAGCCCAGGCGGTGACCGGCGGCCGGCACGTGGTCAGTGTGCCGACTCCTCCAGCGCACGGAGCACATCGGTCACCAGGTCCTCGGGATCCTCGGCGCCGACCGACAGCCGGATGAAGCCTTCCGGTACCGCGTCACCGCCCCAGCGTCCACGCCGCTCGGCGGTGGACCGCACCCCTCCGAAGCTCGTCGCGTCGTCGACGAGGCGCAGCGCGTCCAGAAAACGCTCGGCACGCGCGCGTGTGGGCAACGCGAACGACACCACACACCCGAAGCGCCGCATCTGCTGCGCGGCGACCTTGTGGGACGGGTCATCGGGCAGGCCTGGATACCGCAGCCCGGTCACCTCGGGTCGGCCGCGCAGCGCTTCGGCGACGGCGAGCGCGTTGGCAGTCTGCCGGTCGGCGCGCAGGTGGAGCGTGGCCAGCGACCGGTGCGCCAGCCAGGCCTCCATGGGACCCGGGATGGCGCCGACGATCTTGCGCCAGCGCCGCACCGAGGTCATCAGCCCGGCGTTCCGGGACGCCACGTATCCGAGCAGCAGGTCGCCGTGCCCGGTGAGCATCTTCGTGCCGCTGGCCACGGAGAAGTCGGCGCCCAGCTCCAGGGGCCGCTGGCCGAGCGGGGTCGCCAGGGTGTTGTCCACGGCGACGAGGGTGCCCTGCGCATGGGCCGCCTCGACGAGCCGTCGCACGTCGCAGACGTCGAGTCCCGGGTTGGAGGGGGTCTCGATCCACAGCAGCCTCGCGCCGTCGAGGACGCCGAGCTGGGCGTCGCCGGCGGTCGGCGCGGTACGCACCTCGATGCCGTACGCCGTGAGCTGCTCCCGCACCAGCGGCAGCACCTGGTAGCCGTCCGCGGGCAGCACCACGGTGTCGCCCGCGCGCAGCTGGGAGAACAGGACGGCCGAGATCGCGGCCATGCCGGAGGCGAAGGTGAGGGTCTCCACGCCGTCCTCACCGGGCGCCTCGAGCTCGCCGATCGCGCGCTCCAGACGGCTCCAGGTGGGGTTCTCGTCCCGCCCGTAGGCGTACGGACCGGTCGGCTCGCCGGGCAGGTGGTAGTGCGCGGCGAAGACGGGACCCGGCAGGGTCGGCTCGTGCTTGACCGGCTCGGGCAGCCCCGCGCGGACCGCGCGCGTGCCGTCGCCGTACCCACCGCCGGCCGTGCCGGCATCCCCTGAACTCATGCTGCCCGTCCCTCCACCTTCTCGCGTACCGCGGCGAGCAGGCCGAGGCTCGCCGCCTCCACCATCTCAAGGCACTCCTCGAAGCCGTCCATGCCCCCGTAGTACGGGTCCGGTACATCGAGATCGCCGTCGGCGGCCGGGTCGTAGGAGCGCAGGAGCCGCACCTTCGCCGCGTCCTCGGGGGTGGGCGCGAGGCGCCGCAGGGCCTTCAGGTGCCCGGAGTCCAGGGCGATCACCAGATCCCGGCGGGAGAACCAGGAGGGCTGGAACTGCCGTGCGACGTGATCGCTGCCGTAGCCGTTCTCCTCCAGGACGGCCACGGTGCGCGGATCGGCTCCGTCTCCCTCGTGCCAGCCGCCCGTGCCGGCGCTGTCGACCTCGACCCGGTCGTCGAGACCGGCCTCCTCGATGCGGGCGCGGAAGACGGACTCGGCCATCGGGGAACGGCAGATGTTGCCGGTGCAGACGAAACAGACGCGGTAGGTCATGCGGCTCCCTCAGTCCTTGTCGTCGGGCAGCACGACGTGCAGGGCCCAGGAGACGATCGAGATGATCAGGCCGCCCAGGACGGCGGTCCAGAAGCCCTCGACATGGAAGCTCAGGTCCAGCTTGCCCGCCAGCCACGAGGTGAGCAGCAGCATCAGCGCGTTGACGACCAGGGTGATCAGCCCGAGCGTCAGGATGAACAGCGGGAAGGTCAGCACCTTCACAATCGGCTTGACCAGGAAGTTCACCAGGCCGAACAGCAGCGCCACGACGATGAGCGTGCCTATCTTCCGGCCGGTGTTCGAACCCGTGAGGGTGATCTTGTCCAGGAGCCACACGGCGACGGCGAGGGCCCCTGCGTTGGCGATCGTCTTGACTACGAAATTCTTCATGTGTCTGATCGTGGCAGACCGGATCACAGGCGAGCACCGAGCAAGGGCGGACAAGGGCGATGAAGGCATTCCGGCTGGACGAACTGGAGGCGGAGCGCGCCGCCAACGAGGGTGCGTACCTGCAGTTCCTGCGGGAGCGGAACATGTCGGTCGGCCTGTACGCGCTCGACGCGGGCGACCTGGACCCGCAGAAGCCGCACCAGCAGGACGAGGTGTACTTCGTCGTCAGCGGACGCGCCTCGATCACCGTCGGCATGGAGACGACCCAGGTCGGGCGGGGCAGCGTCGTCTATGTGCCCGCGGGAGTCCCCCACAAGTTCCACCACATCACCGAGGACCTGAGGGTGCTGGTGGTGTTCTCTCCGCCCGAGAGCTGAGGCGCGTCTAGGGGTTCCCTCAGGGGAGGAATCAGGGGAGGACAAGGGATGCGAGGCGCCCGCCGCTCCCCTCGGCGGCCCTAGCATCGAGCGCAGGACATCGAAGGACCCACAAGCGCCGTCGCCGGACGGGATGCGGGCCCGAAGACGCACACAGATGCCGAGAGACAAGGACAAGGGCGATGCGAGAGATCTTCGCGGGTTTGCCGTGGTGGGTGAAGTGGATCGCGGTGCCGGTCATCGCTCTCGTCGTCTTCGGCGGCGTGATCGCGTCCGTCGTCGGCTTCGTGATCGGGCTGCTCTTCAAGGTGCTGCTCTTCGTCGCGCTGGTCGGCGGACTCATCTACGTGGTACGGAAGTTCATGTCGAGCTCCACATCCCGCGGAGACTGGTGAGTCGTCCGGAGCGCGCCAAGGCGAAGGGCGCTTCACGGGGGAGGCGCTCCGTGGTGGCGGGGGCCCAGCGGTAACAGGGAACAGGTAGCGGTAACAGGGAACAGGACGTTCCCTCGGGGGAGGGAAGTTTTCCCGGCGACGCCGTCGGACCGCGGTGACGGACCGTTAAAGTCCGGAACTCGCGCGCGGCGGCCCCCGCGCGCGGCGCATCCCCTCTCGTGTCCCCGCACGGGAGGCCGCCTTCGCGCTCCGGGAGTGATCTTTGGCCACGGTTGGTACCGCATCCGCAGACTCAACCGCTCCGCCCGCACAGCGACGGACCTCACCGGCGGAGGCACACCCCCGACTGCCGCCCGCACAACCGACCTCCACCACCCTCATCGGATCCGTGCAGCGCGCGATGCGTCTGCTCGAGGCCGTTGCCGGACGCCCGTACGGAGCCACCGCCAAACAACTGGCCCGAGAGGTGGGCCTGGCGCTCCCCACGGCCTACCACCTGCTGCGCACCCTGACTCACGAGGGCTATCTGCGCCGTGAGAAGGGCCTGTTCTTCCTCGGCGAGGCGGCCGAGCGGCTGAGCGCCCGCGCAGCCCAGCAGAAACGTCGCGGCATGGTGGACGACGCGCTCGCACAATGGCGTGATTCCATCGGTGTCCCCGTCTACTACGCGGTCTACCGCGAGGGCGAGATCGACGTCCTGGGCGTCGCCGACACGCCCGGCCACCCGGCGGTGGAGGAGTGGGCCGACTTCCGGGAGACCGGGCACGCCCATGCGATCGGCCAGTGCCTGCTTTCCCAGCTCGACGATGAGGCCCGCCGAGACCACCTCGACCGCTACCCCGTTCGGGCGATCACGCCGTACACCGTCCATGACGAGCGTGTGTTCCTCCGGCGACTGGAGCGCCTGCAGCGGACAGAACCCGTGATCGAGCGCCAGGAGTACGCGCTCGGGACGGTCTGTGCCGCGATTCCCCTGACCGTGGGGTCGACGGCCGCGACAATGGCGATCTCCTTGCCGTCCTGTGAGGCCGATCGGCTGCTGCCGGTGGCACGCCGACTTCAGGAGGAGATCGGACGGATGCTCGGGACACTCGCCCTCTCTATCAGCATCTGAAAACTCACTCCTTGTGATCTGCCATGTACGTTCAGCAAACTTCCAGCAGGTGTCAGGGGATGCTTCCTGGCCAGTCCACGGCTACTGACGGGGTAGACGATGCGCGAGTCGGTACAGGCAGAGGTGATGATGAGCTTTCTCGTCTCGGAGGAGCTCTCGTTCCGCATTCCGGTGGAGCTGTGTTACGAGACCTGTGATCCCTATGCCGTGCGGCTGACCTTCCACTTGCCCGGGGACGCGCCCGTGACCTGGGCGTTCGGTCGCGAGCTGCTGGTCGACGGAGTGGGCCGGCCGTGCGGCGACGGAGATGTGCACATCGCGCCCGCCGAGCCGGATACCTTCGGCGATGTGCTGATCCGGCTCCAGGTGGGTGCGGACCGGGCGTTGTTCCGGTCCGGGGCGGTGCCGCTGGTCGCGTTCCTGGACCGTACGGACAAGCTGGTGCCGCTCGGCCAGGAGGGCTCCCTCGCCGACTTCGACGCACATCTCGACGAGGCGCTGGACCGGATCCTCGCCGAGGAGCAGAGCGCGGGCTGAGGACGCTTTCGGTGCTGTAACGGTTCCTCGCGGAGCCGTGCGGGGTGCGGTGGGTGCCGTAACGCTTCTGCGGTGTCTCCCCGCGGCTTGGGTGCCTCAGTGCCTGCGGCGCCGCCCGCGCCCACCGCGGGCCGGTACGGCGGCCGGAGCGGCGGACCGGTCGGAGCGGTCGGCGGAGACCACCAGGGCGGCCAGTGCCGTGGTCACCGGCACCGAGGCGACCAGGCCGATCGAACCGACGAGCGTGCGCACGATCTCCTCCGCGACCAGCTCGCTGTCGGCAACGGTGACCACGCTGCTCTGCGCAATCGAGAACAGCAGCAACAGCGGCAGAGCGGCACCCGCGTACGCCAGGACGAGCGTGTTGACGACCGACGCGATGTGGTCGCGGCCGATACGGATGCCCGCACGGTACAGACCACGCCAGCCCATCGACGGGTTCGCTTCGTGGAGCTCCCAGACCGCCGACGTCTGCGTCACCGTCACATCGTCGAGGACGCCGAGCGAGCCGATGATGACGCCTGCCAGCAGCAGGCCGCTCATGTCGATACCCGGGTACAGGCCGTGGATCAGGCCGGTGTTGTCGTCGGTGTTGCCGGTCAGCGCGGCCCAGCCGATGAACAGGGAGCCCAGCACACCGATCAGGGACAGGGAGACGAGCGTGCCGAGCACCGCCACCGAGGTGCGTGCCGAGAGCCCGTGGCACATGTAGAGGGCGATCAGCATGATGGCGCTGGACCCGACCACGGCCACGAGCAGCGGGTTCGAGCCCTGCAGGATCGCCGGCAGGATGAACAGGCTCAGCACCAGGAAGCTGACGGCCAGGGCGATGAGCGCCATCACACCGCGCATCCGGCCGACGACCACCACGGCGATGGCGAAGATGCCGGCCAGCAGCGCCATGGGGACCTTGCGGTTCACATCCGCCACCGAGTACTGCAGGTCCCTGGGGGCGGACGGTTCGTACGCGACCACGACCTTCTCGCCCTGATGCAACTGCCGTGACTGGTCCGGCTGGACGATCTCCGTGAACGTCCGGCCCTGGTCCATGCCCGTGTCGACGCGCACCGTCGCCTTCTTGCACGTGCCGGCCGACTGCTGCTGGGCCGAGGAGCCCTCGGCCGTGGAGGTGTCGCCGGTCGGGGTGTCACCCGAGGCGTTCACGGACTTGCAGTCCACCTCCACCACCCTGGTGACCGTGGCCTGCTGGGTCTGCCGGTCGAATCCCACGCCGGTGCGCTTGTGTGACGGCACTCCGCCGGGCCACAGCACGACGAGGCCGACCACCACGGCTGCCGTGAAGGGGATGAGGATCGCGGCGATGACTCTGCGCAGGTGCCGCGACACGGGGGCCGCCGGGCCATGGCTGTGGCTGTGCGAGTGACCGTGCCCGCTCGGTCCATGCCCGTGCCCGCCGCGTGCTCCCTGCCCGTGCTCGCCGCTCGGTCCATGGCCATGTGCGTCGCCCGGACTGTGGCCGTGGCCGTGGCCATGAGGTGGGTCGGGCGGCGGGTACGGGGGCGGATGCTGTGTCGTGGTCACCGAGGCATCATCGCAAGAAGGCGTGAGGCCCACTGTTCAGCTCGCGCAAAGAGACGCTAGCGTAGGAGGACCTTTGCACACGCGGGAGCTCGGAGCACCGGGCTGAGAGGGCGCTGACCTCCGCAGACGCGATGTTTCACGTGGAACATCGGCGGGCGGAAACCGCTGCGTCGACCGCTGAACCTGTTACCGGGTAATGCCGGCGTAGGGAGTAGGTCTCATGACCAACAAGGACGTACGCACGCCTTCCTCCGTTCAGGGCGAACAGTCCCAGGAGGGCGGACAGTCCATCGGCTGGCACAAGGCGTACATCGAGGGCTCACGCCCCGACCTGCGGGTGCCGGTCCGTCGGGTGCACCTCACCAACGGGCAGTCGGTCACGCTGTACGACACCTCTGGCCCGTACACCGATCCACTCGTCCAGACCGACGTCCGCAGGGGCCTGACCCCATTGCGGGAGAACTGGATCACCGCCCGTGGCGACACCGAGGAGTACGCGGGCCGTCCCGTCCGCCCCGAGGACGACGGCATCAAGCACACCTCGCCGCGGGGCGGACTGCGCAACCTCGACGCGGTGTTCCCGGGGCGGCCGCGTCAGCCGCGCCGCAGCCGTGACGGCAAGGCGGTCACGCAACTGGCGTACGCACGGCGGGGGGAGATCACGCCCGAGATGGAGTTCGTCGCCCTCCGGGAGAACGTGTCCCCGGAGGTGGTGCGCGAGGAGATCGCGGCAGGCCGTGCGGTCCTCCCGGCCAACGTCAACCACCCCGAGAGCGAGCCGATGATCATCGGCAAGCGGTTCCTGGTGAAGGTCAACGCCAACATCGGCAACTCCGCCGTGACCTCCTCCATCGAGGAGGAGGTCGAGAAGATGACCTGGGCGACCCGCTGGGGCGCCGACACGGTCATGGACCTGTCCACCGGCCGCAACATCCACACCACGCGCGAGTGGGTGCTGCGCAACTCCCCCGTGCCGATCGGCACGGTGCCGCTCTATCAGGCCCTCGAGAAGGTCGACGGGAAGGCCGAGGAACTGACCTGGGAGATCTACAAGGACACGGTCATCGAGCAGGCCGAGCAGGGCGTGGACTACATGACGGTGCACGCGGGGGTGCGTCTGCCGTACGTACCGCTGACCGCGAAGCGCAAGACCGGCATCGTCTCGCGTGGCGGCTCGATCATGGCGGCGTGGTGCCTCGCCCACCACAAGGAGTCGTTCCTGTATGAGCATTTCGAAGAATTGTGCGAAATCCTCGCGGCCTATGACGTCACGTACTCGCTGGGCGACGGCCTCAGGCCCGGCTCCATCGCGGACGCCAACGACGAGGCACAGTTCGCGGAACTGCGCACGCTCGGGGAACTCGGTCGCATCGCCAGGCGTTTCAACGTACAGACCATGATCGAGGGCCCGGGACACGTCCCGATGCACAAGATCAAGGAGAACATCGACCTTCAGCAGGAGATCTGCGATGAAGCTCCGTTCTATACGCTCGGGCCGCTGACGACGGACATCGCGCCGGCGTACGACCACATCACCTCCGGCATCGGCGCCGCGATGATCGCCTGGTGGGGCACGGCCATGCTCTGCTACGTCACCCCCAAGGAGCACTTGGGCCTGCCCAACCGCGACGACGTCAAGACCGGTGTGATCACCTACAAGATCGCCGCCCATGCGGCCGACCTCGCCAAGGGTCATCCGGGTGCGCAGGCGTGGGACGACGCGCTGTCCGACGCGCGCTTCGAGTTCCGCTGGGAGGACCAGTTCAACCTGGCCCTCGACCCGGACACGGCCCGCGACTTCCACGACGAGACGCTCCCGGCGGAGCCGGCCAAGACCGCCCACTTCTGCTCGATGTGCGGTCCGAAGTTCTGCTCGATGAAGATCAGCCAGACCATCACAGAGCGGTTCGGCGGTGATATGGCCGAGGGCGCGACGGCCGAGGAGATCGCTGAGGGGATGCTCCAGAAGTCGAAGGAGTTCGCGGAGGCGGGGAACCGGGTGTACCTGCCGATCGCGGACTGACACGGGGCCGAGCGGGGCGCTGACCCGGGACGCCACAGAGGCTGTTCCGGGCAGCGTTTTGTCCTCGCCCTCGCCGGGGCCGACGCCGTTCAGGGCGCGGAACGGCCCGCGCCGAGTGAGAAGTGCGGGCCCGGCTTGGGTGGAGCAGTCCGGGCCCACTCTTCGGGTGACGGTCCGATGGGGGGCGGTCCGGCTGGGGACTCGTGTGGACCTGGCCGGTCGTCGGACGGGGCTCGTCACTCCGGCTTGTGCTCCGGCCCCCCGAAGTCCGGGCTGGTGAAGTCGGGGCTGGTGAAGCTGGGGCGCGGGCCGGCGGCCGGGCCGCTGTCGGGGCTGCTGAACCCCGGACGGTCGTAGCCGAGGTGCGGGATGCGGCCGCCGGCCGCCTCCGGCGCCTTCCGGGTCATCGCGGCCGTCCCCGGGTCGCTGAGCGCCTCACGGAGGAACGGCAGGATGCCGCGCTCCAGCAGCGCCTCGTGCCAGGCGGCCCTGGCCCGGGACACCTCCGTCGTCAACGTGCCCGACGCGTCCGCCTCTTGTGCCGAGGAACTGTTGCGCAGCGCGGTGAGCAGCAGGCCGATCGCGGCGACCAGGATCGACGCCGCGGTCACCGCGCCGAAGACCCACCCGGTGGTCAGGAGCGTCCGGGCGAACGCCTGATCGGGATTGACCATCTTGAGGATGTACCCCACGAGCAGGAAGATCGCGGCGGCGGCACCCGCGAGGAAGGGGGCGAGGACCGCGATGACGGCACCGGTCCCGGCGCTCGCGGCGGCCTCTCCCACGGTGGCCGCGAGCCCGAGGGCGTCCAGGTCCGCCTCCGGGGAACCGGGGGCGCTGTCCTGGACGATCGGGGTGGACGGCGCCGGCCGGCGCAGTTCCTCGCGGACCATGACGTAGTGCTGGTACTCGGTGGCCGCCGCCGCGGTGATGAGGGCGGTGGCGTTCAGCGCCATGGTGCGCAACTGTTCGGGGTTCAGCCGCTGACCCACAGCGGCCAGATCCGGGCGGTGTGGTGCGGAGCGCAGCGCCTCATCGAGGATCCGCTCGTAGTCCTGGCGGTCCTCGCTCAGCAGGTGCTGCGGAACGCTGTTCATGTGCATCCCCCGATGCTCCGTAGGGCTTGGGACTCGGCATGCTGACGAGCCGTCGGGCAGAAACGGAGGGGAGCCTGCTACGGATAAGCCGATGGTAGAGCGGCGACGGCGCGCGGTGACAGGGGGTTTCCAGAAAATGGCCCCGGCCTGCGCTACTCTGCGCGGCCCTCCGTCGGGGGGATGTTTGTCCGGGGAACGGTCAGATATCCACGGGCAGTTGCTGGACCAGCAGCTTTCCGGCCATGGTCACGCCGCCGTCCATCGCGATCGCCAGTCCGTCCGCGTAGATGTGCGGCCCCTCGACCACCGGACCCGTGCCGTCCTCGGCCTCCTCCGAGCCGACTTCTCCGAGGAGGTAGGGAATGGGGCTGTGGCCGTGGACGATGCGCCTGCCGCCGTAGGTGTCCAGCAGGGACCGTACGGCGTCGGCGCCGCCCTCGTCGCGGAAGGAGAAGCGCTTGGTGAACTTGCGGAAGAGGTCCCACACCTCGTCCGCGTCGTTGCGGGTGAGCGTCTCGCGGATGGTGTCGTTGACCGCCTCGATGGAGTCGCCGTAGTCGAGGTAGGCGGTGGTGTCCGAGTGGACCAGCAGGTGCCCGTCGACCTCCTCGACGGCGTCGAGGCGGGCCATCCACTGCAGGTGGTGGTCCTGCAGGCGGTCCATGTCGGTCTTCTGGCCGCCGTTGAGCAGCCAGGCCGCCTGGAAGGTGGCGGTGCCCGCGCCGGAGTTGACCGGCGTGTCGCCGAACCGCTTGGCGCCGAGCAGCAGCAGCTCGTGGTTGCCCATGAGCGCCTTGCAGTAGCCGCCGGCCGCGGCCGCCTCCGCGGACAGCCGCATCACCAGGTCGATGACGCCGATTCCGTCGGGCCCGCGGTCGGTGAAGTCGCCGAGGAACCACAGCCGCGCCGTGCCCGCGCACCAGCTCCCCTGGGCGTCGATGAGGCCCTTCTCCTGGAGCGCTGCCACGAGCTGCTCGAGATAGCCGTGCACGTCCCCGACGACGAACAGCGGACCGGGACCCTCCGCGGACTGCGGGGCGGGCGCGGACGTGGGAGCGACGTCCGCCTGGAGCGTGTCACCGCGGTTGACGACCGGGAGGTCCCGTTCGGTGGGCGTGTAGGCGTCGGAGTAGCCGTGGGGGTAGGTCTCCGGGGCGGCGGCGGGTCCGGTGACCTGGTCGTGGGGCGTGCTCTGCGCGTACGGACCGGCCTCGTGGACGTACGCGGGCACCCGGAAGTCGCGCAACGTCGCCGTCCGCTCCACCTCGGGTCCCTGACCGGCCCCCTGAGTCATCGACCCCTCCACCATCGCGCCGCATCTGCACCGCATCGGACTGCCTGGTCGCAGCGGCCCGCGGTGTCGTGGGCCCATCATAGGAATGCGGATCGCGCCATGTGATGACCCAGGGGTGGTGAATCGGGGAAGCCCTCCAGTTCACCGCGGCATTCGCCCTAAATGGGCGGGGGTTTCCCGCCGGTGTCCCGGTCGTCGGGCGCCCGCGGGCGACTGGTGCGTCACACGCGGGCCCCGTGCGGGCTTATCTCTGCCCGGGCGACCGGGGCGGGCTGACCGTGGTGCGGGGCGGGCGTCGCTCGGACGACGTACGCACGATCAGTTCGGTCGGTATCACCTGCTCGACCGGCTGCTCCGGCTGGACACCCTCGATGGCGTCGATGAGGAGCTGGACCACCGCGGTGCCGATCCGGCGCGGTTTGAGGGAGAGCGTGGTGACGGGAGGCTCGGTGTTGGCGTACACGGCGGACTCGCTGCAGCACACGAGCAGCAGGTCGTCGGGGACGCGCAGGCCGTAGCGGCGGGCTGCGGCGAGCAGGTCGGTGCCGTTCGGGTCGAAGAGCCCGTAGACCGCGTCGGGGCGGTCCGGGCGGGCCAGCAGCCGGTCGGCGGCGACGGCGCCCGCGCACGGGTCGTGCGCCGGGTAGGCCTCGTAGACCGGGTCCTGTCCGACGCGCTCGCACCAGTTGAGGTACGCGGTCGTGGACAGGTGCGTGTACGTGTCCGTCGTGGTGCCGGTCAGCAGCCCGATGCGGCGGGCGCCCGCCTCCGCCAGATGGTCGAGGATGCCGAGGACGGCGGCCTCGTGGTCGTTGTCGACCCAGGCGGTGACCGGGAGGGAGCCGGCCGGGCGGCCGTCGGAGACGACCGGTAACCCCTGTCGGACCAGCTCGGTGACCACGGGGTCCTGGTCGGAGGGGTCGATGACGACCGTGCCGTCCAGGGCGACGTTCGACCACACGTCGTGGCGCGAGGTGGCGGGCAGGATGACCAGGGCGTATCCCCGGGCGAGCGCGGCGGAGGTGGCGGCCCTGGCCATCTCCGCGAAGTACGCGAATTCGGTGAAGGTGAAAGGTTCATCCCCGTACGTCGTCACGGTCAGGCCGATGAGGCCCGACTTGCCGGTACGGAGGGTGCGGGCCGCGGCCGAGGGGCGGTAGCCCAGCCGGTCGGCGACCTCGCGGACGTGGCGTCGGGTGGCGTCCGGCAGCCGGCCCTTGCCGTTGAGGGCGTCGGAGACGGTCGTGATGGAGACCCCGGCGGCGGCGGCCACGTCTCTGATGCCCGCCCGGCCCGGCCGGCTGCCTCGGCGGGAGGTCTCCGCCCGGCTCACCTGGTGCTTCCCTGCTGCTGTCATGGCGAGCCGATAGTAGGGCTCATGTGGTGGGGTAGTGCGGACGCATATGCACCCGTTGACAGGCACGTTTCTGCATGATCAAAAATCGCCAAGTGCCTGGGAATGCAAGGTACTTGAACGATCCAAAGTCAATAGGTGGCTTGACGGCACGCATGGGCCTGTCGAGCCGGCCATATTGCGAAGAGGTCTCAACTCACCTTCACGGGGGATGCGCGCCACGGCGTGAGCCACGGGCGCGTGCGACAGGGGGCGACGCGCCCCCGGATTCGCGCGCCTTCGTGCGGTGATGCGCGCGGGTTCGTACGGCGTTCTGTCCGAGTTGGTACGGCCATCCGTCCGGGTTCGTACGGCCGACCGCCCGCATCCGTCTGCCCGCCCGGATCCGTTCGGCTGCCCGCCCGGATCCGTACGGCCGCCCGCCCGACCGCCGACCT
This sequence comes from Streptomyces sp. NPDC051104, assembly GCF_040682835.1. Classification (NCBI taxonomy): domain Bacteria; kingdom Bacillati; phylum Actinomycetota; class Actinomycetes; order Kitasatosporales; family Streptomycetaceae; genus Streptomyces; species Streptomyces sp. NPDC051104. The sequence goes on along the minus strand of NZ_JBFBBS010000005.1, from coordinate 126,327 downwards.
GTCCGTGCCGTGATCCGCACGGGACGGAGCGGTTGTCCACAGCCCATTCGCAGCGGCCCTGAATCCTCATAAGGTGAGAAGCATTGGACGCCGGTGGCGGTCACGAGCCGGTGGTGTGCGCGAGGAGGACTGCGGTGAGCGAGACGAGCCCGAGGCTGCGTGCCGAGCTGGAGGATATCCCCACCTACAAGCCCGGCAAGCCTGCCGCGGCCGGCGGCCCGGTGGCCTACAAGCTGTCCTCGAACGAGAATCCGTACCCCCCGCTGCCGGGCGTCTTGGAGACGGTGACCACGGCGGCCGCGTCCTTCAACCGCTACCCGGACATGGCGTGCACGGGCCTGATGAGCGAGCTGTCGGAGCGCTTCGGGGTGCCCCAGTCGCACCTCGCGACCGGGACGGGCTCGGTCGGTGTGGCACAACAGCTGCTGCAGGCCACGAGCGGCCCGGGCGACGAGGTGATCTACGCCTGGCGGTCCTTCGAGGCGTACCCGATCATCACTCGGATCAGTGGTGCCACACCGGTGCAGGTGCCGCTGGCCGAGGGCGACGTGCACGACTTGGACGCGATGGCCGACGCGATCACCGACCGGACCCGGCTGATCTTCGTCTGCAACCCGAACAACCCGACGGGCACCGTCGTGCGCCGGGCGGAGCTGGAGCGCTTCCTGGACCGTGTGCCGGGCGATGTGCTGGTGGTGCTCGACGAGGCGTACCGCGAATTCGTCCGCGACGTCCAGGTGCCGGACGGCATCCAGCTGTACCGCAAGCGGCCGAACGTGTGCGTTCTGCGCACCTTCTCCAAGGCGTACGGCCTCGCCGGGCTGCGCGTCGGCTTCGCGGTCGCGCATGAGCCGGTGGCCGCGGCGCTGCGCAAGACGGCGGTGCCGTTCGGTGTCAGCCAGCTGGCGCAGGAGGCGGCGATCGCCTCGCTGCGCGCGGAGGACGAGCTGCTCGGCCGGGTCGGCTCGCTGGTGTGCGAGCGCACGCGCGTGGTGGACGCGCTGCGCACCCAGGGCTGGACGGTGCCCGATACCCAGGCGAACTTCGTATGGCTGCGGCTGGGGGAGCGCACGGTGGACTTCGCCGCCGCCTGTGAGCAGGCCGGTGTGGTCGTGCGGCCCTTCCCGGGCGAGGGGGTGCGCGTGACGATCGGCGAGGCCGAGGCGAACGACATCTTCATGAAGGTCGCGGAAGGCTTCCACAAGGAGCTGTAGACCCTGTCTTTCGGATCAGCCCGGCCGAGCCCTCCCGGGTCCCGCGCCACTCGCGCGGGACCCGGGAGGGCTCGGGATTGTGCCATGCCGAGCAGTTCCCGCTTAGGGACCCCCCACCCCTCCGCCTTGCGACCACCATGCGCCATAATTGCTTGTGAATGTGAACGCGTTCACAAGCGGGCCCGATTGTTCCCATGATGAGTGGGGCAAGCGGGGCAAACTGCCGCGTGACCACGGCGACGTAAGGAGAAGGACGACGTGGACATAGCTTTGGCGCCGGAGACCCTGGCGCGATGGCAGTTCGGCATCACCACCGTCTACCACTTCCTGTTCGTCCCGCTCACGATCTCGCTCGCCGCGCTGACGGCCGGCCTGCAGACCGCGTGGGTACGGACGGAGAAGGAGAGGTACCTCAGGGCGACGAAGTTCTGGGGCAAGCTCTTCCTGATCAACATCGCGATGGGTGTCGTGACCGGCATCGTCCAGGAGTTCCAGTTCGGCATGAACTGGTCCGCCTACTCCCGCTTCGTGGGCGACGTCTTCGGTGCCCCGCTCGCGTTCGAGGCCCTCATCGCCTTCTTCTTCGAGTCCACCTTCATCGGGCTGTGGATCTTCGGTTGGGACAAACTGCCGAAGAAGCTCCACCTGGCCTGCATATGGATGGTCTCCATCGGCACGATCCTGTCGGCGTACTTCATCCTTGCGGCCAACTCCTGGATGCAGCACCCCGTCGGCTACCGGATCAACAAGGCGAAGGGCCGCGCCGAACTCACCGACTTCTGGCACGTCCTGACCCAGAACACCGCGCTCGCCCAGGTCTTCCACACCCTGTCCGCGTCCTTCCTCACCGGCGGCGCCTTCATGGTCGGTATCGCCGCCTACCACCTGCTCCGCAAGAAGCACATCCCCGTGATGAAGAGCTCGCTGCGGCTCGGACTGGTCACCGTGGTCATCGCCGGCCTGCTCACCGCGGTCAGCGGTGACGTCCTCGGCAAGGTCATGTTCAAGCAGCAGCCGATGAAGATGGCTGCCGCCGAGGCCCTGTGGGACGGGCAGGACTCGGCGCCGTTCTCGATCTTCGCCTACGGCGACGTCAGCGAGGGCCACAACTCCGTCGAACTGTCCGTTCCCGGCCTGCTGTCCTTCCTGGCCGACGACGACTTCACCTCGTACGTCCCCGGCATCAACGACACCGACAAGGCCGAACAGCAGAAGTACGGCCCCGGCGACTACCGCCCCATCATCCCCGTCACCTTCTGGGGCTTCCGCTGGATGATCGGCTTCGGCATGGCGTCCTTCGCCATCGGCCTGGCCGGGCTCTGGCTGACCCGCAAGAAGTTCCTGCTGCCGCAGCATCTGCGGGTCGGTGAGGACGAGGTGCCGCATCTGGTCCTGTTCAGGAACAAGGCACTCGGCCCGACGCTCACCACCTGGTACTGGCGCATCGCGATCTGGACCCTCGCCTTCCCGCTCATCGCCAACTCCTGGGGCTGGATCTTCACCGAGATGGGCCGTCAGCCGTGGGTCGTCTACGGCGTGCTGCGCACCCGTGATGCCGTCTCCCCCGGTGTCTCCCAGGGCGAGGTCATCACGTCGATGACCGTGTTCACCGTGCTCTACGCGATCCTTGCCGTCGTCGAGGTGAAGCTGCTGACGAAGTACGTCAAGGCCGGACCGCCCGAGCTCACCGAGTCCGATCTCAACCCGCCCACCAGGCTCGGCGGCGACTCCAGGGACGCCGACAAGCCGATGGCCTTCTCGTACTAGGCCGAGGGAGCGCTCACCATGCAACTTCACGACGTCTGGTTCGTCCTCATCGCGGTCCTCTGGATCGGCTACTTCTTCCTGGAGGGCTTCGACTTCGGGGTCGGCATCCTCACCAAGCTGCTGGCCCGCAACCGACCCGAGCGGCGGGTACTGATCAACACGATCGGCCCGGTCTGGGACGGCAACGAGGTATGGCTGCTCAGCGCGGGCGGCGCCACGTTCGCCGCCTTCCCGGACTGGTACGCCACGCTCTTCTCCGGCTTCTACCTGCCGCTGCTGGTCATCCTGGTCTGTCTGATCGTGCGCGGGGTCGCCTTCGAGTACCGGGCGAAGCGGCCCGAGGAGAACTGGCAGCGGAACTGGGAGAACGCGATCTTCTGGACCTCGCTGATCCCGGCGTTCCTGTGGGGCGTGGCCTTCGCCAACATCGTGCGGGGTGTGAAGATCGACCAGCACCTGGAGTACGTGGGCAACGTCTGGGATCTGCTCAATCCGTTCGCGCTCCTCGGCGGCCTGGTCACCCTGGCCCTGTTCACCTTCCACGGGACGGTGTTCACCGCACTGAAGACCGTCGGGGACATCCGGCGGCGGGCTCGGAAGCTGGCCCTGGGCGTCGGGTTGGTCACCGCCGGGCTGGCGCTTCTCTTCCTCGCCTGGGCCCAGATCGACCAAGGGGACGGCAAGAGCCTGGTCGCCCTGGTCGTGGCGGTGGCCGCGCTCGTCGCAGCGCTCGTGGCCAACCAGGCAGGGCGCGAGGGATGGTCGTTCGCGTTCTCCGGCGTCACCATCGTGGCCGCGGTCACCATGCTGTTCCTGACCCTCTTCCCGAACGTCATGCCGTCCACGCTGAACGCGGACTGGAGCCTGACGGTGAGCAACGCCTCATCGAGCCCCTACACCCTGAAGATCATGACGTGGTGCGCCGGGATCGCCACGCCGATCGTCCTTCTCTATCAGGGCTGGACCTACTGGGTGTTCCGCAAGCGCATCGGCACCCAGCACATCGCCGCCGACACGTCCGCCGGTGCCGTGCACTGAATCTGGTGGGGCGGGGTGTTTCACGTGAAACATCCCGCCCGGACCGAAGGGCATGTTTCACGTGAAACCGATCGATCCACGACTGCTCCGCTACGCGCGGGCCACACGCTTCTTCCTCGGGGCGGTCATCGGCCTGGGGGCCTTGGGTACAGCCCTGGTCATCGCTCAGGCGATGCTGATCGCCGAGGTGGTGGTCGGCGCCTTCCAGCACCACCGTGCGATCACCGAACTCAGCACCCCTCTGTTGCTTCTGGTGGCCGTGGCGGTCGGACGCGCCCTGGTGTCCTGGCTCACCGAACTCTCCGCCCACCGCGCGAGCGCGGCGGTGAAGTCGGAACTGCGGGCGAGGTTGCTGGAGCGAGCCGGAGCCCTCGGTCCCGGGTGGCTCAGCGGGCAGCGGACCGGTTCGCTGGTCGCTCTGGCCACGCGGGGAGTCGATGCCCTTGACGACTACTTCTCGCGCTATCTGCCGCAGTTGGGGCTCGCGGTGGTGGTGCCGGTGGCGGTGCTGGCGCGGATCGTCACCGAGGACTGGGTGTCGGCGGCGATCATCGCCGGCACGCTGCCCCTGATCCCTCTCTTCATGATGTTGATCGGCTGGGCGACACAGTCCCAGATGGACCGTCAGTGGCGGTTGTTGTCGCGGCTGTCCGGGCACTTCCTCGACGTGGTCGCCGGACTGCCGACGCTCAAGGTGTTCGGCCGGGCCAAGGCTCAGGCCGAGTCGATCAAGCGGATCACCGGCGAGTACCGGCAGGCGACCATGCGGACGCTGCGCATCGCCTTCCTGTCGTCCTTCGCGCTGGAGCTCCTGGCCACGATCTCGGTAGCGCTCGTCGCCGTCGAGATCGGTATGCGACTCGTCCACGGCGACATGGACCTGTACATCGGGCTGGTCATTCTGGTGCTGGCCCCGGAGGCATATCTGCCGTTGCGGCAGGTGGGGACGCAGTACCACGCGGCGGCGGAGGGGCTTTCCGCAGCCGAGGAGATCTTCGCGGTTCTGCAGACTCCGGTACCGGCCTCCGGTGAGCGGCGCGTCCCGGACGGGCCGATCCTCTTCGAGGACGTGACCGTCCGCTATCCCGGGCGGTCGTCCGCCGCGGTGTCCGACGTGTCGCTCACGGTCGCGCCCGGTGAAACGGTGGCCCTCGTGGGACCGAGTGGAGCGGGCAAGTCGACCCTGCTGAACGTCCTGCTCGGATTCGTGCCGCCCACCGAGGGGCGCGTGCGGGTCGGGGGAGTCGATCTCGCCTCGGCCGATGTGGAGGAGTGGCGCTCACGTATCGCGTGGGTGCCGCAGCGGCCTCATCTGTACGCGGGCACGATCGCCGACAACGTACGGCTGGCGCGACCGGACGCGGACGACACGGCGGTACGGAGGGCGCTGGCCGACGCCGGGGCGCTTACGTTCGTGGACGCGCTGCCCGAGGGGATCCGCACGGTGCTCGGCGAGGACGGTGCGGGTCTCTCCGCCGGGCAGCGGCAACGGCTCGCCCTGGCGCGGGCGTTCCTCGCAGACCGGCCGGTGTTGCTGCTGGACGAGCCGACGGCGTCCCTGGACGGGGCGACCGAGGCGGAGATCGTGGAAGCGGTGCGCCGTCTCACCGTCGGCCGGACGGTCCTTCTGGTGGTGCACCGGCCGGCACTGCTGGGGCTGGCGGACCGGGTGGTGCGGCTGGAGGCGGAGCAGTACGCCACGTCGGGCCTCCTCGCGCAGGCCGGCCCCGAGCCGCTGCCGCGACGGGAGACGGCGAGCACGCCACCTGCCCAAGGCGAGCCGGCCCCCGTCCCGCCCCCGGTGAGGCGCGGTGGCGTGCTCGCCCGCGTCCGTGCCATGGCCGGACCCCGCCGTGGGCGGCTCGCCCTCGCCCTGGTGCTCGGGAGTCTCGCGCTCGGCAGTGCGGTGGGGCTGATGGCCACCTCCGGTTGGCTGATCTCGCGGGCCTCCCAGCAGCCGCCGGTGCTGTATCTGATGGTGGCCGTGACGGCCACGCGGACGTTCGGGATCGGACGGGCCGTGTTCCGGTACGCGGAGCGGCTGGTGTCCCACGATGCCGTCCTGCGCATGCTGGCCGACACCCGCGTCGCCGTCTACCGGCGCCTTGAGCGGCTGGCCCCGGCGGGGCTGCGCACGACCCGGCGGGGCGACCTGCTGTCCCGGCTGGTCGCCGATGTGGACGCGCTGCAGGACTACTGGCTGCGCTGGCTGCTGCCCGCGGGGGCCGCGTTCGTCGTGTCGGCCGGTTCGGTCTGCTTCACCGCCTGGCTGCTGCCCGAGGCCGGTGCCGTCCTCGCCGTCGGGCTGTTCGCGGCCGGGGTGGGTGTGCCCCTGGTGACGGGGGCCGTGGCACGCCGGGCGGAACGGAGCCTGGCGCCCGCCCGGGGTGTACTGGCGAGCCGGGTGGCCGATCTGCTGACCGGAACGGCCGAGTTGACGGTCGCCGGTGCGCTGCCGGCGCGGAACGCTCAGACGCGGCAGGCCGACGCCGTGCTGACCCGCATCGCCTCCCGCGCCGCCACCGCGACGGCGCTCGGCGACGGGCTCACCGCGCTGGTCACCGGCCTGACCGTCGCGGCCTCCGCCCTCGTGGGCGCACAGGCCGTCGCCGAGGGGCGGCTCGGCGGTGTGCTCATGGCGGTCCTGGTGCTCACGCCCTTGGCCGCGTTCGAGGCGGTTCTGGGGCTTCCGCTCGCCGTGCAGCACCGCCAGCGGGTGCGCCGGAGCGCCGAGCGCGTCCACGAGGTACTGGACGCCCCGGAGCCCGTACGCGAACCCGAGCAGCGGCAGCCGGCTCCCCCCTCGCCCTTCCCGCTCGTCCTGGAGGGGCTCACCGCCCGGTACGACGGGCAGCGGCGGGACGCGCTCAGCGGCTTCGACCTCACCCTCGAACAGGGCCGCCGGGTCGCCGTGGTCGGCGCCTCGGGCGCGGGCAAGACGACCCTCGCGCAGGTCCTGCTGCGGTTCCTGGACGCGGACGCCGGCTCGTACACGCTGGGCGGCACGGACGCCTACGCGCTCGACGGCGACGACGTACGGCGCCTGGTCGGACTCTGCGCGCAGGACGCCCACCTCTTCGACAGCTCGGTGCGGGAGAACCTGCTGCTCGCGCGGAAGGACGCGAGCGAGACGGAACTGCGGGACGTGCTCGCGCGGGCCCGGCTCCTCGACTGGGCGGAGGGGCTGCCCGACGGCCTGGACACCCTGATCGGCGAGCACGGCGCCCGGTTGTCCGGCGGTCAGCGGCAGCGGCTGGCCCTGGCCCGCGCCCTGCTCGCCGACTTTCCCGTCCTGATCCTCGACGAGCCCGCGGAACACCTCGACCTGCCGACGGCGGACGCGCTCACCGCGGACCTGCTCGCTGCCACCGAGGGCCGTACCACCCTGCTGATCACCCACCGGCTGGCCGGACTTGAAGGGATCGACGAGGTGATCGTCCTCGCGGAGGGCCGGGTGGTCCAGCGGGGTGGCCATGGCGAGCTGGCGGCGGTGGAGGGGCCGTTGCGGGAGATGCTCGAGCGGGAGGCCCAGGGGGACCTGCTGGGAGCCGGATGAGGGACGCCGCTGGGCCATCCGTGGTCGCCCGTTCCTCCAGCCGTAGGACGTCAACAGGACTGGGCCCGCGACACGGGCCACGATCGTTGACATGCATTCATCCTGTCGACGAGCCTTGCTCGTTTCGGTTGTGCTGTCCGCGTTCACGACGCTTCCGGCCTGGTCCGCTGTGGCCGGGGGCGCGACGGTGGGCGACGGTGCAGATTCCTCCGCCGCCATGCGGGTGGCGCGGCTGCGCGACGAAGCCGCCGTGGTGGCGCGGCAGTACGAGACCGGGCTCCGCGAAGCCGAGAAGCAGCGTGCCCGAGCGCGGCGTGACGAGAGACTCCTCATACGGGAGCGTCGGCTGGGCGCGGCCCTCCGCAAGAATCCGGGCCTGATCGCGCGCGCCCAGTACCACCAGAGCGTGGCTCCCCCATTTGTGCCACAGACACTCCTGCCCGACGCCGCGCTGAAGTTGATGCGAAGTCAGCACTCGCTCACCCGAGGGGATCGCGCCGCCGCGAACGCGGTCGTCGGTATCCGCAGGGTGGAGGACCGCCTCGCCGCCGACCTGGCCGAGGCGTCGGCGCAGTCACGGCGGCTGCAGAAGCGGAAAGCCGAACTGGCGGACAGAAGACGGACCCTCCAGGCGAAGCTGGAGGAGGCACGGCAGGTCCTGCAGAGGCAGGCCGACGCGACCGCCGCCACGGGATCGTGCCGGGGCGCCGTCCATCTGGGCCGGCCGCGGCAGAGGACCCACCGCGCCTGGGGGGCGCCCGTGGAGTCGTACAGAGTGTCCGCTCCGTTCGGCAGCGGAGGCCACCACTGGGCGCACCGGCACACCGGCCAGGACTTCGCGGTCCCCATCGGCACACCGGTGCGGGCGGTCGGCGCCGGGAAGGTGGTGCGGGTGGCGTGCGGCGGCGCCTTCGGGATCGAGGTCGTCATCCAGCACCCGGGCGGCTACTTCACCCAGTACGCCCATCTCGCCGCCGTCACCGTCGACCAGGGAGAACCGGTGGCCACCGGCCAGTGGATCGCCCAGTCCGGCACGACGGGCAACTCGACCGGTCCGCACCTGCACTTCGAGGTCCGGGTCACTCCGGAGTGGGGGTCGGGCATCGATCCGGTGCCGTGGCTGACGGCACGGGGCGTGCGCCTCTGAGAGCCGTACGCGAGAAATCGCCGCCCGACGGACGGTCCTGGCGATCTACGACCGCCGGGGATGTACGACCGCGGCGATCTGCGACCGCGGGCGACCTACGACCGCTCCGCGAGGATCCGCTCGATCACCACGGCCACGCCGTCGTCGTTGTTGGCGACGGTCCGCCCCGACGCGGCGGCGACCACGTCCGGGTGGGCGTTGCCCATCGCGTAGGACTGCCCCGCCCAGGTGAGCATCTCCACGTCGTTCGGCATGTCACCGAAGGCGACGACCTCCTCGTGGGAGATGCCGCGCTCGGCGCAGCACAGCGCGAGGGTGCTCGCCTTGGAGACGCCCGGGCCGCTGATCTCCAGCAGGGCGCTGGGGCTGGACCGGGTGATGGTGGCGCGGTCGCCGACGGCGAGACGGGCCAGGGTGAGGAAGGCGTCCGGGTCCAGCTGCGGGTGGTAGGCGAGGATCTTGAGCACCGGCTCGCGGGCGCCGGGGGCGTCCGGGGCCAGCAGTTCCTCGGCGGGTGCGAGCAGGTCCGGGATCTCCATGTGCAGCTTCGGGTACGCCGGCTCCTGGTGGAAGCCGTATGTCTGCTCGACGGCGTACACCGTGCCGGGTGCGGCGTCCCGCAGCAGCCGTACGGCGTCGAGCGCGTTCTCGCGGGCCAGCTCGCGGACCTTGACGAAGCGATGGGCGCCGGGGCCGCCGTGCAGGTCGACCACGGCCGCGCCGTTGCCGCAGATCGCCAGTCCGTGACCGTGGACGTGGTCGCTGACGACGTCCATCCAGCGGGCGGGCCGGCCCGTGACGAAGAACACCTCGATGCCGGCCTCCTCGGCGGCGGCCAGCGCGGCGACGGTCCGCTCGGAGACCGACTTGTCGTCGCGCAGCAGAGTGCCGTCGAGGTCGGTCGCGATCAGCCGGGGCGGGAGGGTGGAGGCCGGGGTCTCGGACTGTCGGGTCGCTGAGGTCACCGGCCCATTCTGGCGCATATGCCCGCACGGCCGTGCGAGACCTCGCACACCTGAGTGGTGACACTTCTCACCAGCGCCGTCACGTCGCGTCATGCTCAACCCAGCTGTGCCGGGGCCTCCAGGGCGATCTGCTCGAAGACCTTCTGGTCCGCCGCGAAGTCGGAGTCGGGGATGGGCCAGTGGATCACGATGTCGGTGAAGCCCAGCTCCGCGTGCCGGCCGGCGAAGTCGACGAACGCGTCCAGGGACTGAAGCGGACGGCCGCGGTCCGGGGTGAAGCCGGTGAGCAGGACCTTGTCGAGTTCCGCCACGTCACGGCCGACCGCGGCGCAGGCGTCGGCCAGCTTCTCGGTCTGCGCGCGCAGAGCCTGCCGCGACTCCTCCGGGGTGCCGGTCTCGTACAGCTTCGGGTCGCCGGTCGTCACCCAGGCCTGACCGTGGCGGGCGGCGAGCTTCAGGCCGCGCGGGCCGGTCGCGGCGACCGCGAAGGGCAGTCGGGGGCGCTGCACGCAGCCCGGGATGTTGCGCGCTTTGAGCGCGGAGTAGTGCGTCCCCTGGTAGGTGACGGAGTCCTCGGTGAGCAGCCGGTCGAGCAGCGGGACGAACTCGCCGAACCGGTCGGCGCGCTCGCGCGGGGTCCACGGCTTCTGGCCGAGCGCGGTGGCGTCGAAGCCGGTGCCGCCCGCCCCGATGCCCAGCGTGATCCGGCCGCCGGAGATGTCGTCCAGGGAGATCAGCTCCTTGGCGAGGGTGACCGGGTGCCGGAAGTTCGGCGAGGTCACCAGGGTGCCGAGGCGCATCCGATCGGTGACGGCGGCCGCGGCCGTCAGCGTCGGCACGGCTCCGAACCAGGGGCCGTCCCGAAAGGACCGCCACGACAGGTGGTCGTAGGTGAACGCGGTGTGGAACCCGAGCTGCTCCGCACGCTCCCAGGCGGAACGCCCGCCCTCGTGCCAGCGGACGTACGGCAGGATCACGGTGCTCAGACGCAGACTCATGCCTCGAGCGTAAGGGAGCCGGGGAGTCGTCGTGGCCGAGATTGACCGGAAAGCCCGGGAATCGCAGCCACGAGTCAGTGTTTTTCTGGGAAACGCAGGTATTGCGGCGGTATGGCCTTGGTGAGCCACACCCCGTTCTCGCTGACGTGGAAGACATGGCCGTCGCGGTGCATGGCGCCGGCGTCCACGGTCAGCACCACCGGGCGGCGCGGCGGGCGCCGGCGCGGGTGGCGGTCTCGCGGTCCGGGGAGAGGTGCACACCGTGTCGGCTCACGGGCCTCAGGCCTCGGCACGGATCGCGTCCAGGTTGCGGGCCACGGTCCCGTGGTAGAGGTACGTGATCTTTCCAGCCTGCGGAGAGACGGGGATCACGCACTTGATTTTGCTCCTGATGTTTGATCCACAACCAACCCAGGTTATCCACAAGGAAATTGACGACTCTGTGGACAACTGCTCGGCATCTTGGCGGTGTTCGCCAAGTAAGTCTGATATGCAGCCCACTTGCCCAACCGCACCGTGAAAGACGGTGGTTCGCCAACTCCCTTGGCAGTTGGTCACAGTGGCGGATCGATCCTTGCGATCGCGCGCAACACCCCCGGCGCGATGCGGGACAGCAGTCGCGCGCTCCGTGCTTCCGGGGTGACCGGTACGACCGCCTGGTTGCGGACCACCGCCCGCAGAACCGCGTCGGCAACCCTCTCCGGTCGGTAACCACGCAGCCCGTACAGCAGGTTGGTCCTCTTCTGCCGTCGCCTCTCCTCCTCCGCGTCCACGCCCACGAACCGCGCCGTCGACGTGATGTCCGTGTGGACGAAGCCGGGACAGATCGCGGACACTCCGATGCCGCACCCGGCCAACTCCGCGCGCAGGCACTCGCTGAGCATCAGTACGGCCGCCTTGGACGTGCTGTAGGCCGGTAGCACCTTCGACGGCTGGTACGCGGCCGCCGACGCGACGTTGACGATGTGGCCGCCCTGACTTCGCTCGGCCATCTGCTTGCCGAACAACCGGCAACCGTGAATGACACCCCACAAGTTGACGTCGAGGACCGTGCGCCAGTCCTCGGCGGTGGTGTCGAAGAAGGAGCCGGACAGGCCGATCCCGGCGTTGTTCACCAGGACGTCCACCACCCCGTATGCGGCGGCGACCTTCTCGGCGAGCTTCTCCATCGCCTGCTCGTCGGAGACGTCGACCGTTTTCGCCCACGCCTCCGGAGCACCGCTCCGCCGGGCCAACTCAGCCGTCCGGGCTGCGCCTTCGCCGTTTCGGTCGACCGCCACCACGCGTGCTCCGGCCTTGGCGAACGCGACCGCCGTGGCCCGTCCGATGCCGCTGCCCGCACCCGTCACCAGTACGAGCTGCCCGCCGAACCGCTCCGCGTACCGCCCGCTCCCGACGGGCGCCGAACGGCCGTTCTCCACGGCGGTAACGAACTCCGCGATCCAGGCCGTCACTTGGTCGGGCCGGGTGCGCGGGATCCAGTGCTTGCCCGGCAGTGTGCGGCGGATCAACCGCGGTGCCCAGCGGTCCAGTTCGTCGTAGAGGTGCTCCGACAGGAACGCGTCCCCCAGTGGCGTGATGAGCTGTACGGGCGCGTGCGCGTATGCGTCGGGGCGCGGGTGGCGCAGCCTGGGCCGTACGTTGTCCCGGTACAGCCAGGCGCCGTTGGCGGCGTCCGTGGGGAGCGACGGGGTCGGGTAGTCGCCGCCGGGCAGCCGCTCGGCGCGCCGCAGGATGCCGGGCCAGCGTCTGCCGAGCGGTCCGCGCCAGGCCAGCTCCGGCAGCGCGGGGGCGTGCAGCAGGTAGACGTACCAGGACCTGGTGCCCTGGCCCAGCAGCTGGCCGACGCGGCGCGGGGTCGGCCGGCGGACCCGCCGCTTGATCCACTGCCCGAGGTGGTCGAGGGACGGCCCCGACATCGATGTGAACGACGCGAGCCGGCCCTCGGTGCGCCCGGCGGTGACGAACTCCCAGCCCTGCACCGAGCCCCAGTCGTGCCCCACCAGGTGCACAGGACGGCCGGGACTGACCGCGTCGGCGACCGCCAGGAAGTCGTCCGTCAGCTTCTCCAGCGTGAAACCGCCGCGCAGCGGAGTCGGCGCCGTCGACCGGCCGTGGCCGCGGACGTCGTAGAGCACGACGTGGAAGCGGTCGGCGAGGCGGGGCGCCACCTCGGACCAGACCTCCTTGCTGTCCGGGTAGCCGTGCACGAGCACCACCGTGGGCCGCGCCGGATCGCCCAGCTCGGCCACGCACAGCTCGATCCCACCCGTCCGCACCCGGCGCTCGCGCGCCCCCGTGAGAGCCACTCGTCCCCTCTTCCCTCACTCGCACCTGGTGTGTCACGTCACACCGGCGAATTTGGCAGTTGTTAGAGGTGGCGTCAACAGCGGCCCCGCGGTCTGTGGAAAACCGCCGTGATGTGGACAATGCGCCACCCGTCCCGCGCTCGTCGCCGTTCGACCTGAGGGTGACCCTTACGGGCCCGTAATACTGGAGTCGGACCCCCAGACAGCTCTGCGGTCTGACGACGGCAGTGGTCCGCGTCACTACCGTCGATGTCGTGACTGTGATCGCGACCGAAAGCCTGAGCAAGCGGTTCCCGAGGGTGACCGCGCTTGACCGGCTCTCCGTGGACGTGGGACCCGGCGTGACCGGACTCGTCGGAGCGAACGGAGCCGGCAAGTCCACTCTGATCAAGATCCTGCTGGGTCTGTCCCCCGCCACCGAGGGCCGCGCCGAGGTGCTCGGCCTCGACGTCGCCACCAAGGGCGGCGCCATCCGCGAGCGCGTCGGATACATGCCCGAGCACGACTGCCTGCCGCCCGATGTGTCGGCCACCGAGTTCGTCGTGCACATGGCCCGCATGTCCGGCCTGCCCCCGGCCGCCGCCCGCGAGCGCACCGCGGACACCCTGCGCCACGTCGGCCTGTACGAGGAGCGCTACCGCCCCATCGGCGGCTACTCCACCGGCATGAAGCAGCGCGTCAAGCTCGCCCAGGCCCTGGTCCACGACCCGCAGCTGGTGTTCCTGGACGAGCCGACCAACGGTCTCGACCCGGTCGGCCGCGACGAGATGCTCGGCCTGATCCGCCGCGTGCACACCGACTTCGGCATCTCGGTCCTGGTCACCTCGCACCTGCTGGGCGAGCTCGAGCGCACCTGCGACCACGTCGTCATCATCGACGGCGGCAAGCTGCTGCGGTCCAGCTCCACCCGGGACTTCACCCAGACCACCACGACCCTCGCGATCGAGGTGACCGACTCCGACGAGCACCCGGACGGCACCCGCGCGGTGCGCGACGCGCTCCACGCGCGCGGGGTGACCACGCAGGACGGCAGCGGCCTGCCGGGCTCCGGCCACATCCTGCTGCTGACCGCGGAGGGCGAGCCGACGTACGACCTCGTCCGGGACGTCGTCGCCGACCTCGGTCTCGGCCTCGTCCGTATGGAGCAGCGCAGGCACCACATCGCGGAGGTCTTCAAGGACAGCGACGCCGAGCGGAAGGAGCCGGTCCGTCATGGCGGTTGAGCAGCCCCTGGCCCACGAGGCCGAACAGACCCGGATCCACAACATCGGCTACCGCTCGTACGACGGCCCGCGCCTGGGCCGCGCCTACGCCCGCCGCTCGCTGTACTCGCAGTCCCTGCGCGGCGCCTACGGCCTCGGCCGCTCGGTGAAGTCCAAGGTGCTGCCCATGCTGCTGTTCGTCGTGATGTGCGCCCCCGCGCTGATCATGGTCGCGGTCGCGGTCGCCACCAACGCCAAGGACCTCCCCGTCCAGTACACGCGCTACGCGATCATCATGCAGGCCGTCATCGGCCTCTACGTCGCCTCGCAGGCACCCCAGTCGGTCTCGCGCGACCTGCGCTTCAAGACCGTTCCGCTGTACTTCTCCCGCCCCATCGAGACCGCCGACTACGTGCGCGCCAAGTACGCGGCGCTGGCCTCGGCGATGTTCATCCTGACGGCCGCGCCCCTGCTCGTCCTCTACGTGGGCGCACTGCTCGCCAAGCTGGACTTCGCCCACCAGACCAAGGGATTCGCCGAAGGGCTGGTCTCCGTGGCCCTGCTCGCCCTGCTGTTCTCCGGGATCAGTCTCGTCATCGCGGCGGCGACGCCCCGGCGCGGCTTCGGTATCGCCGCCGTCATCGCCGTCCTGACCATCTCCTACGGAGCCGTCTCGACCATCCAGGCGATAGCGGACGTCCACTCGGGCAACTCCACGGCCCTGGTGTGGATGGGCCTGTTCTCGCCCATCACCCTCATCGACGGGGTGCAGACCGCCTTCCTCGGCGCGAACTCGTCCTTCCCCGGCGGGCACGGACCCTCGACCGCGCAGGGGGTCGTCTTCCTCCTCGTCGTCCTCGGACTCATCGCCGGCAGCTACGGCCTGCTGACGCGCCGCTACCGAAAGGTCGGACTGTGACCACGCTCACCATCGACCACGTCTCCCGCTGGTTCGGCAACGTGGTCGCCGTCAACGACGTCACGATGACCATCGGCCCCGGAGTCACCGGCCTGCTGGGCCCGAACGGCGCTGGGAAGTCCACCCTCATCAACATGATGGGCGGCTTCCTCGCCCCCTCCACCGGCTCCGTCACCCTCGACGGCCGGCCGGTGTGGCGCAACGAGGAGATCTACCGGCACATCGGCATCGTCCCCGAGCGGGAGGCGATGTACGACTTCCTCACGGGCCGCGAATTCGTCGTCGCCAACGCCGAGTTGCACGGACTCGGCGCCAAGGCCGCCCAACGGGCCCTTGCCACGGTCGAGATGGAGTACGCGCAGGACCGGAAGATCTCCACGTACTCCAAGGGCATGCGGCAGCGCGTGAAGATGGCTTCCGCGCTCGTGCACGACCCGTCGCTGCTGCTGCTCGACGAGCCGTTCAACGGCATGGACCCGCGCCAGCGCATGCAACTCATGGAGCTGCTGCGGCGTATGGGAGCCGAGGGCCGCACCGTGCTGTTCTCCTCCCACATCCTCGAAGAGGTCGAGCAGTTGGCCTCGCACATCGAGGTGATCGTCGCCGGACGGCACGCGGCGAGCGGCGACTTCCGTAAGATCCGCCGCCTGATGACCGACCGCCCGCACCGCTACCTGGTGCGTTCCAGCGACGACCGGGCACTCGCCGCCGCACTGATCGCCGACCCGTCGACCTCCGGTATCGAGGTCGATCTCACCGAGGGCGCCCTGCGCATCCAGGCGATCGACTTCGGCCGGTTCACGACGCTGCTGCCGAAGGTCGCGCGCGAGCACGGCATCCGGCTGCTCACGGTCTCGCCGTCCGACGAGTCCCTCGAGTCCGTCTTCTCGTATCTGGTCGCGGCGTAGGAGGCCGAAATGTACGACCCCACAGTCGCCCGCCTCACCTACCGCGGCCTGCTCGGCCGCCGCCGGGCCCTCATTCTCGGCGCGCTGCCCGTCCTGCTGATCGTGATCTCCGCGGTCGTCCGGGCGCTGACCGGCGCCGACGACCAGGTCGCCCACGACGTCCTCGGCGGGTTCGCCCTGGCCACCATGGTCCCGATCATCGGCGTCATCGCGGGCACCGGCGCGATCGGGCCCGAGATCGACGACGGCTCGGTGGTGTACCTGCTGGCCAAGCCGGTGAAGCGGTCCACGATCATCTTCACCAAGCTGATCGTCGCGATCGCCGTCACCATGGCGTTCTCCGCGCTGCCCACGTTCATCGCGGGCCTGATCCTCAACGGCAACGGCCAGCAGATCGCGGTCGCCTACACCGTGGCGGCGCTCGTCTCCTCCATCGCCTACGCCGCGCTGTTCCTGCTGCTCGGCACGGTGAGCCGGCACGCGGTGGTGTTCGGCCTGGTCTACGCGCTGGTCTGGGAGGCGCTCTTCGGCTCGCTGGTCTCCGGGGCGCGCACGCTCAGCGTCCAGCAGTGGTCGCTGGCCGTGGCGCACAAGGTCTCCGACAGCTCCCTGGTCACCTCGGACGTGGGGCTGCCCGCCGCCACGGTCCTGCTGGTCGTGGTGACCGTGGCCGCCACCTGGTACGCGGGGCAGAAGCTGCGGACGCTGACGCTGGCGGGCGAGGAGTGACAGTCCCTGCGGGGCTGGAGCCGGGGCCTCGACGGGGCCCCGGTCTTCTTTCTCTTTTCGAAGCCTTTTTTGACAGGGGTTTCACACCTGCCTCGGCACACTGGGCAAAGGGGACGCACAGCAGCGGAAAGGACCGGGGATGACTGCGGACGAGGCCGGGGAGACCTGGGACGGCGTCGAGTTCGACGAGGACTTCATACGGTCCGCGTCGACCAGGGAACCGTCCGCGCGCGCCCGGATGCTGGCAGCGCGCTGGCGCAACGAGGCGCCCGCCCCCCAGCCGTGGCGCTCGGACGAGCCGCCCGCCGGCTGGTTCTTCAGCAAGGCGCGGCGCCGCAGGTGGCGGCGCCGGTAGCGGTCAGGTTCTGCGGAGGATGCGCGGATCGAACGCGCGCGGGGGTTGACCCCGACCACGACTTAGCAAGCCGGTGCCTTTCCACTCGGCCAATCCTCCGGGTGGGCGGCCCACGCGAGGGTGCTCGCGCGCTCGAAGCGGCCGCCCCGGGCAGCTCCCCGTGCGGGGCGGGCTCGACGGAGAGGCAACTACTCCGGAGCCCGCCGCGGGCTGCCCTGCAGGGAGCTCGGCGTACTGTCGTGCATGGACATCGCCCAGCTCCTCTCCCAGAACGTGGCGCCGATCTGATCCGGCGTCGCGAACATGACTACTGTGCCCGTTCGCCGAATCGGGCGCCACTGAATAAAAGTCGCGCAGTCCGGCTTCCCGGACCCTCGACCAGGGCCCCCGCGACGCAGAGCTGATCCGGAAGGCAGGCCCTAGCCCAGCAACCGCTCCAGCACCACCGCGATGCCGTCCTCGTCGTTGGTCAGCGTCATCTCGTCCGCGACCTCCTTCAGCTCCGTGTGCGCGTTGGCCATGGCCACACCGTGGGCCGCCCACGCGAACATCGGTATGTCGTTGGGCATGTCGCCGAAGGCGATCGTCTCCGCGGCCTTCACACCGAGGCGGCGTGCCGCCAGGGACAGGCCCGTCGCCTTGCTCAGGCCGAGGGGGAGGATCTCCACGATGCCCTCGCCCGCCATGGTCACCCCGACGAGACCGCCGGCGGCCTGCTGCGCCGCCTCGGCGAGTTCGTCGTCGCTCAGGGTCGGGTGCTGGAGGTAGACCTTGTTCAGCGGCGCCGACCACAGGTCCGCCGCGTCCTTGATCGGCTGGTACGGCAGCGGCCCGTCATGCACCCGGTAGCCGGGGCCGACCAGGACCTCCCCCTCCAGGCCGTCCCGGCTCGCCGCCAGCAGCAGCGGGCCCACCTCCGCCTCGATCTTGGCCAGGGCCAGACCCGCTATCTGCCGGTCCAGCGTCACCGACGTCAGCAGACGGTGCTCGCCCGCGTCGTAGACCTGCGCTCCCTGGCCGCACACGGCGAGGCCCCGGTAGCCGAGGTCGTCGAGGACGGGGCGCGTCCAGGGGACCGCGCGCCCGGTGACGACGATGTGCGCGGCGCCCGCCGCGGTGGCCGCGGCGAGCGCCTCACGTGTGCGCTCCGAGACCGTCTCGTCGGAGCGCAGGAGCGTCCCGTCGAGGTCGGTCGCGATCAGCTTGTAGGGAAGGGTGGACGGAAAACCGGCATGTTCTCCCGTGCTCACTTGGCCACGGGCTCCAGCAGCTCCCGGCCGCCCAGGTAGGGGCGCAGGACCTCGGGCACCCGCACCGAGCCGTCGGCCAGCTGGTGGTTCTCCAGGATCGCCACGATGGTGCGCGGTACGGCGCACAGCGTGCCGTTCAGCGTCGCCAGCGGCTGCACCTTCTTGCCGTCCCGCATGCGGACCGCCAGCCGGCGCGCCTGGAAGGTGTCGCAGTTGGAGGCCGAGGTCAGCTCGCGGTACTTGCCCTGGGTCGGGATCCAGGCCTCGCAGTCGTACTTCCGCGACGCCGACGCGCCGAGGTCACCGGTCGCCACGTCGATGACCTGGAACGGCAGCTCGAGGGAGGTCAGCCACTGCTTCTCCCACTCCAGGAGCCGCTTGTGCTCGTTCTCGGCGTCCTCGGGGTCGATGAACGAGAACATCTCGACCTTGTCGAACTGGTGCACGCGGAAGATGCCCCGCGTGTCCTTGCCGTAGGTGCCGGCCTCGCGGCGGAAGCACGGCGAGAAGCCCGCGTAACGCAGCGGCAGTTTGTCCGCGTCGATGATCTCGTCCATGTGGTACGCCGCGAGCGGGACCTCGGAGGTGCCGACCAGGTAGAAGTCGTCCTTCTCCAGGTGGTACACGTTCTCGGCGGCCTGGCCGAGGAAGCCCGTGCCCTCCATGGCGCGCGGGCGGACCAGGGCCGGCGTCAGCATCGGGGTGAACCCGGCCTCCGTGGCCTGCGCGATGGCCGCGTTGACGAGCGCCAGCTCCAGCAGGGCGCCGACACCCGTCAGGTAGTAGAAGCGCGAGCCGGAGACCTTCGCGCCGCGCTCCACGTCGATCGCGCCGAGCGCCTCGCCGAGCTCCAGGTGGTCCTTGGGCTCGAAGCCCTCGGCGGCGAAGTCGCGGATGGTGCCGTGCGTCTCCAGGACGACGAAGTCCTCCTCGCCGCCGACCGGGACGTCCGGGTGGACCAGGTTGCCCAGCTGGAGCAGGAGCCGCTTGGTCTCCTCGTCGGCCTCGTGCTGCTCGGCGTCGGCGGCCTTGACGTCGGCGGCCAGCTGGCTCGCCTTCTTCAGCAGCTCGGCCTTGCCGTCACCGGTGGCCTTGGGGATCAGCTTGCCGAGCGCCTTCTGCTCGGAGCGGAGTTCATCGAAGCGGACGCCGGACGACCTGCGCCGCTCGTCGGCGGAGAGGAGGGCGTCGACGAGCGCGACGTCCTCACCACGGGCGCGCTGGGAGGCGCGAACACGGTCGGGGTCCTCACGGAGCAGGCGAAGGTCAATCACCCCTCAAGGCTACCGGTGCGGAGTTCCGGGACACGACCGCGTATTCCGATCCACGGGGCATGGTTCCGTTATGGGGCAATTACCCATGTGTCAACAAAAGAGCGCCGGTCGCCGGAAAGGGGCAGCTCGTCAAGGGACCGTTGACCCGACTTCCTTGAGCTGACCCGGATTTCTGGTCCGCTCGTCCACAGGCGTCCACAGGCCCCGAAGGGTTATCCACAGGCTGTGTGGAAGATCTGTGGACACCGGAGGTGATCATTCCGAAAGCTCTGCGGGGAGCGGAGAATTCCTGGTTCAAACCGCCGTCATCCGCACTTTCGGGTGGAAAGGGGTCGCTCCAACGGGTTGATCGAAAGAAACAGGTGGACAACTGTGGCGTACGCGATGGTGGACGGATGGGGGGTCCGTAGAGCGATTTGTCGACTCACTGATGCCGTGCTGTCGACTTGTCCCCAGATCGAGAAGGCTGCCTGTGGATAACTTCTGTGGACAACGAAAATCTGCAGGTAGGACGAGACGCTAGAACCGGCCGTCCTGGCAGCGCGCCACCCAGTCCGCGGCCGACACGAACTCGTCGTCCGACGTCCCCGGCAGCGGGGCCCGCACGGCGTCCGGCTCGATGTCCGCACGCGGGTACGAGCCGAGGAACCGAACCTGCAGACAGATCCGCTTCAGCCCCATCAGCGCCTCGGCGACCCGACGGTCCGAGATATGGCCCTCGGCGTCGATGCAGAAGCAGTAGTTCCCGATGCCGGCTCCCGTCGGGCGGGACTGGAGCAGCATCAGGTTGATGCCCCGCACGGCGAACTCGCCCAGCAGGTCGCGCAGCCCACCGGGGTGGTCGTCACGCTGCCACAGCACGACGGAGGTCTTGTCCGCGCCCGTCGGTGCCGCCGGCCGGGCGGGCCGGCCGACCAGCACGAACCGCGTCTGCGCGTTCTCCGCGTCGTGGATGCCGGTCTCCAGCGCCTCAAGGCCGTAGCGGGCGGCGGCGAACTCACCCGCGAACGCCGCGTCGTAGCGGCCCTCCTGGACCAGGCGGGCGCCGTCCGCGTTCGACGCCGCCGACTCCCAGACGGCGTCCGGGAGGTTGGTCTTCAGCCAGTTGCGCACCTGGGGTTGGGCGGCCGGGTGCGCGGTGACCGTCTTGATCTCGGAGAGCTTCGTGCCGGGGCGGACGAGCAGCGCGAAGGTGATCGACAGGAGCACCTCGCGGTAGATCATCAGCGGCTCGCCCGCGACCAGTTCGTCGAGCGTGGTGGTGATGCCGCCCTCCACCGAGTTCTCGATCGGCACGAAGGCGGCCTCGGCCTCGCCGCTGCGGACGGCATCGAGCGCCGCCGGGACGGACACCATCGGGACGAGCTCACGGGTCGCGGACTCGGGCAGCGTACGGAGGGCGACCTCGGTGAAGGTGCCCTCGGGACCGAGATACGCATAGCTGGCTGGCATGTCCTCACCCTAATGCGCCGTGCCGACGCTCGGCTCGCACCTGGGGAAATGGCACCCCATCGAGGGCCTGCCCCAGCCGACCAGATCCGAGGAAGACAGGCCCTACCCCTCCAGCAGCCGCTGTCCCACGTACTCCCCCTTCGCCGCGCCGCCCGGCACCGCGAACAGGCCGCTCGCCTCGTGGCGGATGTACTGCGACAGCGCGTCCCCCCGGTCGAGCTTGCGCTGCACGGTCACGAAGCCGCGCAGCGGATCCGCCTGCCAGCAGATGAAGAGCAGGCCCGCGTCCGGTGTCCCGTCCGCGTCGAAACCGTCGTGGTAGGAGAACGGTCGGCGGAGCATCGCCGCGCCCCCGTTCTGGTCGGGCCGGGTGATCCGTGCGTGGGCGTTGATCGGGACGACCAGCTTGCCGTCGGCACTGGCCTTCTCCAGGTCCATCTCGGTGGTCTCGGAGCCGCCGCTGAGCGGTGCCCCGTCGGACTTGCGGCGGCCTATGACCTCCTCCTGGGCCTTGAGCGAGAGCTTCTCCCAGTCGTCGAGGAGCATGCGGATGCGGCGTACGACCGCGTAGGAGCCGTACGCCATCCACGCCGGGTCGCCGGACGCGGGCACGAAGATGTGCTGGTCGAAGTCGGCGTCGCTGGGCTTGGGGTTGCGGGTGCCGTCGACCTGCCCCATGAGGTTGCGGACGGTCATGGGGCGCGCGGTCGCGCCCGGCGAGCGGTTGAAGCCGCTCATCTGCCAGCGCAGCCGGGCCGCGCCGCCCGCGTCCTTCTGGATCGCGCGCAGGGCGTGGAAGGCGACGAGCGCGTCGTTGGCACCGATCTGCACCCACAGGTCGCCCTCGCTGCGGGACTTGTCGAGGTGGTCGGAGGAGAAGTCGGGCAGCGGGTCCAGGGCGTCCGGGCGCTGATTCTCCAGTCCGGTGCGGGAGAAGAAGCTGTGCCCGAAGCCGAACGTGATCGTCAGGGAGGAGGGGCCGGCGTCACGGGCGACGTCGGTGTCGTCGTGCGCGGCCGGTTCGCCCCCCATCAGCCGCTCGGCGGTGGTGGACCAGCGGCGCAGCAGCGCGGCGGCCTCCTTGCGGCCGGCGCCCGCCACCAGGTCGAAGGCGACGAGGTGGCCGCGGGCCTGGAGGGCATCGGTGATGCCGGGCTGATGTTTCCCGTGAAACATCACCCGGTCCGCGCCCAGCGAGGACAGCGGAGCGTTCTTCTCGGCGGGCGCGGCGGCATATCCGGCGGCCCCGCCCGCGGCCCCGAGCGCGAGGCCGGTGGCGCCCGCGGTCCCGAGGAGCCGTCGCCGTGTGATGGCCGCTCTGGGGGTGGTGGTGTCGGTGGACTGGGGGTCAGCCATCGTGGGGTTCAGCCGATCTGCGCGTTCTTGTTCACGGTCACTTGGTCGATGTCGGAGGTCCGCACGGTCACCTCGATCTTCCAGTCGCCCGCCATGGGGATCTGGACACCGCTCGCCGACCAGTGGCCGGTGGCGACGTGGTCGGGCGCGATCGGCAGCGGTCCGATGTTCTTGGCCTGAAGCGTGAAGGCGACCTTCACCTCCGGAACGTCGAAGGCCTTGCCGTTCGGGCGCGTCACGTAGACGTGCAGCAGGTTGCCGCCGACGCGGGCCGGGTCGAGGGTGAGCCGCACGGTGCCCTTGCCGTCCTGGCCGCCCGTGTCGAAGGGGATCTTCAGGGACAGGGACTCGGAGGGCTGCGATGCGGAGGAGGCGGTGACCGCCTTGGCAGCCTCTTCCGTGCGCCCGGGTTCCGTGGTGGTCAGCGCGGTGGTGACGGCGAGCAGGACGACGGCGACGGCCGCCTCGGCGAGGACGGAGCGCCTCAGCCCGGTACGGACGGGGTCGGCGTCCCGGACCCGCTTGGCGCGAGCGGCGGCCACGGCGGCCCGCTGCCGGGCGAGCTGGGCGGCACGCTCGGAGTCACCGGACCCTGCGGACGCCTTGCCGGACGCTCCGGCCGGACGGGTGGCGCCTTCCGAGTGGGAGACTTCCGACCCGCTCGCCTTGGCCGACATCTGCTCGGCCGATGCCGATGCCGATGCCGATGCCGATGCCGATGCCGACGTCTGCGCCGCGACAGTCGCCCGCCTCTTCTTGGCCGTGTCCTCCGCGACGTCGGCCGGAGCGTCCGCCAGCCGCGCCGTCCACCGCCGCGAGATCCACGCGATCCCGATGAGGACGGCGACCAGGCCGACCTTGACGAGCAGCAGCTGCCCGTACGTCGTCCCGGTCAGCGCCGACCAGGAGCCGACCTGGCGCCAGGACTGGTAGACCCCGGTCGCGGCCAGTGTCACGACGCTGCCGAACGCGAGGCGCGAGAAGCGCCGCACGGCCGTCGTCCCGATCGACGGCGCCCGGTACAGCGCGACGAGCAGCGTGGCGAGGCCGCCCAGCCAGGCGGCGACCGCCAGCAGGTGCAGGACGTCGACGGGCATCGCGATGCCGGTCTGGATGCCGGTCGAGGCGTGTTCGGCCATCGCCCAGGTCGCCGCGAGCCCCGCCGCGATCACGGTTCCGCCGATGGCGAGCCCGAAGGTGAGGTCCCGCCTCTCGGCGGACGGGTCGACGGCGCCCTCCCCGGCATCCGCACCGGGGGCGCTCTCCCCGGCATCCGCCTCGGCGGCCGCCTCCTCCGCGTCCCGCCTCACATAGGCCCCGAACAGCACCGCGATGAACAGCGCCCCGGCCGCGAGCAGCAGCAGCCGCGACACCAGCGCCGCCCCCGCCTTGGTCTGCAGCACCTGCCCGATCAGGGACAGGTCGAAGATGTCGGCGACCTTGCCCGAGCCGGTGTACGAGCCGCGCAGGAGCAGCAGCGCGAGCGTGGCCGAGGTCAGCGCCACCCACCCGGAGACGACGAGCCGCTGCACGGCCCGCACCCCGGCGCCCCGCTGCCAGCAGGCAAGTACGAAGGCCGCTCCGCCGATCAGCACGACGTACCCGGCGTAGGAGACGTACCGCCCGATCCCGTAGAGGGTGCCGACGACCCCGCCGCCCACGGTCGGACCGGAGGCGGAGACCGTGGTCGCGGAGGGGGCGCCGACGGAGAAGGTGAAGGCTCCGGAGACGGGGTGGCTGTCGGCGGACACCACCTGGTAGGTGACGGTATAGGTGCCGCCCGGGAGCCCCGGCCGCAGCTGCACGCCGTAGGTCGTGCCGCTGAGGTTGGTCGGCTTCCCGGTGTCGACGCGCTGCCCTCGGGGGTCGAGGACGCGCAGCGAGCTGTCCGAGAAGGCGACCTGCTCGGAGAAGGTGAGCGTGACCTGGGTGGGCGCCTTGTCGACCACCACTCCCTGCGCGGGGTCGCTGCCGAGCAGCGCGGCGTGCGCGGCGGCGGGCGCGGCCCCGGTGAACAGCCCGCCCGCGACGGCGAGCAGCAGCGTCAGCAGCAGGCGGGCCGCGCGGATGCGGACCGTGCGCCGGGACGCCGTATGGATGGTGCTCGGGACGGCGCGCCCGCCGGGAGCGATGGCCTGCGTCACGGTGATGCCTCCCTCAGTGGCCGGTCTTCGGGTTGTACGTCGCCGGCTTCACGGGCATCTCGACGGTGACCGTTCCGGACTTCGCGAAGTGGAGCTGTACGGACACCTTGTCGCCCTGTTTCGGCTTGTGGCTGAGCTTTTCGAACATGAGGTGGTTGCCACCGCTGGTGAAGTCCAGCTCGCCGTGCGCGGGCACGGCGAACGAATTCTCCTCCTCCATCGCGCCGCCCTTGGTGGAGTGCAGCGTGACGTCGCCGGCGATACCGCTGGTGACGGAGGTGAGGGTGTCGGCGCCGCCGGAGTTGGTGACGGCGAAGAAGCCGGCCGCCATGTCGGCGGTGACGGGCTGGGGCATGTAGGCGCCGGTGACCTTCAGTTCCGGCTTGGCGGGGGAGCCGCCCGAGCCGCCGCAGCCGGCGAGCACCAGCCCGCCGCAGCCGGCGAGGACCATCCCCGCCGCCAGCATCGCGGCGGGGCCGCCGAGGCGGCGGCTCACGGGTTCTCCCCCTTGATGATCTTGGGTATGTCGCGGATGTAGTCGTCGACGGTGGCGTCCTGGCCGTAGACCACGTAGCCCCCGTTGGTTTTCGGCGAGAACGCGATGACCTGGGTGCCGTGGGTGGAGACGATCTTGCCGTCCTTCTCCTTCTTCGGCGGCTCGATGCTGATGCCGAGGGTGCGGGCGCCGGCCTGGATGGTGGAGAAGTCGCCGGTCAGGCCCACGATGGACGGGTCGATGCCCTTGAGCCAGGTGCCGAGCGCCGAGGGGGTGTCGCGCTCCGGGTCGGTGGTGACGAAGACGATGCGCAGCGAGTCCTTCTGCGCCTGGGTCAGCTGCTTGCTCCGGTCCACCTCCTTCTTGGCGACGGCGAGGTTGTTCATCGTCAGCGGGCAGACGTCGGGGCAGTGGGTGTAGCCGAAGTAGATCAGCGTCGGCCTGTCCTTGGTCTGCGCACGGAGGTCGTACTTCTTGCCGTGGGTGTCGGTGAGGGCGAGGTCCGGCTTCTCGAACGGCTGGTCCAGCACCGTTCCGGCCTTGTCGGAGCCGGGCTCCGCGGAGACGACGGCGACCGGCTTGTCGCCGCTGTCGCCGGACCCGCAGGCGGTGAGGGTGAGCGCGGCGGTGGCGAGGAGCGCCGCCGCTGCGAACGTCTGCTTGGTGCGCATAGAGAAATGTCCCAGATGTCAGTGCTTAGGGGTGTGCCGGGGCCGCACGTGTCGCGTCACCGCGCTGTCGTACGACCCCTGCGCGTGCCCGGAGGCGAGGTGGAGCTCAGGCGTCGGTGGTGCGCCGGCGGCCGGCCAGGACGCCGTACGCCACGCCCGCCGCGCCGACGACGATGCCGACGACCCCGAGGACTCGGGCGGTGGTGTCGGTGCCGCCGGAGGAGGTGCCGGCGGCGGTGTCCTTGGCGGGCGAAGTGGTGTCGGAGGCGTCCTCGGCCGTGGAGCCGTGGTGGCCGGAGGAGGAGGCGGAGGCCAGCTCGAGCACCGGGGCGGGGTTCTCGGGCTCGTCCTGACCCTCCTTCTGCGGCTCGATCCAGCGCACCACCTCGTTGTCGGAGTACGTCTGGAGGGCCTTGAAGACGAGCTGGCCGGTGTCCTCGGGTAGCTGGCCGACCGAGAGCGGGAACTTCTGGAAGTAGCCCGGCTCGATGCCCTTGCCGGTGGCGGTCCAGGTGACCTTGGACACAGCCTCGTTGATCTGCCGGCCGTGCATCGTGAGCGGCTTGGCGAGCTTGGACTTGGTGACTTGCACGTTCCAGCCGTCGACCGGCTGGGGCATCACCGAGGCCAGCGGGTGGTCGGTCGGGAGGCTGACCTCGAGCTTGGTGGTCGAGGCGTCGTCCCGCTCGTTCGGGACCTTGAAGTCGACGACCGCGTAACCGCCCTTGGCGGCCTGACCCTCCGGCTGCACGGTCACGTGCGCGAAGGCGGGCGCGGACAGGACGAGTACGGCCGATGCGGCGGCGGCACCGGCGACGGCGATGCGGGAGCCCTTCAGGGAACCCTTGATGTCCTTCATGGCTTGAGACCACTCCACTTCGAGTGAGAGTCCGTTGACGAAGAGAGATACGCGTGCGCAAGGGTGATCGCGGCCGTGGCCGGTTCCTTCGTGTGGGCACGCGCGCGTGCCGCGCGACGGCAGCCTCTCCCGTACGGACGGGTGGAGTGGTGCGGTCGCGTCAGGCAGCGAGTACGAACGGACGGGAGGAGGGCGGTCCGCGCCGGACCACCGTGTGCTGCAGCGTGGTCGTCCGCGGCTTCGGCGGCAGCAGGAAGACGGTGCGCGGGGCGCGCGGCCCCGCGCCGGGCGCGCCGGGGAGCCCGGCCAGGAGGGCGCGCGCGAGGGCGAACGACGAGCGCAGGGATCGTACGAGCGCCCCCTCCGCGGCCCCGTGCGCCGACAGTCGCATGAGCCGCAGCAGCGCCATGTCCCCACGGCGCAGCACCCACCCGGCGGCGACGGCCGCGAGGACGTGCCCGAGCAGCATGGGCAGGGACGGCAGGACCGACCACCACGAGCCGGCGGCCGACAGAGCGTCGGCCGGGTGGTGTGCGGCGGCCGTGTCCGCCGCCGTGGCGAGCCGCGCGTCGGAGAGGATCTTCTGGGCGTGTGCGGGCGAGATCGTAGCCGCGGTGGCGCCGCACATCAGGTGCGCGGCCCGGGCCACGAGTGCGGCGTCGGCCGTGGACATCGCCTTGGACGCCATGGCGCCGGAGTGCTGTCCGAGCCCGAACAGCGTGTGCAGCACGACCTGGCCCACCGCGAGGACCGCCGCGATGCCCGGCAGGGAGCGCTCCCGCCCGGCGAGCAGCGCGGCGACGGCGAACGTGCCGAGCAGGCCGGCGCCCAGCGTCCACAGCGGGACCGTGGCGCAGGAGGCCAGCCCGTGCCCGGCCGCGGCCAGCACGACGCAGACCGCGGCGAACACCGCGGCCCGCAGAATCCGGAGATCGCATCCGGTGCGCGCCGTGCGCGGGTGGGGGGCACTCATGGCGGCCTCATCATCCCACTGGGCTCGGCGGGGCCGTACGGCAGGTCCGCAAGATGACGTAAATGTGGTAATCAGAACAGTGATCCGGGAAGATCACGTTCTGGTGGCCCGTCCTCGAGCTGTCCCCGCATACACCCGACCCCCGCCCCGGCGCATCCGCCGAACGAGCGGGAAGTCGACAATCGGGCGATTGCCCCCCGGCAGGCGTGGCAATACGTAACGGTATGTCGAGCCGCGGCCAGGAGGCTGGAGCATGAGCATCTGGTGGTCACTCCATCTGCGGCGCGAAGCTGCGAGCGTGCCGCTCGCCCGACGACTCCTGCTGGGCACGATGGAGACCGCGGGTGTCGATCCGGACATCTCCTACGACCTTTCCGTCGCTCTGAGCGAGGCCTGCGCCAACGCGGTCGAGCACGGGGGCGACACTGCGAACGGCGGTGTGTCGGAGGCGTACCGGGTCACGGCCTACCTCGACGGCGAGAAGTGCCGCATCGAAGTCGCCGACTCGGGCCCGGGTTTCCCCGCCGGCAGACCTCGTACGGTGACCCGCCCGGTGCGCGCGGACGCCGAGCACGGTCGTGGCCTGGGTCTCATCGAGGAACTCGCCGACCATGTGCACATCGGCAACAAGCCGGGCCGGGGCGGCGCGGTGGTGAGCTTCGACAAGATCCTCAAGTGGCGCAACGACTCTCCGCTGATGGCGGTGTAGTGCCCTGCCGGACCGTGTTGCGTGGAGTTCTTCACGGCCGAGACCTGCCGCCGCCGCACGAGCGCATGCTCGACGAACTCGACGCCGAAAGGCCGGAGTTCACCACCTCTGTGGCCGTTCCCTGCCTCATCCGCCGCGTTCGCGGAACCGAGCCGAGGGACCCCGGACCTCATACGAAGGGCCGGGCACCGCAGCGGTACCCGGCCCTTCGCACCCGACGCTCGCGTGTAAGTTCGCGTGTCAGCCCTTCAGGGACGCCATCCACTGCTCGACCTCGTCGGAGCGGCGCGGCAGGCCCGCCGAGAGGTTCCGGTTGCCGTCCTCGGTGACCAGGATGTCGTCCTCGATGCGGACGCCGATGCCGCGGTACTCCTCCGGGACGGTCAGATCGTCCGCCTGGAAGTACAGGCCCGGCTCCACCGTGAGCACCATGCCGGGCTCCAGGACACCCTCCACATAGGTCTCGGTCCGCGCGGCCGCGCAGTCGTGGACGTCCATGCCGAGCATGTGGCCCGTGCCGTGCAGGGTCCAGCGGCGCTGCAGGCCCAGCTCCAGGACCCGCTCCACCGGGCCCTCGACGAGGCCCCACTCGACGAGCCGCTCGGCGAGCACGCGCTGCGCGGCGTCGTGGAAGTCCCGGTACTTGGCGCCCGGCTTCACCGCCGCGATACCGGCCTCCTGGGCCTCGTACACCGCGTCGTAGATCTTCTTCTGGATCTCGCTGAAGCGGCCGTTGACCGGCAGGGTCCGCGTGACATCGGCGGTGTAGTACGTGTGCGTCTCCACGCCCGCGTCCAGCAGGAGCAGGTCTCCCGAGCGGACCGGGCCGTCGTTGCGCACCCAGTGCAGCGTGCAGGCGTGCGGTCCGGCCGCGGCGATGGTGCCGTAGCCCACGTCGTTGCCCTCCACACGCGCACGGAGGAAGAACGTGCCCTCGATGTAACGCTCGGAGGTCGCCTCCGCCTTGTCGAGGACCTTCACCACGTCCTCGAAACCGCGCACGGTCGAGTCGACCGCCTTCTGCAGTTCGCCGATCTCGAACGCGTCCTTGACCAGGCGCATCTCGGAGAGGAAGACCCGCAGCTCGTCGTCCCGCTCGGCGGTGACCTTGTCGTGCAGCGCGGTCTCGATGCCCGCGTCGTACCCGCGCACCACGCGGACCGGGCCACTGGCCTCCTTCAGCCTCTGGGGCAGCTCGCGCACGTCCGAGGCCGGGATGCCGTACAGCTTCTCCGCCTCGGTGAGCGAGTGGCGGCGGCCCACCCACAGCTCGCCCTGGCCGGAGAGCCAGAACTCGCCGTTCTCCCGGTCGGAGCGGGGCAGCAGACAGAGGGTCGCGCGGTGGCCGTCGGAGGTGGGCTCCAGGACCAGGACGCCGTCCTCGGTCTGGTTGCCGGTGAGATACGCGTACTCGACGGAGGCGCGGAAGGGGTACTCCGTGTCGTTCGAGCGGGTCTTCAGGTTGCCCGCGGGGATCACCAGACGCTCGCCCGGGAAGCGCGCGGACAGCGCGGCGCGGCGGGCGGCGGTCTCGGCGGCCTGGGCGATCGGCTTCAGGTCGCGCAGCCCGGTGTCGGCCCAGCCCGACTTCATGTTCTCGGCCAGCTCGTCGGACACACCCGGGTACAGGCCGTTCTTGCGCTGCTTGATCGGCTCTTCGTTCTCGTCCTGAAGCTCCGGGGTCTCCGGCGTTTCAGACGTGAGCTCGTCCGCCACGGTCATCCTCCTTGGATACGGCACTGGGCCACCCCCATCGTACGGTCGTACAGAAGGGGTCCCGGGCAGGAAGAGACCGTCACCCGGCGTGGGCGGCGGCTCACTCGAAGCGGGCCGCCAGCAGCACCACGTCCTCCGTGCTGTCGGCCTCGCCGAGCCCGTCCGGGAGCACCGTCCGCAGGATGTGGTCGGCGACCGCACCCGGGTCGATGCGCAGCGGCCTCGGCACACTCGCGGCCGCCGCGTGCAGCCGGGCGAAGGCGCGGTCCATGGGGTCGCCGGTGCGCTCGAGCAGGCCGTCGGTGTAGAGCAGCACGGTCTCGCCGGGCTCCGCGGTCAGTTCGATGCTCGGTGCCTCCCAGCAGGCCAGCATGCCCAGGGGCGCCGACAGCGAGGTCTCCACGAACTCGGTGCGTCTGGGGCCGATCACCAGCGGCGGGCTGTGCCCCGCCCCGGCGAGCGTCAGCTTGCGCAGCGCGGGCTCGCAGTACGCGAACAGGGCGGTGGCCGAACGGGCGGGCTCGGTGAGTCTCAGCAGCAGCTCCAGATCGGAGAGGACCGCCACCGGGTCCTCGCCCTCCATCACGGCGTACGCGCGCAGGGAGGCCCGCAGCCGGCCCGTCGCGGCGACCGCGCCCGGCCCCGAACCGGTGACGGACCCGACGGCGAGCCCGAGCGCGGCGTCGGGCAGCGGCAGCGCGTCGTACCAGTCGCCGCCTCCGCGCGGGCTCGTGCGGCGGCGTGCGGCGAGCTGGACGCCGGGGATGCGGGGCAGCCGGGCGGGCAGGAGCTCCTCGGTGATCGTCGCCATGCACGCGCGCGTGCGCTCGATCTCCACCATGCGCGCCAGGTGCTCGGTGGCGTAGTGGGCGTACAGGCCGACGAGGTGGCGCTGGCGTTCGACCGGCTCGGCCGGTTCGTCGTAGAGCCAGACGGCGGCGCCGAGGCGGCCGGCGGCCTCGGTGGACAGGGGGAGTGCGTAGCTCGCGGCGTAGCCGAGGCGGGCGGCCACATCGCGGTGGCGGGGGTCGAGCCCGTCCTCAGAGAACAGGTCGGGCTCGACGATCCCGCGCTCCCCGCCCGGCAGCCCGTCGAGGATCCTGCCGTACGACAGGGAACTGCGCGGCACGGTCTCGATGTGCCCGAGGTCGGCGCGGCCCAGGCCCAGGCCGATCGTGGTGTCCGGGCCGAGCCCGTCGCGCGGTTCCAGTACGACGAGACCGCGCCGGGCACCCACCAGGGCGGCTCCGGCGCGCAGCGTTTCCTGGAGCGCTTCGGCGAGGGAGCCGGTGCGGGCCAGGCGTTCGGTCAGTTCGTGGAGCGTCGTCAGATCGGAGACCCAGCCGGCGAGCCGGTCCTGGAGGAGCGCTCCGGGGCCGGACGGGCCGGTGGAGTCGGAGAGGGCGGCCGAGGGGGCTTCCGTGGCGGCAGGCGTCGGCGCGACAGTGTGGGTGGGCGGGGGAACCGTTGAATCGATTCCGGCCACTTTCGGAGGGTGAGGGGCGTTCATGTCGTCCGGCCTTCGGGCCGGAGCGTATCGCTCGATAGCATCGCAAACCCCCATGTCAATCTGCGCCGCTAGCGGTGGCTCCACATGTACACGCACTCAGGAGGGGATGTCCAGCATTGTCCTGCTGGGATTCCTGGTGTCCGGGATGCAGGTTCTCCCCCCTTACGGCACAGCAAAGTTGGCTTAAAATAGCCTCAAGGACCGTTGTATTGCGGTCGACTGGCCTTGTTCAACGGAGCGTCACAACGGTCGTGATGGGTACGTACTCGGTGAAGGCCGGGGGTGGTTGGCGGCCACCCGGAACCTGGCACCGCAACCGGGCGTCATAACCACCGACGGCCGAGCCCCATCCTCCCGTGGTGGAGGCGGCGAGTAAGAGCGGGACGGTGAAACGCCAGGCGTCGCCACCCCACGCCACGCCCATGCTCGTGGTGGGCGCAGTATGGACGCGGACGCAGCCAAGGCTCGGCCCATAGGGGTTCCCCTTGTCCAGGACAGGGGTGTGATGCGCCAGCAGGTACGCACAGTGAAGTGATCGACACATGATCGACACATGACGTGATGGCCCTCGGTGTTGCCGGCGTGCAACGGAAAGGAACGAGCGCTCATGCGCGAGATCCTCGGAAGGCGACGCAGGCTCCTGTCCAGGCGGAGCGACGGGACGCCTGAGTTGATCAGCGCGGCCCTGACCTTCGCGACCGAATGGCAGTGGCCCGTACTCCCGGGTGTGGCACCGGACCCGCAGGGGCGTGCCCGCTGCGGGTGTCCCGACCCGGAGTGCACGGTGCCCGGCGCGCACCCGTTCGACCCCGGGCTGCTCGCGGCCACCACCGACGAGCGCATGGTGCGCTGGTGGTGGACCAACCGGCCGTCCGCGCCGATCGTGCTGGCCACCGGGGGTCAGGCGCCCTGCGCGGTGAGCCTGCCCGCCCTCGCCGCCTCGCGCGCCCTGGCGGCGCTCGACCGGAAGGGCATGCGTCTCGGCCCGGTCGTGGCGGCGCCGCACCGCTGGGCGATCCTCGTGAAGCCGTACTCCATGGAGCAGCTCGGCGAGTTGCTGTACGCCAAGGACTTCGTCCCCGGCTCGCTGCGCTTCCATGGCGAGGGCGGCTATCTGGCACTGCCCCCGTCCGAGACCGGCCACGGTGGAATCCGCTGGGAGCGGGCGCCGCTGCCCGGCTCCGCCTCCCCCTGGGTGCCCGATGTCGAGGCCGTGGTGGACGCGGTCGTGGACGTCCTCACTCGTACGGGTGTGAGCGCGCCCGAGTTCTGAGGGTGTCGGGCGCGCGACGGACCGTGCGCCCGTGATCGGCCGATATCTTCGGCCTCATGCTGATTCGTCCTGGGGGACACGGGAAACGGGGAATGCAGACGGGCGCGCGGGCGGACGATCGGCCCCAGTCCGGCAGGAAGCGGCTGCTCGCGCTCCTGGGCGTGGTGGCGGCTGTCATCGCGCTGCCGCTCGCCGTGGCGTCCGCCGGGCCGGTCGGGGAGGCGGACCACGCCGCACTCCGCCCGCCCGCGCACGAGGACGGGAAGCGGGCGGTCCCCTCCCGCCCCCGGTTGCTGGGCCTCGGCCTCGCCACCGCCGCCCGCTGCGGCCCCCAACTCTCCTCCGGGGACGGCATCGAGGCGCAGACGTGTGTGCTGACGCAGGGGCGGGACACCTGGGCGCGCACCTACTACCGCAACGCCACCGGCGAGAGGCTGTCCGGGGTCCTGAGCTTCATGGCGCCGGGCGGGCGCAGCGTGGAGATGCACTGCGCGGTGGACGCCGCGGACGACCCGGCGGTCTGTGACACCCCACGGCAGCGTGTCGCGGGCGACATGGGCGCCTACTCGGCGGTCGCGGAGTTCTCCCGGAGCGACGGGGGCGGACCACTGCTGCTGCGCTCGGGAAGCGACCAGGTGGCCGCGAGCGGACAGTGACTCGCCGGTCCTGTCCGGCCGTGACTGACTGATCCCGTGCGGCAGTGACTGACTGATCCTGTGCGGCAGTGACTCACCGATCTCGTATGGCAGTAACTAACCGCTCCCGTACGGGAGTTGCTCTCGCGGCCTGTTGCGCCGCACGTACCCGCACATGGGAAGACCCGGTTGCTGGCGACGGGGGATGCACCAGCAACCGGGCTACTGGAACGGTAACAAGAGATCGGCGGTTCGCAAATTCGATCTCGGCTATTCGGACACGGATTGGCCGGTCGCAGCGGGGACTTGTGACAGGAGTCACCTGAGGTCGGGCCCTGGTCGGCGTCCGCCCCGGCCCGACCGGGTGGCCGGGCCGGGACTGCGCGTCAGCTGAGGGTCACCTGTCGGTTGGTCAGCCCGCCGCGGGCCCGGCGCTCGTCCGCGGTGAGCGGCGCGTCGGAGGCCAGAGCGGTCGCGAGACGCTCGGCGAACTCGGCCGCCGGCTTCTCCACGTCCTCCGCGCCCATGTCGCTCGGCAGGTCCCAGACCGGCACCGTGAGCCCGTGCGCCCGGAAGGAGCCGACCAGGCGCGTGCCCTCGCCGAGGCTCGACCCGCCGGCCGCGTGCAGCCGCGCGAGAGCGTCCAGAAGCCGCTCCTCGGGATGCGGCATGACCCACCGCAGGTGGTTCTTCTCGGGGGTCTGGCACCAGTACGCGGCGTCCACGCCGGTC
Organism: Streptomyces sp. NPDC051104; assembly: GCF_040682835.1. Lineage (NCBI taxonomy): Bacteria > Bacillati > Actinomycetota > Actinomycetes > Kitasatosporales > Streptomycetaceae > Streptomyces > Streptomyces sp. NPDC051104. The sequence continues at coordinate 92,170 of NZ_JBFBBS010000005.1, read as the reverse complement.
AGCCGGACGGTGGGGATCGCCGCGGCGTTGGCCCGCTCCAGGGAGGCGGCCACCTCCGGCGTCGTGTTCTCCGCGTCCGGGACCCAGAACTCGAAGCCGCTGTGCACGACGGGCTCGAAGGGGCCCTCGGGATCCAGCAGGTCCTGCAGGCGCGGCCCGTCGGCGGGCGGCCGGCGGCCCTGGACCGGGGTGCCCGGCTCGGCGGTGAGGGCGCGCTGGAGGGTGTCGGCGAGGTCGCGGCTGATGTCGCCCGACGCCGTGTCGTTCTGCAGGCCGAGCAGGATCGAGCCGTCGTCGCGGCGCAGCGCCGGCCATGCCATCGGCAGCACCGTGGCGAGCGTGACCGAGGGGACACCCTCGGGGAGTTCCTCCCGGAGTTTCAGCTCGACGGTCGCCGCCGGCACCAGCTCGCGCAGCGCGACCCAGTCGCACTCGTCGGGCAGTCCTTCGAACGGGCGCTGCACCAGCTCGGTCACCGCGTGCGCGGCGGCACGGCCGTGGCAGGCCTTGTAGCGGCGGCCGCTGCCGCAGGGGCAGGGCTCCCGGCCGCCGACGACCGGGACGTCCCCATCGGCGCGGGCACCGTCCGTGGGCTGCGGGCGCTTGGCCTGGGTCTGGGGTCGCTTCTTGGCCATCGTGGGTGTCTCCCGGTTACGGCTCGTTTCGTACGGTCGCGAGCCTAGCCGTTCGTACGACGCCCGACGGGATCCTGTGGACAACGCACCGGAGGGTCCACCTGGCGGTACGCGGATCGGGGGGTGGGGAGGGGGCATGCGGTGGTTCGCCGGCGGTCCGTACCTGTGCGCGTCTGCCGGTTCGGGCTGGGCGGGGGTCGGCCTGTGCGGTGCCGGGCGGGGCGGTGCCGGGTGGGCGTGGCTGCCGGGCGGCGCGGCGTCGGTGGACCGGTCGCCGGCGGCCTGAGTCATGGTCGAAGGTGTCCTGGACCGTTCAGTGCTGGGTCGTGGAGCGCGACCCGGACCGGTTCACTCAAGGTCGTCGAACGCCCTCTGGACCGGTTCACTCCTGGTCGTCGTACGCGTCCCCGACCACCTCGGTCCTGGTCGTCGTACGCGTCCCCGACCACCTCAGTCCAGGTCGTCGAACGCGTCCTCGAAGTCCAGGCCCGGTATCTGCGACACGGCCGGTGCCGTGACGCGTGAGGCGAAGTCCTCGCTGCGGCGGGCCGAGTCGGTGTCGTCCTGGACGACGACCCAGACCGTGACCTCGCCGTGGGCGTCGTCCCGTACGCCCCAGTCCTTGGCCAACGCCCTGATGATGTTCAGCCCCCGGCCGCCGTGCGCGGTCACCGAGGGGGTCGCCGGAACCGGACGGGTCGGGCCGCCCCCGTCCGTCACCTCGACCGTGAGCCGTCCGGAGGTGTCGACACGCCATGCGGCGCGCACGTCCCCGTCTGCCGTCAAGCTGTCGCGGAGTGGTCTGCCGTGCCGACACGCGTTGCTGAGCAGTTCCGAAAGGATCAATACAGCATCGTCGATGACCGATTCCGACATGCCACCGGTGCGCAACTGATCACGCATCCGGTGTCTTGCCTCCCCCACGCCCGCAGGACCATGGGGTACGGCCATGCTCGACGACGTGGGCACCTCCTGTGCCACCACCAACGCCACCCCCGAGACCTCCTTCGCCCCACGCCACGGTGTGAATGCCCCGCGTGACCGGGCCGGAAACCGTCCGTACACGGCGAGTGATGCACTCGACCCGGTCGAACACGGAACGAACGCGCCGGTGCACCCGGTGTCATCGCCGTGGCTGGTTTCGCCCTATATAGGGTCCCGGCGGGAGAAACGTTCCGTGGCGGAGGCGACCCCGCTCAGCGACCGAGCCGGTCCAGCACGGCGCGCGGGCGGTTGGTGATGATGGCGTCGACGCCCAGTTCCAGGCAGAGGTCGACGTCCCCCGGCTCGTTCACCGTCCACACGTGCACCTGGTGTCCGGCCCGCTTCAGCCGCTGGATGTACGCCGGGTGAGTGCGCACGATCCGCATCGAGGGCCCCGCGATCCGGACACCGGCCGGCAACCGCCCGTCCCGCAGCCGGGGCGAGAGGAACTGCAGCAGGTACACCGTCGGCAGCGTGGGCGAGGCCGTCCGCACCCGGTGCAGCGACCGCGCCGAGAAGCTCATGATCCGTACCGGCGACTTCTCCGGGGACTCCGGGGCGTCCAGGCCGAACCGCTTCAGCAGGAGCAGCAGCCGCTCCTCGACCTGCCCAGCCCAGCGTGTGGGGTGCTTTGTCTCGACGGCCAGGTCGATGGGCCGCCCGGCGTCGGCGACGAGTTCCAGCAGCCGCTCCAGGGTGAGCACCGAGGTGTCCTCGGGGTCCTGCGGCCGGTGCTCCCAGTCGGGCTCCTCGTCGCTCCTCTTCCACGAGCCGAAGTCCAGCGCGGCGAGCTCGGCGAGTTCCAGGGCGGAGACCGCGCCGCGCCCGTTGGACGTACGGTTGACGCGCCGGTCGTGGACGCAGACGAGGTGTCCGTCCGCGGTCAGCCGGACATCGCACTCGAGGGCGTCGGCACCGTCCTCGATCGCCTTCCTGTATGCGGCGAGGGTGTGCTCGGGGGCGTCCTCGGAGGCCCCGCGGTGGGCGACGACCTGAACCTGGTGCTGTCGTGCGTGGGTCACCGCGTCATCGTCCCACCGTCGAGGGGTACACGTGGGACCCGAGGGCGACGTGACGGAATCGGCGAGGTGTCGGGAATGCAGATTTTTGTTCGCACCGGTCCGATATAAAGGATGGCCACGGACCCACAGCCACCGCTTATGGTGCCCTGACGTCCGGTGGGAAAAGCTGGACGGCGTACAAAGGGACACGCACAGCTGAGAGCGCTCGGCGCCGTGTGGTGTGCGAGTGCGGCCGAGTGCGACCGAGAAGACAGCCGTGGAACGAGGAGAAGAGCTGTGAGCACCGAGAACGAGGGCACTGCGGTACCCCCGGCCCCGTCTGCACCTCCCGTGCCGGTGGACGCTCCCCCTTCCGCGCCGGGCGAGGCCCCCGAACGGCAGGCGCCGTCCGCAGACACCCCGGGCGCGGGGGGCACTCCGCCCGCGGGGGGCGCGCCGTTCGGGCACGGCGCCCCGCAGCCGCCGAGGCCCGAGGGCGCGCCGCAGCCGGAGGGCGCGCCGACCGCGCAGCTCCCGCCGGTGCCGCCGGGTCACCCCGTGGCCTCCTCCGCGCCCGAGTCCGGCTGGCCGCCGCTTCCGCCGGCCACCCCCGCGTACGCGGGCGGCGCCGGTGCGGGCGACCCCTGGGGTGCCCCGTACGAGAACCCCGCCCCGAAGCCCAAGAACAGGCGGGGCGGTCTGGTCGCCGCCATCCTCGTCGCCGCGCTGGTCGCGGGCGGTGTCGGTGGCGGCATCGGTTACCAGCTGGCCAAGGACGACGACTCCAGCGGCTCCACGACGGTCTCCGCGGCCACCAGCGGCGGCGATGTGCGGCACGACAACGGCACGGTCGCCGCCGTGGCCGCCAGGGCGCTGCCGAGCACGGTCACCATCGAGGCCCAGTCCACCAACGGCCAGGGCGGCACCGGCACGGGCTTCGTCTTCGACAAGCAGGGCCACATCATCACCAACAACCACGTGGTCGCCGACGCGGTCGACGGGGGCAAGCTCACGGCGACGTTCCCGAACGGCAAGAAGTACGACGCCGAGGTCATCGGTCACGCGCAGGGCTACGACGTGGCCGTCATCAAGCTCAAGAACGCCCCGTCAGACCTCAAGCCGCTCGCCCTCGGCGATTCGGACAAGGTCGAGGTCGGCGATGCGGCGATCGCCATCGGCGCGCCCTTCGGCCTGTCGAACACGGTGACCTCGGGCATCATCAGCGCCAAGCACCGTCCGGTGGCCTCCAGCGACGGCAGCTCCGGCAGCAAGGCGTCCTACATGAGCGCCCTGCAGACGGACGCCTCGATCAACCCGGGCAACTCCGGCGGTCCCCTTCTGGACGCCCGGGGTGCGGTCATCGGCATCAATTCGGCGATCCAGTCCACGAGCAACGGCGGGTTCGGCAGCAGCGGCCAGTCCGGTTCGATCGGCCTGGGCTTCGCGATCCCGATCGACCAGGCGAAGTACGTCGCCCAGCAGCTGATCGCCACGGGCAAGCCGGTCTACCCGAAGATCGGCGCCTCGGTCTCGCTGGACGACTCCTCCGGCGGCGCGAAGATCACCGACCAGGGCACGGACGGCTCCGCCGCGGTCGAGTCGGGCGGCCCCGCCGACAAGGCGGGCCTCAAGCCGGGCGATGTGATCACCAAGCTGGACGACATGGTGATCGACAGTGGCCCGACCCTGATCGGCGAGATCTGGACCCACAAGCCCGGCGACAAGGTGACGATCACCTACCAGCGTGGCGGCAGGACCCACACGGTGGAAGTGACCCTGGGCTCCCGCGTCGGTGACAACTGAGCCGCACGGTGAGCCAGGTGGCACGGACGAGCACCGCCCCGGACCGGTAGGCTGGTCCCGCCCCGACCCCAGGCGGACCGGGGCGAGGTGGGTTGCCCGAGCGGCCTAAGGGAACGGTCTTGAAAACCGTCGTGGCGCAAGCCACCGTGGGTTCAAATCCCACACCCACCGCTTCGCAGGTCAGAGGCTTCCAGGTCAGAAGGGGTGCCACTCTCCGGAGCGGCACCCCTTCCGCATGCACCCTGTCTCACCCTGATTCGGCGGTATCCCACCCGGCCAGCGCGTGCGGCCGACCAGCGGCCGGGATTCACGGCTCCTCGGTCCCGAGGTGCGATCTTGGATTCTGTGCCTCGGGGCGCGCCGGCGGCGCGGTCCAGGCGGGCCGAACGCGCGGCCGGACGGGCCCATTAGGCTTGGGCGCTTCGACGGGCGGGTCGCCCGCCGCCCGCGGGGGGACGGCACTCGTGCGGCTTCCCCGCACCACCACACCCAAGGACGGCAACCGAGTGTCTTTCTTCACCATCGGCCACCGCGGTGTCATGGCCGCCGAGCCGGAGAACACCCTGCGCTCCTTCCTGCGGGCCGAGCGCGAGGGGCTGGACGGCATCGAACTGGACCTGCACCTGAGCAAGGACGGCGAGCTGGTCGTCATGCACGACGAGACCCTGGACCGCACGACGGACGGTTCGGGTCCTATCGCCGGCCAGAAGCTGCGGAAGCTCAAGGAGCTCGACGCCGGCCTCGGCGAGTGCATCCCCACGTTCGGGGAGGTGCTGGACGCCGTGGGGCCGACGCTGCCGATCCAGGCGGAGATCAAGGACGTGGCCGCCGCCCGGTCGCTGGCCAAGGTGCTCACCGACCGCGACCTGCTGGACCGGGTCTCGGTGCTGTCGTTCCACGACGTGGCGCTGATCGAGATCCACAACCTGCTGCCACAGGCCCGTACCGTGCTGGTGGCGGGCCCCAGCGCGCATCGCGACACCTTCGTCGGCCGCGCCCAGAAGGTCGGTTCCACCCTGGTGAGCGTGGAGCTGCGCCAGCTGAACCGGGCCATCGTGGAGAAGTGCGGCGCCGCCGGCATCGACGTGATGGCCTGGACCGTCAACGACGAGCGCGACCTGGCGCTGGCCCGGGCGCTCGGCCTGGTGGGCTGCGTGACCGACCAGCCCGGCATGAAGCGGCTCGTCGAGGCCACGGCCTGACTCGCGGTGGACCCGGACCGAACCGGCCACCCGTGCAGTCGAACGAGGGTACGAACGCCGTGGTCGCAGTCGCCCGCGCGGGGGGAACCGGAACCACGGCGCGTCCGCCGGCGTCAGGCCGGCGGCTTGACCAGCTGGCGGCGGAGGCGGAGGCCGACGCGGACGCCGACACCTCGAACGCCGGGTCGTCGCGAAGCGGCAGGCCGAACCGCTCGTCGCCGTGGGGGAACGGGGACAGTTCGCCGGTGCGGACGTAACCGCGCCGTACGTATGACGATCTTAGAACGAAGTGTGCACAAGCGGTGTGGAAATCGATCATTCGATGGTAAGAACAGCCACTTGGTCTTCACGTTTTGCGCCGCGCTTGTGCCCACGCGCCTGTGCCCACTCCGGGCGCGAATACCAGAGGAGGTCCCGGTTTGGCCGGGTTTTTCGCGCCCGCACGCCGCGGCCGCCACCGCGACCGGCGACGCAGATGGCTCTCCGCCATCGCCGCCGTGGCCGGGGCGGCACTGATAGGTACGACGATCGGTCTGGCAGTACAGTCGGCCCAGGCCGACCAGACCACCCAGGGCGTCGACAACTTGCGCACCAACTGGGACCAGAACGAAGCCGGGCTCTCCCCGGCGGTCGTCCAGTCCTCCGCTTTCGGCCGGCTCTTCGCCACCAAATTGGACGGGCAGATATACGCCCAGCCGCTGGTGCTGGGCGATCAGGTGATAGCGGTCACCGAGAGCAACACCGTGTACGGCCTCGACCGCACCACCGGTGCGATCAAGTGGAGCAAGAACTACGGACCGGCGTGGCCGGCCTCCGCGATCGGCTGCGGTGACCTGGTGCCCAACGTGGGGGCGACGGCGACACCCGTCTACGATCCGGCCACCAACGCCCTCTACTTCACCACCAAGGTCGACGACGGAACCTCCACTCACCGCCACCCGAAGTGGCTGATGCACGCGGTGGACCCGGCCTCCGGAACCGAGCTCCCGGGGTGGCCGGTCACCATCAGCGGGAGCCCCGTCAACGACCCGAGCGCCGGCTTCGACGCCTACTACGAGCAGCAGCGCCCCGGCCTGCTGCTGATGGACGGTGTCGTCTACGCGGGCTTCGGCGGCCACTGCGACGCATGGCCGTACCGCGGCTACGTGGTCGGCGTCAGCACCACCGAACACAGCATCACCTCGATGTGGGCCACGGTCACCGGTAACGGCATGGGCGGCGCCGGCATCTGGCAGTCGGGCGGCGGCCTGGTCTCCGACGGTTCCGGCCGGATCTTCTTCAGCACCGGAAACGGCATCAGCCCGGCTCCCGGGCCCGGCAGGACCGTGCAGGGAACCCTGGCCGAGTCCGTCGTCCGCCTCCAGGTCAACGCGGACAACAGCCTCAGCACGGCCGACTTCTTCAGCCCGAGTGACGCCTCGACCCTGGACCTGAACGACCAGGACATCTCCTCCGGCGCCCCGATGGCGCTGCCGGACGGCTTCGGCACCAGCGAACACCCCCATCTGCTGGTCCAGCAGGGCAAGGACGGCCGGGTGTTCCTGCTCGACCGCGACAACCTCGGTGGCATGGGCCAGGGAGCCTCGGGCGGCGACGCCGCGGTGAGCGTGTCCGGCCCCTACCAGGGGATGTGGGGGCATCCCGCGTTCTGGGGCGGCGACGGCGGCTATGTCTATGTCGTCGGCAACTACGGACCGCTGCGGGCACTCAAGTACGGCGTGCGCAACGGCGGCACGCCCGCGCTCACCCTCACCGGCCAGAGCCAGGACACCTTCGGCTACACCAGCGGCTCTCCCGTCGTCACATCCAACGGCACGGACGACTCCAGTGCCCTGGTGTGGATGGTCTCCGCGAGCAACGCCTCCGGGGCCGACGGCACCCTGCGCGCCTACAGCCCCACCCCCGACGGCAACGGCCTGCTGCAGTTGCTGTGGTCCGCCCCGATCGGCACGGCGACGAAGTTCAGCACTCCGACCACCGGCGACGGCAAGGTGTACGTCGGCACCCGGGACGGCGTGCTCTACGGTTTCGGCAGCCCGGCCAGGACCGCCCTGACCGCGGCCTCTCTCGACTTCGGCCAGGTCGGCCTGGGCACCAGCAGCTCGGCCGCCATGAAGCTGACAGCCACGCAGGACGTCAGCATCACCGGGCTCAGGGCCTCCGGCGCGTTCTCGGTCGACCCGTCCGCCGTGCCCACGGCCGAGCAGCCCACGGCGCTGGCGACGGATGTCACCCTGGATGTGCCGATCAGCTTCACTCCCACGACCACCGGCGGCATCAACGGCACACTCACCGCGAATCTGTCGGACGGCCAGAAGCTGGTCTTCGCACTCCATGGCGTCGGCACCAGGCCCGGTCTCGGGGCGGCGCCGGGAGCCGTGGACTTCGGGGACGTGCCCACCGGCAGCACCTCGACGCTGAACGTGCAGATCACCAACACCGGTACCGAGGCGGAGACGATCGACTCGATCGACTCGCCCACCGGCTCGTTCGTCGCCTCGGGTCTGCCGAGCGCGGGCACGGTCGTGCCGGCCGGTGGTTCGTTCGTGCTCTCGGTCACCTACACGCCGGTCGGCGGCCAGGACGACAGCGACGCGCTCGTGATCAGCAGCAGCAGTGGCGGCGAGGCGCACACTCTGAGCGTGCCGGTCAACGGAACCGCGATCACGGGCCAGGGGCACCTGGAGTTCTCCACGAGCTCGCTCGACTTCGGTTCGGTCCCGATCGGCAGCTCGAAATCGCTCTCCTTCACCATCACCAACACCGGCAACATCCCGGTGACGGTGACCAAGGCCAAGGCGCCGACGGGTGACTTCAACAGCCCGATGCAGCTGTCCGAGGGCCTGGTCATCGGTCCCGAACAGACCGCCGTGCAGAGCGTGACGTTCACTCCGCGTTCGGCCGCGGACCTGAGCGCCTCCTACGAGGTCACCGGGACCGGGGTCGACGCGAACGGCAGCGCCCAGGGTGCCATGTACGTGTCGGTCAAGGGCACCGGCACCGGCACCGCCACGACCACGTCGGCCAAGGACGGGCTGTGGCAGGCCAACGGCTCGGCGGTGGCCGCCGACGACGGCAGCGTCCAGCTGACCCCGGCCACCAGCAACAAGGCGGGCACGGCGGTGTACACCAAGCCGCTGCGCACCGACGGCCTGCGGGCCACCTTCACCGCGAAGTTCGGTCCTGGTACCGGCGGAAACGGCATGACGCTCGCGCTCCTCGACCCCGCCCAGAACTCCGCCTCGGCACTGGGCGCGGCCGGCGGCGGCCTCGGTATCGCGGGGCGGCCGGGCGCGGTGATCGCGCTCGACACCGGCTGGAACAACACGCTCCAGACACAGAACTTCGCGGGTGTCGGCTCCAGTTCGGCCGGCTCCTCGGCGATCGACTACCAGTCGGTGGCCAAACTCAGCACCTCCCTGCGCCAGGGCACGCACCAGGTGGACGTCCAGGTGGACGCCGGCCATGTGTACGTCTGGATCGACGGGACGCAGGTACTGGACGCGACACCGACGCTGACGTCCAGCGCACTCGTCGCCTTCTCCGGCGCCACGGGAGATGGCGCCGACACGCAGACGGTGAGCGGCCTGGTCGTCAGCGAGGCGGCGCCCCCGGCACCGCAGCCCAAGGCGGCGACCTCGCTCAACCTCACGGCGCCGAGCACGGGCGTCCCGGGCCGGCAGTTGACCGCCGGCGGCACGCTGACGTCGACCGCGGCGCTTGCCCCGGGTCAGCTCGTGCACCTCACGCGGAACGGAGCGGCACTGCGCGATGTGACGACGGCTGCGGACGGCTCCTTCACCTTCAGCGACACTCCGCCGGCGGCGGGCACGTACACCTACGCCGCAAGCTACGCGGGCGACGAGACCCACGAGGCGGCGAGCACCGCGGGCCTCGTCCAGGTGTCCAGGCTGACCACATCGGTCACTCTGACGGCTCCGGCCACTGCCACCCGCACGCGCGCGCTGACCGTGTCCGGCAAGCTCTCCGGCTCGCCCTTCACCGCTGGTCAGGTCGTCAAGGTGACGAAGACCGACCTCGCCCACCCGTCCGGCGCCGCACTCGCCGACGCGAAGGTCGCCGCGGACGGTTCGTTCACGTTCACGGACACCCCGCAGATCGGCGGCGCCAACACCTACAAGGTGGCCTACAGCGGCGATGTCTCACACACGGCGGGCAGCCGCACCGCCACCGTCCAGGTGTCCCGGGCCGCCACGTCCCTGACCATCGCCACCGACCACTCGACGTACAAGTACGGCCAGTACGCGAAGGTCACCGCCCACCTGGGTACGACCTACAACCTGCGTACGGTGGCGATCTACGCCCATCCGTACGGCGGCAAGACGGTCCTGGTGAAGTCGGGCACGGTGGACTCCCACGGCAACGTGACGGCGTACTACAAACTCGCCCACAACACCACGTTCGTCGCGGAGTTCGCCGGCGACTACCGGTACGCCCCGAAGACCGTCGCCGGCAGCGTGCACACGTACGTGGCGATCTCGGAGAAACTGTCCGGTTACTACACGAGCACGTACTACGGCAGCACCCTCTACCGCGTGTACCACCACACCGCCAAGGAGCAACTCGCCGTCGCCGTCACACCCAACAAGGCCGGCCAGTGCGTTGTCTTCCGCGTGCAGCGGTACTACAGCGGCGCCTGGCACACACAGTCCACCACTCCCTGCTCCTCCCTGAGTTCCACCAGCACCGGCCGCCAGCAGATGTCCCTGACCAAGGCCGTGAACAGCAGGTTCCGCGTGGCTGCGGAGTATGTCCACAGCAGCAAGGACAACACCAACCTCACCACCTGGGGCGCCTGGCAGTACTTCACCGTCAGGCAGTGAGCGGCGACTTGGACCCGGCTGGAAGCCCCGCCCTCGCACAGTGCGAGGGCGGGGCTTCCCCTTGTCGTCAGGCGTGCGGCGATCGGGGTGCACCTTTGACCACCACCTCGAACCGTCTCAGGGCCGCTGCGCCGTCATCCGTGCCGCCGACGCCAGGGTCGAGCGGGCCTCGCGTGGGGTGAGGCCCGTGCGGATCGCCGCGTCGAGGAGGGCGGGGGCCAGGTCGGGGCCGAAGCCGTTCTCGTAGGCCCGGCAGGCGGCCCAGAACAGGCGGGTGTTGCGCTGGCCCTCGTGCGCCGCGAGGACGAACTGGACCAGCCCCTGGCCGTGCCGGCCCGCCGACGAGGGTGTGGCGTGGCGCGGGCGCGGTGGGGGCACGAGCAGGCGCAGCAGGGCGGATGGGCAGGGTGCGGGCGGCAGCCGGGCGGTGCCCGGTGCCGTGCTGTACACGCCGTGGTCGGTGCGCGAGCCGGGGCCGACCAGGTAGCCGCCGGCGCCCCGGACGTCGATACCGGGGGCGAGGCGGCTCGCCGAGTTCGGTACGACGACGTCCGGTGGGCCGCTCAGCCACAGGTGGCGGCCGCCGCTCGGGGTGATCACGACCACCGTCGCAGGGATCGTGAACAGGTGGCGCAGGGCGAGTTCGCGCAGGGCCGCTGAGGAGTCCGTGCCGGACTTGGTGTCGAGGTCGACGCCGATCAGGTGGTGGGGGTGCAGACCGCAGGCGATGCCGTAGCCGGTGGCCCAGGGCGCGGCGGCGAACAGCTCGCGGATGCGGCGGGGGTCGGTCGTGGCGTCGTACACCCCGTGTCCGAAACGGCCGCATGCGCCGTGGCAGACGGGTGCCGTCGGGTCGGGGTCGTCGCGGTGCGGGGAACGCAGGGCCGGCAGTTTCGTACGGGACAGCGGGATCACCGCCAGCCCGCGCTCCGCGGCGGACAGGGCGTGGGCCAGGGCCAGGGTGGTGGCCTGCCGGTCGGTGGTGGCCATGGCCCTATGTTCGTACCTATGTTCGAAAATGGGAAGGGGGAGGGGCGGTTCTCCGGCAGTTCTCCAGGCGGTCTCCGGAAGGCGGTCGGGCGGCCTCCAGGGGCGGTGAGCCGGTAGGCGGATTTCCGGGGCGGTGAGCTGGTGGGCGGTCTTCCGGGGCGGTCAGTTCTGGTGCGCCTGCCAAAAGGCGCGCAGCGCGGTGACGAGCGCCCCGGGCGCCTCCTCGGCCATGTGGTGCCCGCTGTCGATCGGGCCGCCCTCCAGCCGGTCGCCCGCCCAGTCGCGCCAGACGCCGAGCACGTCGCCATAGAGTTCGACCATGTCGTCGCGGGTGGCCCAGAGCACCTGCAGCGGGCAGGCGACGCGCCGGCCGGCCCGTCGGTCGGCGTCGTCGTGCTCCCGGTCGACGCCGAGTCCGGCCCGGTAGTCCTCGCACATGGCGTGCACGGTGGCCGGATCGTGGATGGCGCGGTGGTAGTCCTCGTACGCCTCGGCGCCCATCTGCTCGCGAGTGGCCCTGTACCAGGCGTCGGGGTCCGCGTTGATGACCCGCTCGGCGGGCTTGTCGGTCTGTCCCAGGAAGAACCAGTGCCACCAGCTCGCGGCGAACGCCGCGTCGCAGCGTCCCAGCGCCTCCCCGACGGGGACCGCGTCCAGCACGCTCAGCGCGGAGACCGCCTCCGGATGGTCCAGGGCGAGGCGGGTGGCCACGTACGCGCCGCGGTCGTGGCCCACGACGGTGAAACGCTCGTGTCCGAGGCCCCGCATCACCGCCAGGCAGTCCCGGGCCATGGCGCGCTTGGAGTACGGACGGTGCTCCGGGTCGGTCGGGGGCTTGGAGGACCGGCCGTAGCCCCGCAGGTCCGGGCAGACCAGGGTGTGGCCGGCCGCGGCCAGCAGCGGAGCGACCCGGTGCCAGGTCGCGTGGGTACGCGGATGGCCGTGCAGGAGCAGCACGGCCGGACCGCTGCCGCCGTACCGCACCAGCAGCCTGGCCCCGTCCCCCTCGCGCCGCGTCAGTTCGAAACCGTCGAACATCCGACCCCCTCCGCTCCGGCCGTCGCGTCCCGGCTGCCCCGGAAGGCTCCCTTCACGCAATCGGTGCCCTGAAGAGTTCGGTCGCAGAAGACGGCGGCGGCCTTGACGGCCCGCCGAGACCTGACAGGCAGTCAGAAGCTCTTGGACCCAGGCGCCATGAGATCCGGGAGGCCCGCAACGATGCGGCTCGAGGAGGACTTCGCCGCGCGGCTGAAGGCGTACGAGGGCCGGCCGTCACCGCGGGCGTCGGCAAGGACCCGGTCAACGCGCCGATGATCCGGCACTGGTGCGAGGCGCTGGGTGACGCCAACCCCGCGTACACCGGCCCGGACGCCATCGCCCCGCCCACCAAGTTCCAGGTGTGGACGATGAGCGGCCTCTCCGGCCTCGCGGGGCGCACACAGGTGTACGACGAGCTGTTGGCCCTGCTCGACGAGGCGGGTTGCACCTCCGGCGTCGCCACCGACTGCGAACAGGACTACCTGCGGCCGCTGCGGCCCGGTGACGAGGTCACGTTCGACGCGGTCATCGAGTCGGTCTCGGACCAAAAGCGCACGAAGCTCGGCACGGGGTAGCGGCGCGGGCCGGGCGGGCCGTTCGCCCCGGTACGGTTGCCGTACGCGCGAGGCTCGCCTGCTCCTCCCGTAGTCATCCCTCAGGGGTGAACCCTCAGGCGTTCGTGCCTGCTCGTCCACCTTCAGGAGGTGGGGGCAGCCCCCCGCCTACAACCTGAGGGGGAGGCGTCTTCGGGACCTGGGGCCGATCCGCCGCAAGGGGCGCGATCCTAGCGTGGAGCCATGACCTCACCCGTCTGCACCAGCGCTTCGGATGCCGCCACGCCGGCGAGGCAGACCCTTCCGTTCCCGTCGTTCTCGTCGTATGTGAAGGCCCGTCAGCCGGTGCTGCTGCGCACCGCCCGGTCGCTCACCGCCAACGCCAGCGACGCGGAGGACCTGCTGCAGACCGCGCTGACCAAGACGTACGTCGCCTGGGACCGGATCGAGGACCACCGCGCGCTCGACGGATACGTGCGCCGCGCGCTGCTGAACACGCGGACCTCGCAGTGGCGCAAGCGCAAGGTGGACGAGTTCGTCTGCGACGAGCTGCCCGAGCCGGAGGGCCTGCCCGCCGCGGACCCGGCCGAGGAGCAGGCGCTGCACGACGCCATGTGGCGCGCGATCATGAAACTGCCCGCACGCCAGCGGGCGATGGTCGTCCTGCGCTACTACGAGGACCTGAGCGAGGCCCAGACGGCCGAGGTGCTCGGTGTCTCCATCGGCACGGTGAAGTCGGCGGTGTCCCGCGCCCTGGGCAAGCTCCGCGAGGATCCCGAACTCGCACCGGTGCGCTGAGCGCCGGTGGCCGGTGGCCGGTGGCCGGTGGCCGGTGGCGGGTGGCCGGTGGCGGGTGGCCGGTGGCTTCGATGGCCGGTGGCTTCGATGGCCGGTGGCTTCGATGGCCGATCGCCGGTGGCGGGTGGCCGATGCCCCATGCCCAGTCTTGATCGATCATCCCGGTGCCTAGTGACATACCGATCGGTATGTGCGCAGAATCAGCGCGACCCCCTACTGCCGCGTAGGCAATGACGCCCGGGAGGACTCCGTGCTGAGCACCATGCAGGACGTACCGCTGACCGTCACGCGCATCCTTGAGCATGGAGCGCTGGTGCACGGGACGTCCCGGATCACCACCTGGACCGGCGAGGGCGAGCCGCAGCGCCGCAGCTTCGCCGAGGCGGGCATCCGCGCCGTGCAGCTCGCAGCCGCTCTCCGCGACGACCTCGGCGTCCGGGACGACGACCGCGTCGCGACCCTCATGTGGAACAACGCCGAGCATGTCGAGGCCTACTTCGCGATCCCCTCCATGGGCGCGGTCCTGCACACGCTCAACCTCCGCCTGCCCGCCGAGCAGCTGGTGTGGATCGCCAACCACGCCGCCGACCGCGTGATCATCGTCAACGGCTCGCTGCTCCCGCTGCTCGCGCCGCTGCTCCCGAAGCTGCCGACGGTCGAGCACGTCGTCGTGTCGGGCCCCGGTGACCGTTCCCTCCTCGACGGTGCACGCGCCCAGGTGCACGAGTACGAGGAGCTGATCGCGGGCAAGCCCACGACGTTCGACTGGCCCGAGATCGACGAACGCCAGGCCGCCGCCATGTGCTACACCTCCGGCACCACCGGCGACCCGAAGGGAGTCGTCTACTCCCACCGCTCGATCTACCTGCACTCCATGCAGGTCAACATGGCCCAGTCGATGGGGCTGACCGACCGGGACACCTCGCTCGTCGTGGTCCCGCAGTTCCACGTCAACGCCTGGGGCCTGCCGCACGCCACCTTCATGACCGGCGTCAACATGCTGATGCCGGACCGCTTCCTGCAACCCGCTCCCCTCGCCGAGATGATCGAGAAGGAGCGGCCAACGCACGCCGCCGCCGTCCCCACCATCTGGCAGGGCCTGCTCGCCGAGCTCAGCTCCAGGCCCCGTGACGTCTCCTCCCTCACCCAGGTCACCATCGGCGGCTCCGCCTGCCCGCCCTCCCTCATGGAGGCCTTCGACAAGCTCGGCATGCGGGTCTGCCACGCCTGGGGCATGACCGAGACGTCTCCGCTGGGTACGGTGGCCCGGCCGCCCGCCCACGCCGTCGGCACGGACGAGGAGTTCACCTACCGGCTCACCCAGGGCCGCTTCCCCGCCGGGGTCGAGGCCCGCCTCACCGGCCCCGGCGGCCGGCGGCTCCCCTGGGACGGCGAGTCCGCGGGCGAACTGGAGGTGCGCGGCCCGTGGATCGCGGGGGCCTACTACAACGGTCCGGACGCCGAACCCCTGCGCCCCGCCGACAAGTTCAGCGAGGACGGCTGGCTCAAGACCGGTGATGTCGGCACCATCAGCCCCGAGGGCTTCCTCACCCTCACCGACCGTGCCAAGGACGTCATCAAGTCCGGCGGCGAGTGGATCTCGTCGGTGGACCTGGAGAACGCCCTGATGGCCCACCCGGACGTCGCCGAGGCCGCCGTCGTCGCGGTCCCGGACGAGAAGTGGGGCGAACGGCCGCTGGCCACCGTGGTGCTGAAGGAGGGCGCCACGGCCGACTTCGCAGTCCTCCGCTCCTTCCTCGCCGATGAGCGCGGGATTGCCAAGTGGCAGCTGCCCGAGCGCTGGACGATCATCGAGGCGGTACCCAAGACGAGCGTCGGCAAGTTCGACAAGAAGGTACTGCGGCGGCAGTACGCGGAGGGTGAGCTGGACGTCACGCGGATCTGACGTCGGACGTACGGTGGTCAGGGCGCTGTTTCACGTGAAACAGCGCCCTGTGCCGACTATGGCCTGAGCGACCTCAGTTGGTACCGATGCGTGCCAACAGATCCACGATCCGGTCCTGCACTTCGGTGCTGGTCGAGCGTTCCGCCAGGAACAGGACCGTCTCGCCCGAGACCAGCCGCGGCAGGTCGGCGGGGTCCACGGCGGCGGTGTAGACGACCAGGGGGGTGCGGTTGAGCAGGTTGTTCGCGCGCAGCCAGTCGACGACCCCGGCCTGGCGGCGGTGCACCTGCATCAGGTCCATCACCACCAGGTTCGGCCGCATCTGCGCCGCCAGGGTGACCGCGTCCGCGTCCGACGCGGCCCGCGCGACCTGCATACCGCGCCGCTCCAGCGTGGCCGTGAGCGCGAGGGCGATCTCCGCGTGCTCCTCGATGAGCAGCACGCGCGGCGGGTGCTGCTCGGAGTCGCGCGGGGCGAGCGCCTTCAGCAGGACGGCCGGGTCGGCGCCGTACGCCGCCTCCCGTGTCGCCTGCCCGAGCCCCGCCGTGACCATGACGGGGACCTCCGCGGCCACCGCGGCCTGGCGCAGCGACTGAAGCGCGGTGCGCGTGATCGGGCCCGTGAGCGGGTCGACGAAGAGCGCCGCCGGGAACGCGGCGATCTGCGCGTCGACCTCCTCACGGGAGTTGACGACGACGGGCCGGTAGCCGCGGTCGCTGAGCGCCTGCTGGGTCGTGACGTCCGGCGCGGGCCACACGAGCAGCCGGCGCGGGTTGTCGAGCGGCTCCGGGGGCAGCTCGTCGTCCATCGGCTGCAGCTGAGGCTGGTCGGCGACCTCCACGGCACCGCCGGGACCGTCGAGCGGCTCGGGACCTTCGTCAGCGTTCTCGTCCGGGGCCCCTATGGCGTACGACCGTCCGGCGCCCTCGGTGGCCGGGGCCAGGCGGGACTGCCCGGCCAGGGACGGCTGGGGCGGGATCGGAGCCGAGACGGGCTGCGAGTGCGGGCGGGCGGTCGCCTCCGGGCGCTCACCGGCCGGCTCGGGAGGCGTGCCGAGCTTGCGGCGGCGGCCGGAACCGTTGGATGCGTGCGGGGGAGGCGTCGGCGCCGTGGGGCGGGGCGGGACCCCGGCCTGCGTCGCCTGGCGTGCGAAGGGCACCCCCTGACCGAGCGTGCGCACGCTGATCGCGCGGCCCTGTGAGTGGGAGTCGGCGGGGGCGGCCGACCCCGCGGGCAGCGGCTGGGCTGCGCGCGGCTGGGGCGTGCGCTGCTGCTCCGGCGGCAGCGGCGTGCCTGCGGACGGGGTGGTCCCCGGCGCCTGCGGTACGGGCATGGCGACGCCGGTGTCACCGGAACCGGGCCAGGGCTGGGGCTGCTGCTGTGCCGGGTGCGGGGGCACCGGGGTGCCGGGAGCGGGCTGGGAGACCTGCGGGGGCACGGCGGTGCCCGGGGCGGGCCGGGAAGCCTGCGGGGGCACCGGGATGCCGGGGGCCGGCTGGTGGGCGGCCTGCGGAGGCACCGGGGCGCCGGCGGTCGGGGCGGCTGCCGTGGGCGCAGCTGCCGGCGTCGCCTGCGGGCCGGGCTGGGGCCGTGGCTGCGCCGCGGGCCGGGGTGCGACGGGGGGCCGGCCCGGCTGGCCCGCGACCGGCTGGGCGGGCATGGCGGCGGGGACCGGCTGAGCCGGGGCCATGGGCTGCCCCGGGGCCACCACCGGTCGGCCCGGGGCCATGCGCACCGGCTGGACGGCGGGGCCGGGCTGGGCCGGGACCGGCTGACCGGGCGCCGCCTGGGCCGGCAGCGGCCCGCCGGGCAGCGCCGGTCCGCCCCGCGCGGCCGGAGCGGTCGGTGCTCCCTGCGCCGGAACGGGCTGCGGGCCCCGCTGCCCGGGAGCGCCTTCGGCAGGGGCGCCGGGCGTCATCTGCGCGGGCACGCCCTGAGGCGGTGTCCCGGTGGCGGAGGCGCCGTCCGGGGCCGGCTGCGGCTGCCCGGGCTCGGTGGCCGGGCGGGCGCGGCGGCGGCCTGTGGGCGCGGACACCGGGTGCGGCTGCGGCGGCGTGTGCTCTTCGGCGGCGTCGTGCGGCACGGCGTCATGGCGGCCCTCGTCGGCGGGGACGGCAGCGGCCGTGCTCTGCTCCGGCGTGCGGTCCGCCTCGGCGGGCGGCAGCGCGAACACCGTGCGGGGAGCGGCTTCCGCGGCGGCGGCACGCTCGTTCGCGGCAGCCAGGGCACGCCGGCGGCGTCCGGTGGGCGCGGGTGCTTCGCCGGGGGACGGCGTACCGGAGGTGGCGGGCAGCGCGGGCGGCAGCGCCTGCTGCTCGGTGTCCCGGCGGGCCCGGCGGCCCGAGGGCGCGGGCACGCCCTGCGGCGGCACGGTTCCGCCGAGTCCGGTGGCCGCGGCGGGGGCTCCCGCGGCGTGCTCGGCGGCGGTCACCACCGAGCCCTCGGCCACACCCTCGGCGAGGTTCGGCCGACCGCGCCGGCGTCCCGTACCGCCGGCGGCTTCGGCACCGTCGCCGCCGGTCGCCTGCGCCGGCACCGCTTCGACGGCGGGTTCCTGCGCCGCACGTCGCCGACGCCGCCCGGTGGGCGCCACGGCCGTGTCGGACGGGGCGGGCGTGGAGTCGCCGACCTCGCTCTCCAGGAACGCGTCCACGGACGGTCGGCGAGCGCGCCGCCGACCGCCCTGCTGCTCACCCTGCTCGGGCAGCGCGATCTCGGTCCCGGGCCCCTCCGCCGGGGTCTCGGCCGCGGGCTCCGCCGGGGCCGCCGCGAGCGCGCCCGCGCCGCCGCCGAGCGGCACTTCGAGCACGTACGCGCTGCCGCTCATGCCCGGTACCTCGTGAGTCTGCAGCACACCGCCGTGCGCGCGCACGATGCCGCCGACGATCGGCTGGTGCACCGGGTCTCCCCCGGTGTACGGGCCGCGCACCTCGATCCGTACGACCTCGCCGCGCTGCGCGGCCGCCACGACGACGGTGTTGTCCATGTAACCGCCCGCGGAGACCGGGGCGTTGCCCGTGGAGTCGACACCCGCCACGTCCGCGATCAGATGCGCCAGCGCCTGCGCGAGCCGCTGCGGGTCGACCTCGGCCTCGATGGGCGGAGCGTGCACCGCGAACTGGACCCGGCCGGGCCCGATCAGTTCGACGGCGCCGTCGACACCGGCGGCGACCACCGCGTCGAGCATGACGGCCGTCCGTACGAGGTCGTCGTCGCCGGCGTCGAGCCGCTGGTAGCCGAGGACGTTGTCGATGAGTGTGGTGATGCGCGAGTAACCGGCCGCGAGGTGGTGGAGCACCTGGTTGGCCTCCGGCCACAGCTGACCGGCGTCGTCAGCGGCGAGCTTGGACAGCTCACCGCGCAGTTCGTCGAGGGGGCCGCGCAGCGACTGGCCGAGCACCGCGAGCAGTTGGTCGTGCCGGGCGGTCAGCGCCTCGTAGCGGTCCTTCTCGCGCTCGCCGAGGGCGGCGTAGCGCTCCTCGCCGGCCGCGATCTCCTCCGCGTGCCGCTCCCGCAGCTCGGCGAGCTCGGCGGCATGCTCCTCGCGCAGCCGCTCCAGCTCCTCCCGGTGCTCCTTGGCGACGCGCTCCAGCTCCTCCCGGTGCTGCTTGGCGGCCTCGTCCTTCTCCGCGACGAGCGTGTCGAACGGCCGCCGGTCGGTGAACGTCATCACGGCGCCGACGATCTGGTCGCCGTCGCGCACCGGCGAGGTCGTCAGGTCGACCGGCACCTTGTCCCCGGGCTTCGACCACAGCACCTGCCCCCGCACCCGGTGCTTGCGCCCGGAGCGCAGGGTGTCGTACAGCGGCGACTCCGTGTACGGGAAGGGGGAGCCGTCGTCGCGGGAGTGCAGGACGAGGGTGTGCAGCTCCTTGCCGCCGAGGTCGCTGGCCCGGTAGCCGAGGATCTGGGCGGCGGCCGGGTTGACGAGCACGATCCGCCCGTCGGTGTCCGTGCCCACCACGCCCTCGGCCGCGGCACGCAGGATCATCTCGGTCTGCCGCTGCGAGCGGGCGAGTTCGGCCTCGGTGTCGACGGTGCCGGACAGGTCGCGGACGACCAGCATCAGCAGTTCGTCGCCGGTGTAGCCGTAGCCGTCGTAGGCCTGCCGGCCGTCCTCCAGGTTGGCGCTCGTGACCTCGACGGGGAACTCGCTGCCGTCCGTGCGCCGGGCGATCATCCGGGTGGGCTTGGTCTGTCCGCGCGGGTCGAGGGAGTCGGGGCGCCGCATGGAGCCGGGGATCAGCCGCGAGTCGAACTGCGGCAGCAGATCGAGCAGCCCGCGCCCGACGAGCGCGGTCCCGGGTGTCTCGAAGGTCTCCAGGGCGATGGTGTTGGCATTGACGACCGTGCCGTTGGCGTTGACCAGCACCAATGCGTCGGGGAGCGCGTCCAGTATGGCAGCGAGGCGAGCAGCCCCTCGGGATGGCCTGCTGCTCACGAGACGCTTCCTCCCTGTTACCGCACCTTGCTGACCGCGAGGGCCATCTTGCCAACCGGCCCGCAGCGTGTCACGCGAGGGAGTCTACGGGCAGTCCTGGCGCCCGCGGCGCCGGATGAGAGGGAGGTCGCACGCGGAAGTGACGCAGAACCTGTGACCGCGCAGGTAGCCGTGCGCGGGGGGTCCGGCACCGTCGCTCGCTACGAACGAACGTTCGGCAGGAGCGGCATCAGCGCGTCCCAGCGGGCGATCCGGCACCCGTCCCCGCGGTCGAACCACGCGTCGACCGGCCGCCCGGCCCACCTTCCGCTGACGTGCGCGGTGGCGGGCCCGCCGTACTGCAAGGTGCAGTGCCTGTCCGGCGGCACCGGGGCGAAGGGGTCCCGCCCCCAGACGGTCCGCCGCTCGAGCACGGCGCACGCGCGGCCGGCGGCGGGGTGGGTGCCGCCTGCCGGATGGCACCGCAGCACGTAGGCCCCGTCGGCGCCCCCGGTATGGCGGACGGTGACGAGGAGCCGGTCACCGTGAGGGGCCGGGCGCTGACCGTGCGCGTGCGCGGGACCGGCCGCGGCGGTGAGAGGGAGAAGCGCGAGGGCCCCGAGGAGGAGAGGGCGGCGGCGAAGGCGGAAGTGGTCCATGCACTGCCTAACGGCAGCGGAGCGGAGCGGTTGCGGAGTGTGCCGGCGAATGCCGCGAAGGGTCACGTCCGGGGAATCGGCGACGTCCATGGGCACTGGTGGTGGGCGATACGACCCAATGGGGCCCGTTGCAGCCCAGTGCTTTGCCCTGCGGGCTTTCCGCCTAGTACCGTGGGAGCCGATTGGTGACACCCCGCTTGGCTGTGTCATCATCTGCACGCACCACTCGCGCTCGCGCGTGAGCGGTTGTGCTGGAGGCGTCGCCTAGTCCGGTCTATGGCGCCGCACTGCTAATGCGGTTTGGGCCTTAAAGCCCATCGAGGGTTCAAATCCCTCCGCCTCCGCGCTCGATCACCGAAGCCCCGGTCCCCGCGACCGGGGCTTCGCTGTTTCCGGGGCAGGCGCCGGGAGCCGCTCCCGCCCCGCTCCCCGCCCCGTCCCCGGAGCCGCCCCGGGATCCACCCGGCAGGGCGTTTCCGCAGGTCACAAGGGGTAGGGCAAACGGATTTCACATGGCGGCGGCAGTCATGTAATGTTCTTCCTGTCGCCGCGAGCGGGCTGGAAGGGCCGGGAGCGGAGACGAAAACAGAACAAGCACTCGTAGCTTAACGGATAGAGCATCTGACTACGGATCAGAAGGTTGCAGGTTCGAATCCTGCCGAGTGCGCACAGGTGAGGGGCCCCGGAGCGATCCGGGGCCTCTTGCGTTTAAGCGGAATCCCAGCATGTGATCCCACGCCCACAGACGCCGGTCGGGGTACAGCTCATCGAGGTCACGGCATGCGGTGATCAGACGCCGGGCGTGGTCGGGACGCCGTGGCGGTCGAGTTCGGCGAGTTCGCCGATGCGGCGGTCCAGGGTGCCGGTGTTCTCCGCCGCTTTGGTGGCGTGCTTGGCCGCGTAGGAAGCCACGGCCTGTTCGGTGATGTCCGAGCCGTCACCGAACGCCTTCACGGGGCGGATGTCGAGCTGTCGGCCCCACTGGAAGGTGCGAGCCGGTTGGTCCCCAGCAGCGGGCACGCTCACGCTGCTGTACGAGTGCGCGGCAGCCGCGCGGATGTCCCCAGTACTGCTCACCGACAGCGCCGACAAACTCCCCGAGGCCGTCGAGGCCTACTACAAGCAGGTGGCGCCCACATACCTGACCACCCCGGCCGAAGGCCCCTACAACATGACGTACGTCATCGGCGACTGGAAGCAGCTCTCCTGGCCGCTGCAGGCACACGTCGACTACATCTCCGAGATGAGCAACCGACGTGTCTGGAACCAGTCCACCGGAGGACGCTCCAGCGACTCCGGACAACCCTGATCAACGGTCCGCGCCTGGCTGCCACAGCCCAGGCCTGCCGCGGCGCCCGCCGCTTCTCGCTGGGCCCGAACGCAGAACAACGCCTGCACCACCGCCTCGCGAACCACTAAACCTCCGGCACCTGCACCCACGAAAGCGTCGATGCCGGTCTCGCCACACCCGAAGCATTTGCTCGCGAGGCCGCTGCCTACGCCGAGGCGGGCTGCGACGAACTCATCCTCTTCCCCCACGGCGGCGGACTGGAGCAGGTAAACCTGCTCGCCGACGCGGTCGGACCGTGACCGCCCGCCGGGATCGAAGCACAGCAACCTCCGCGACCATGGCCGACCCTGCCCAACCTCAGACACCCGACTGACCAGCCGACCCCAGCCCCATCGAGCACCGGGGGCTGAAGTGCTCATCAACGGTCTGCCGTTGTCCAGCTGAACGGAATGTCGCTGCCTGGTCATGTCGCCCGTCCGTATGCACGGGGCGACCGTCGGCGGGACGGCTGCTGGGCCGTGCGAGTGACCAGTCCGGTGGCGCCCGCACCGTCCAACGTCTGGCCGCACAAGATATCTCATT
This sequence comes from Streptomyces sp. NPDC051104, assembly GCF_040682835.1. Classification (NCBI taxonomy): domain Bacteria; kingdom Bacillati; phylum Actinomycetota; class Actinomycetes; order Kitasatosporales; family Streptomycetaceae; genus Streptomyces; species Streptomyces sp. NPDC051104. The sequence continues at coordinate 69,463 of NZ_JBFBBS010000005.1, read as the reverse complement.
GGCTGCATATCCCCTGAAGGGACTCGTGGACCGTGACCACCTCGATCATCGTCGGAGGAAGCGGCGCGCTGGGACGCGTTCTGGCACAGCGATACGCCAACCGCGGCGACAACGTCATCATCACCAGCCGCACCAGGGAACGCGCCGATACCGTGGCCGCCCACATCGCCGACAAGGTCCGGGGTCTGGCCGTTGACCTGTCGCGGCCGGAGACCATCGGCGGAGCGCTCGTCGATGTAGGGGACGTCGACAACCTGGTCATCACCGGCGTCTCAGAGGGTTTCAACGCCCTCGCGGACTTCGACATCGCCAAGGCCGTGGAGGCCGTGACCATCAAGCTGGTTGGTTATACGGAGACCGTGCGCGTCCTGCGCGACCGGTTCACCCCCGGCGCGTCGGTCGTCCTCTTCGGCGGCCTGGCCAAAGAGCGCCCCTACCCCGGCTCCACCATCGTGACCGCCATCAACTCGGGTGTCACCGGACTGGTGAAGACTCTCGCCGTGGAGATCGCGCCTCATCGTGTCAACGCGATCCATCCGGGCGTGGTGGGTGACAGTCCGAGGTGGCGCGACGTGCCCGACCACCCCCACGTACCGCGTACCCCCATTGGTCGCTTGGTGACGATGGCGGAGGTCGCTGACGCCACCGACTTCCTCCTCCGCAACACCGGCGTCAACGCCCAGGACTTGTTCGTCGACGGAGGACTGCGCGTCACGTGACACGACTGCCCTACCCCGATGAGGTGTAGAAGCCGGACGCAAAAGGCCCCGGGCCGTATGAGGTCACCCGACGCCGAGCAACGCGCGCTTGGAGGGAAGGTTCTGGACGGGAGAGCAGAAGCCCTCTGGGATCATCCCAGAGGGCTTCTGACGTCAGCCGATGACATCAGCGCAGTCGGAACCGGGTCTCAGCCGTCGGCGTCCGACTCCGCGTCGCCCCCGATTCCTCGTCCGGCTCGCCGAGCCTGAGGTCGGGCCGGTGGTGCGCCCGTCGCGTCTCGCGCGGTGTCCGGCGCACCACCGGCCGACTCCTCACCGGCTCACTCAGGGGCTGCGACGCCGACGGGCGTCGGATGTGTGGCCGGCTCTCGTGGGCCTGCTAGCAGAACTTGGCGATCGCTGCGGCCGCCCCTGCGTTGAAGCCCTTCTCGTAGTTGGGGTCCACTGCGGTGACGCCCTGCGGTGCCTGAGCCTTGCAGGTCGCCTTGGCGAGGTTGAAGCCGTCCTTGTAGCCCTTGGCGAACTGGTCCTGGGTCTGCTGCTCCTCGGCCTGCTTGACCGAGCCGCAGGAGAGCTTGCGTCCGCCCTCCTCCTGCATGCTGACGGGTCCGCCCTTCTGCGAAACCGTGAGCGTGCCCGAGAGCCCGCCGTCGGCCGAAGCCCTGAAGAAGGCTGTGGCACCTCCCTGGCTGATGCTGACGTCCGCTCCCGGTGTGAGTCCCGTCCCGACGACGTTGAACCGCTCGGGTTTCTGGACGTCTTGTGTCACATGACACGTGGCCTTGGGCGTCGCTGCCTGGGCGGGCGCGGCCATGAGGGACAGCGAGCCGAGTGCCAGTGAGGAGAGGGCGAGGGGGGCCAACGCTGCGAGACGAGAACGTGAGTTCACTGTTCTGCCTTCCCTTTGGGGCATACGGAACCACGTGCGGGTGTGGGAGGTTCGAACACACGGGGACGGGCGCGAATGAGTGCTGGGGTTCCACGCCCGAACAGCGCGGTCTCACCGTCCGGAGCCGTGAGGCCGGGAGAACTCCCGGACGGCTTCCTGCGCATGGACTCCGTATCCGATGACGGCCGTGCCCCACCAGTGGGGACCGGCCTTTCGGTCCCGTCCATGCTCTCGCAGCCCCACCTCGCTGTCGACCTGAGCGAACACCTTGCGTAATCGATTGATGACGTGCTGTAGTCACGCATCCCGCGTCGTAGCTCGGCCCGGCCGAACCTCGGCCTCCCCCCAGCAGCACCTCGTCCAGCTCTCACGCCCACGCTCAGCGATCACCTGGGCCCGGATCACTCCGAGGCCCGGTGCTTCTCCCGGCCGGACATCCCAAGCCCCAAGTCCCGGTGCAATAGGGGCCGTTGACAGTCCTCGTATGCTGGGAACGCAGAACGCACCCCGGTCCCGAGGGCCGGGTTACCCGAGCGGGGGGAGAAAGGTGCGTGCCCGGTGATCGTCGGGCTTCTGTCTGCGGTTGGTGTCGCCCTCTATGCGGTGACGGCCTCGGTTCTCGCCTTGACCGCGACGTTCGCGCGTCGTGAGGTGGTGAGGCGCGAGGCGCGCACCACTTTGGCCGTTCTCGTGGCTGCCCGGAGGACGGAAGCGGTGCCGGGGGGTCCGGAGGGCCCGGGACGGTAGGACGCGGCGATGCGGCACGGGCGGCGATCGGGGGCCGCGTACGCGCCGTGATCCTTCTGGTCGCGTTGTCAGTGGTGGCGCCTACTCTCGGCAGTGATGACTCAGGTGTGGAGATGCGCGGGGCTGCGGTGGGGTGAGGGCGGGCCCGTGCTGGCGTGGGAAGGGGGGCGGCGCAGTGCGCTGGAGCGGGGGAAGCGGGTGGCCTTCGCGGTGGTCGCGGGGGATGTGCGCCGGTGTGTGGGGGCACGGGGGCATGGGTGTGCGGCGCGGGCCGTTGTGCCCGGGCGGAGTACGGGCGGGCGCTGCGAGGAGTGCGCCCGCCTCGACCGGGCCCATTCCGTCGCCGCTGACACCTTCGCCGACGATCCGCGGCCGTACCGCGTCTATCTCGCCTGGTTCGGGCCCGGCATGGTCAAGGTCGGGATCACCGCGGCCGAGCGGGGCTCCGCGCGGTTGCTGGAGCAGGGTGCCGTCTGTTTCAGCTGGCTGGGGTGCGGGCCGCTGATGGCGGCGCGGCGCGCGGAGGAGCTGCTGCGGGCCGCCCTCCGGGTGCCCGACCGGATCCCGTACGCCGACAAGCGGGCGGTGCGGGCCGCGTTGCCGCCGGCCGGGGAGCGGGTCGCGGAGCTGGCGGAGCTGCACGCGCGAGCGGTGTCGCTCGACGGCTGGCCGGAGTCGCTGGAGCGGGCGCCGTTCCTGGCCGTCGACCACGGCGGGGCGTTCGGGCTGGAGGGGCTGCCCCCGATGGACGGTGTGGTGAGCGAGCTCGTGACGGGCGGAGGGGTGAGCGGTGGGGTTCTGGCGGCCGCCGGGCCTGATCTCCACCTCGCCACCGGGCGCGGGGTCCTGGTGCTGGACACGCGACTGATGACGGGGTGGGAGCTGACGGGCGCCGAGCGGGACGAGGTGACCGTGCCGGTGCGGGAGGTGGGGGAGACGGGGGTGCAGGACGGGCTGTTCTGACAGCCGCTCCCTTGTCGGCCGACAGCCGGCCCCACTCTTGGTCCGCGCTCGGATCCAGCTCGGGTCCTGTTCGGGTCCCGGTTCGGGTTCTGTTCGGGTCCCGGTTCGGATCCCGTTCGGAAAGGGGCTGGACGTCCATGCCGCCGTGACCGATCGTGGCGACATGAGCGATTACCGCGTTGCGCCTGTCGCCGCCCATGAACCCCCCTACTACGCCGTCGTCTTCACCTCCGTGCGGACCGAGGACGACGACGGGTACGGAGAGACCTCCGAGCGGTTGGAGGAGCTGGTCCGAGAGGTCCCCGGGTTCCTCGGGATGGACCATGCCCGGACGCCGGGCGGACTGTCGATCACGGTCGGGTACTTCCGGGACCTGGCCGCCATCGAGGAGTGGCGGAGCGACCTGGAGCACCGCGCCGCCCAGAAGCGCGGGCGCGCCCAGTGGTACGAGGCGTACACCGTGCACGTCGCCAAGGTCGAGCGCAGCCATGCGTTCGAGCGGGATCCGGCGCGTGAGTGAGCGGGACGGGTCGCCGTCTGGCCGTCGTACGTTGGCCGTTGGCCGTTGGCCTTCTGATCCCGGGTCAAGGGATCCTCCCAGAAGTTCCCTGAGAGGTGCCTGTGTGGTTCTCAGGAAAATCACAGATTCGTGAAAGGGCGCTCTCAGAGGACCCCGACAAGGTGTCCACCATGACCACGACCTCGCCCCAGGGGCGCACCGAACTGCTGAGGCCGGACGGGAGCCCCGTCCGAGTGCTGGTGGTGGACGACGAGCTGTCGATCACCGAACTGCTGTCCATGGCCCTTCGTTACGAAGGCTGGCAGATCCGCAGCGCGGGTGACGGACAGGGCGCGATTCAGACCGCGCGTGACTTTCGGCCCGACGCCGTCGTGCTCGACATGATGCTCCCGGACATGGACGGCCTGACCGTCCTCGGCCGACTGCGGCGCGAACTGCCCGACGTGCCGGTTCTGTTCCTCACCGCCAAGGACGCCGTCGAGGACCGGATCGCGGGACTGACGGCCGGTGGCGACGACTACGTCACCAAGCCGTTCAGCCTGGAAGAGGTCGTGGCCCGGCTGCGCGGGCTGATACGGCGGTCCGGTGCCGCCGACCGCCGCTCCGACTCCGTGCTGGTCGTCGGGGACCTCATGCTCGACGAGGACAGCCACGAGGTGTTCCGGGGCGGGGAGAACATCCACCTCACCGCCACCGAGTTCGAGCTGTTGCGTTTCCTGATGCGCAACCCGCGGCGCGTGCTCAGCAAGGCGCAGATCCTCGACCGCGTGTGGTCGTACGACTTCGGCGGCCAGGCCAACGTCGTGGAACTCTACATCTCGTACTTGCGCAGGAAGATCGACGCGGGCCGGGAGCCGATGATCCACACCCGGCGCGGCGCCGGCTACATGATCAAGCCCGCGGCGTCATGAGCAGGCGACGACGGCCGCGGACGCAGAGGCGAGGACGACAGCCGCGCACGCTGCGGACCCGGCTCGTCGTCTCGGCGGTCAGTCTGATCGCCGTGGTGTGCGCCGTGATCGGCACCGTGACGACCATCGCGCTGGGGCAGCACCTGTACGGGGAGCTGGACGGGCAGGTGGCCGATGTCGGCAAGGGAGTCTCGGGTCCGCCCCGGGGGAGCCTGTCCGGCCTCGGGAACGGTCACCCGGGCGGCCCGGGCAACCTGAACGGCGATGCGTCGGGGAACTCCTCCGGCACCGCGACGACGCAGGACAGGTTGGACGACTTCATCACCAGGGGACCGGCGCAACCCGACACCGTCGCTGCCCAGACGGACTCCACCGGTGCCGTCACCAGGGCGGTCATCAAGAGGGAGGTCTCCTCCAGCAGCTCCGGCTTCGAGCGGATGAAGGCCGTCGATTTGACCCGGGCGCAGACCTCCGCGCTCGGCTCCGTCCCCCGTGACGGCAAGGTGCACACCGTCACGCTCGCGGGGCTCGGGGACTACCGCGCCAAGTACGTCACCGGCGCCCACGGGAGCTTCTACTTCGCCCTGCCCACCGGGGGCGTCACCAACACCATCAACACCCTCATCATCGTCGAGGTCAGCGTCACCGCCGCAGGCCTGGTCGCCGCCGGTATCGCCGGTTCCGTGCTCGTGGGGATCGCCCTGCGGCCCCTGCGCAAGGTCGCCGCGACCGCCACCCGCGTCTCCGAACTCAGGCTGCACACCGGTGAGGTGACCCTCAACGAGCGGGTCCCGGAGTCCGAGACCGATCCGCACACCGAGGTCGGGCAGGTCGGGGCCGCCCTCAACCGCATGCTCGACCACGTCCACGGCGCCCTGCACGCACGGCAGCAGAGCGAGACGCGGGTACGGCAGTTCGTCGCGGACGCCAGTCACGAGCTGCGCACCCCGCTCGCCTCCATCCGCGGGTACGCCGAGCTGACCAGACGGGGCCGCGAGGAGCAGGGCCCCGACACCCGGCACGCCCTCGGACGGATCGAGTCCGAGGCCGGGCGCATGACCCTCCTCGTCGAGGACCTGCTGCTGCTCGCCCGGCTCGACGCCGGCCGCCCGCTCCAGTTCGAGCGGACCGACCTCGTCCCGCTCGTCGTGGACACCATCAGCGACGCGCGCGCCGCGGGCCCCGACCACAACTGGCGGCTCGAACTGCCCGACGAGCCCGCGCTCGTGTCGGCGGATGCCGCACGGCTGCAACAGGTGCTCGTCAACCTGCTCGCCAACGCCCGGACCCACACCCCGCCCGGTACGACCGTCACCGCACGCGTGCAGCGGCGCGGACCGTGGCTGTGCGTGGACGTCCAGGACGACGGGCAGGGCATCCCGCCCGATCTGCTGCCGCACGTCTTCGAGCGGTTCGCGCGCGGTGACTCGGCGCGCTCCCGGGCCACCGGTTCCACCGGGCTCGGGCTCGCCATCGTGCAGGCCGTGGCGACCGCGCACGGCGGCGCCGTCACCGTCGACAGCGTTCCCGGGCACACGGTGTTCACCGTGCATCTGCCGGCGCCGGCCCCGCGCGTGCCCTCGCCGGCCCCCGAAACGGCCTGGCAACAGCACTCACAGGCACAGCACAGCGCCACCACACGGGTGCAACAGGGCGCTTGAGAAGAGTCGGTTCCATGCGAATCGACTCTTCTCCCGGCACCCTGCCGGCGCGGGAGCACCTCCCGGCCGCAGGAGCCGGTACGCCTGTCCTGGACGTAGTGATCCCCGTCTACAACGAGGAGAAGGACCTCCAGCCATGTGTGCTCAGACTGCACGAGCACCTCAAGCGCACGTTCCCGTACGCGTTCCGCATCACGATCGCGGACAACGCGTCCACGGACACCACCCCGCAGGTGGCGGCGCGGCTGGAGGAGCGGATCCCCGAGGTGAGGTCCTTCCGGCTGGAGCAGAAGGGCCGCGGCCGGGCGCTGCGGACCGTCTGGTCCGCCTCGGACGCCCCGATCCTCGCCTACATGGACGTGGACCTGTCCACCGACCTCAACGCACTCCTCCCGCTGGTCGCGCCGCTGATCTCCGGTCACTCCGACCTGGCGATCGGCTCCCGGCTCGCCCGCAGCTCCCGGGTCGTGCGCGGCCCGAAGCGGGAGTTCATCAGCCGTGCCTACAACCTCATCCTGCGCGGCTCGTTGCAGGCCCGTTTCTCGGACGCGCAGTGCGGCTTCAAGGCGATCCGCCGTGATGTGGCCCAGGTGCTGCTGCCGCTGGTGGAGGACACCGGCTGGTTCTTCGACACCGAGATGCTGGTGCTCGCCGAGCGGGCGGGGCTGCGCATCCACGAAGTGCCGGTCGACTGGGTCGACGACCCGAACTCCACGGTGAACATCGTGAAGACCGCGACCGATGACCTCAAGGGCGTGTGGCGCATCGGCAAGGCGCTGGCCACCGGGTCGCTGCCGCTGGACCGGCTGACCCGGCCGTTCGGTGACGATCCGCGCGACCGCGACCTCAGAGACGTGCCGGGGGGCCTGGCCCGCCAGCTCGTCGGCTTCTGCGTGGTCGGCGGCCTGTCCACCCTGTTCTATCTGCTGCTCTACAGCGTCTTCCGGCAGTTCTCGGGCTCGCAGATCGCGAACGCGCTCGCCCTGCTGGTCTCGGCGATCGCCAACACGGCGGCCAACCGCCGGCTCACCTTCGGCGTCCGCGGCAGGGGCGGCGCCGTCCGCCATCAGGCGCAGGGCCTGGTGGTCTTCGGCATCGGCCTCGCCCTGACCAGCGGCTCCCTCGCCGCCCTGAACGCGGCGACGAGCGATCCGGCGCACTCCACCGAGCTGGCGGTGCTGATCGCCGCCAACCTCGCGGCGACCGTGCTGCGGTTCCTGCTCTTCAGGGCCTGGGTGTTCCCGGACCGCCGCGACGACACCCCGACGCCCCAGGCCGAAGTGCCCCAGCAGCGTCACACCCCGGGGGCGCCCGCGTACCAGCCGCTCCCGCCGCTGCCCCAGCGCCACGCGGCACCGCACTCCTCGTACGACACCGAGTACGACCCCGAGTACGACCGCGAGTACGACACCACCCCCTTCCGCGCCGGTGCCGACGCGGACCGCACCCCCTGGGGGGACGCAACCATGCCGCTGCAGCCGGTGCGCCCGCAGGACACCGACCCGAGGGACTTCCGATGACCACGCACTACGAACAGTCGACCTACCAGGGGGGTGCGGCCCCCCACGCCTGGGGACCGCCCCCGACCGCTCCCCCGCAGACACCCGCCACGCCACCGGCCCCCGCCCCCGGAGCCGGTGAGCCCCAGCAGCCGCTCACGCGCAGACTCCGGCGCGGCCGGCCCGAGGACCCCCGCTGGGCGCGCCCCGCGTTCCTCGGCCTGCTGCTCGCCACGGGGCTGCTGTACATGTACAACCTGAGCGCCTCCGGGTACGCCAACTCGTTCTACTCGGCGGCGCTCCAGGCCGGCAGCAAGTCCTGGAAGGCGTTCTTCTTCGGCTCGCTGGACGCGGGCAACGCCATCACCGTCGACAAGCCCCCGGCCTCGCTGTGGCCGATGGCCCTGTCGGTCAGGATCTTCGGCCTCAACTCGTGGGCGATCCTGGTCCCCGAGGTCGTCATGGGCGTCCTCACGGTCGCCGTGGTTTACGCGGCCGTCCGGCGCAGGTTCAGCCCGGCGGCCGGTCTGATCGCGGGCGCCGTGCTCGCGCTCACCCCGGTCGCGGCGCTGATGTTCCGGTTCAACAACCCGGACGCGCTGCTCGCCCTGCTGATGGCGCTCACCGTCTACTTCGTCGTCCGGGGCCTGGAGGACGGCCGCACCAAGTGGCTGGTGTGGGCGGGGGTCGCGGTCGGCTTCGCCTTCCTGACGAAGACCCTGCAGGCCTTCCTGATCCTTCCGGCGCTGGCGCTCGTGTACGGCGTCTGCGCTCCGGTGAAGCTGAGGAAGCGACTCGCGCAACTGGGCCTCGCGACCGTCGCGCTGGTCGTCTCGGGCGGCTGGTGGGTCGCGATCGTCGAGCTGTGGCCGGCGGCCTCCCGCCCGTACATCGGCGGCTCGCAGAACAACTCCTTCCTGGAGCTGACCTTCGGCTACAACGGCCTGGGCCGCATCAACGGCGACGAGACCGGCAGCGTCGGCGGCGGTGCCGGCGGCAACGGTGGCCGGTGGGGCGCGACCGGCTGGGACCGCATGTTCAACTCCGAGATCGGCTCCCAGATCTCCTGGCTGCTCCCGGCGGCGCTGATCCTGCTCGTCGCGGGCCTGGTGCTCACCCGGAAGGCGGGGCGCACGGACCTGGTCCGCGGCTCGTTCCTCGCCTGGGGCGGCTCGCTGCTGATGACCGCCGTGATCTTCAGCTACATGGCGGGCATCTTCCACCAGTACTACACGGTGGCCCTCGCCCCCTACATCGCCGCCCTGGTCGGCATGGGCGTCACGGTCCTGTGGGAGGAGCGGTCGAGGACGTGGGCGTCGCTCACGCTCGCGGCCACCGCCACGGCGACTGCGGCCTGGGGGTACGTGCTCCTCAACCGCACCCCGGACTACCTGCCCTGGCTGAAGTGGCTGGTCCTCGTCGGTGGTCTGGTCAGCGCCCTGGGGCTCATCTTCGTGGCCCGGCTCGGACGGCAGCTCGCGCTCGCGGCGGTGGGCCTCGGCTTCGTGGCCGCGCTCGCGGGTCCGACCGCGTACACCCTCACCACCGTGAACCAGGGCCACATCGGGTCGATCGTCACGGCCGGTCCGGCGGGCGCGAGCAGTATGGGCCGCGGCGGCCGTGGCGGCCCGGGCGGTGGCGGCATGCGCGGCGGCTTCGGCGGCGGTATGCCGGGCCAGAACCAGCAGCAGGGCAACGGCACCACGCAGGGCCAGAACGGCCGGCAGGGCTTCCCCGGCGGCGGCAACGGCACCGGCGGGTTCCCGGGCGGCGGCATGCCGGGCCAGAACCAGCAGCAGGGCAACGGCAGCACCCAGGGCCAGAACGGTCGGCAGGGCTTCCCCGGCGGTGGGCGCACGGGTGGCGGCGGCATCGGCGGCCTGCTCAACGGCGCGAACGTCAGCTCCGCGGCCAAGACGCTGCTGGAGAAGGACGCGAGCAAGTACACCTGGGTCGCCGCGTCCATCGGTTCGCAGAACGCCGCGAGCTACCAGCTCGCCACCGGCGATGCGGTGATGGCGATCGGCGGCTTCAACGGCAGCGACCCGTCCCCGACGCTGGCCCAGTTCCAGAAGTACGTGGCGGAAGGAAAGATCCACTACTTCATCTCGGGCGGCGGCTTCGGCGGCGGGGGCAGCAACGGCGGCTCCAACGTCTCGTCGCAGATCAGTTCGTGGGTTCAGCAGAACTTCAAGAAGGTGACGGTCGGTTCGGCCACCTTCTACGACCTCACGCAGAAGACGAGCGGCGGCTCGAACGGCAGCTGACGGTTCGCGCACCGAGCGGTGGGCCGGGCACCGATGCCCGGTCCACCGCTTTTGCGTCATCTGTCTCACGCAACTCACCGTGAGACGCGGCGGCGTTGCTGCGTCGGGCGGAGCGGGCAGACTCGGGAGGTGGTGGTCGCCTGGGAGCGGAATGTCGGGAAAGGTGTGCCATGGTGAAGGCAGCCCAGCGGACCAGCGTCTGGCTGGAGGGCAAGGCGCGCCGTGGCGGGCGCGGGGGCGGGCAGCCCTCAGGGCTGGACCGGGAGCGGATCACCGAGGCGACCGTCCGGCTGCTGGACGCCGAGGGGCTCGCCAGGTTCTCCATGCGGCGGCTCGCCGCCGAGCTGAACGTGACGGCGATGTCCGTGTACTGGTACGTGGACACCAAGGACGACCTGCTGGAGCTGGCGCTGGACGCGGCCTTCGGGGAGGTGCGGCTGCCGGCCGGCGACACCGGAGAGGACTGGCGCGACCAACTGCGGGGCCTCGCCGCCGAGTACCGGGCGCTGTTGGTGCGCCATCCCTGGCTGTCCCCGCTCGCCGGGACCTTCCTCAACATCGGCCCGCACGCGGTCGCCTTCTCGCTCGCCGTGCAGCGGGTGATCAGGCTGACCGGGCTGCCGGCGCACGGCCGGATGGGCGCGATCTCGGCGGTCTTCCAGTTCGTGTACGGCTTCGGCACGATCGAGGGGCACTTCATCGCGCGCTGCGCGGCGGCCGGGCTGAGCCAGGACGAGTACGTCCGCCACGCCATGAGCGCGGTGACCGAGAGCCCCGGTCTGAGCGAGGCCGTGCACCGGTCCGCGGACCTCATGCAGGCCCGCGGCGGCGACACGGTGGAGGAGATGCGCGAGCGGGACTTCGCCTTCGCGCTGGAGACGCTCATCGCGGGGATCGAGGCGATGGTCGCCCGGCGGTAGGGGTGTCCCCTGCCCCAAGGGCCTGTACGCAGGCTGTCAGTCCTCGGAGGAGACCAGGCGGGCCGGGAAGCCGCCCGTCGCCACAGGACCCCAGCGCACCGGGGTGATCCGGATGATCGACTTTCCCTGCTTGACCATGGCCTCGCGGTACTCGTCCCAGTCCGGGTGCTCGCCCGCGATGTTGCGGTAGTACTCGACGAGCGGTTCGACGGAGTCCGGCGTGTCGATGACCTCGGCCGTGCCGTCGATCTGGACCCAGGGCCCGTTCCAGTCGTCGCTGAGCACGATGACGCTGACCCGCTCGTCCCGCTTGGCGTTGCGGGTCTTGGCGCGCTCCGGGTACGTGGAGACGACGATCCGCCCCGAGTCGTCGACGCCGCAGGTCAGCGGCGACCCCTGGGGGCTGCCGTCGGCGCGGCGGGTCAGCAGGATCGCGCGGTGACGGGGGCGTACGAAGTCCAGCAACTCGTCCAGTGATACGTCGGTGTTGGTCGCGATGTTCGGTGCCATGCCCGCAGCCTAGACGCACCGGGCCGTTCCGAGGCTGACCCTGTCGTGCCTACGACCGCACGTCGGCTTCAGGACTCCAACGCCTCCGCCAGGCTGTCGTACACGGGCACGTCCCGCCGCACCCCGGTCAGCTCCAGGACGCGGCTCGGGACGCCGAGCGGTGCCGCCACCACCCGTACCCCCACCCCCGCGGGCAGCCGGCACCGTACGTCCTGGACGAGGCGGGCGCCCTGGGAGTCCATGAAGCCGGTGCGGGTGAAGTCCAGGATCAGCACGCTGAGCCGGGTGGCGCGCGCCCCGGCGAAGGACGTGATGGCGGCGCACAGCGCGGGGGAGTTGGACAGGTCGATCTCCGGGGGCAGGACGATCAGGCTGCGGCCGGGCAGATCGCGCACCCGGCACGGGCTCGGGACATGGGTCATGGCACTCACCTGGCAGAGGTTCGTCCGGGCTCAGGGAGGCCGCTTCCTGACCTGTCGCCTCATTCCACCACTGTCGTGCGCCGCTGCGAAAGAGGGACCGACGAGAGTCAACCGGGCGTCAATCGCCCCGCGGGAAGGAGATAAAGTTCTGTCCGTCCTGCGCTCGCAGTCGGGAATGTGCTGCGGAGCTCTCCTGCGCATGGCCGTATGGCCGTGCACGCCGAAGAGGTTCGTGTGCCTTCGTCCGACTTTTCCGATTTGCCTGATTTTCCGCGGGGCTTCGAGCTGGCCGAAACGCTGACCGCGGCGGCTCGGCAACTGCACGACACGGTCACCCCCCACAGCACCATGAGCACCGCCGTCGGCCTCGCCGTGCGCCTGGTGCCGGGCGCCGAACACGCGGTCATCTCCGAGGCGGAGCGCGGCAACCACTTCCGTACGCTCGCCTGGAGCGACGAGGTCGTCCGCACCGCCCACGACTCCCGGCCGGGCAGCGACCGCGCCCCGTACTGGGACCACCTGTGGCACGCGCCCGTCGTGCGCGTGGCGGACAGCGAGAGCGACGCGGGCGGCTCCGTGCTGGCCGGCCTGGGCCTGCGCTCGGCGCTCGCGCTGCGGCTGCGCGCCGACAAGCGACGCCTGACGGTGCTCACCGTCTACGCCGGCAAGCCGCACGCCTTCGACGACGCCGCAACGCGGATCGGCCGGCTGTTCACCGCGCACGTCGGCCTCGCGCTGGACTCGGTGACCGTGCGCGAGCAGCTCACCGAGGCGATGCACACCCGGGACCTGATCGGCCAGGCCACCGGCATCCTCATGGAGCGCCTGAACATGGACGCCACGGAGGCGTTCGACAGTCTGGTCCGCGCCTCACAGCGGGAGAACGTCAAGCTGCGGGACCTCGCCCGCCGCATCGTCGATGCGAACCACACCACATGACGGTCAGGAGTTGATCGACGAAACGGGGACAAAAGCATGACATGAGACCCGAGATGCCCTACCCGCTCGACCAGGCGATCGTGCGCAGCGGCGGTCTCGACACGCTGTTGCGGGACCTGACCGACCGCGCGGTCGAGGCCGTGCCCGGCTGCGACGCCTGCAGCATCACCGTCCGCCGCGGCGACCGCCTGCTGACTCTGGCGGGCAGCGGAACCCTGCCCAGCGGCCTGGATCTGCGCCAGTACGAGAACGGCACCGGCCCCTGCGTCACGGCCGCCGAGACGGGGACCGAGCAGTACGCCCCCGACCTGGCCGCCGAGACCCGCTGGCCCGCGTACACGGAGTACGCGCTGTCGGTCGGGGTGCGCTGCGTGCTGGCGGTGCCGCTCGCCGTCGAGGGCGACACCGGCGCCGCGCTGAACTTCTACGGCATCGAGCCCGGGGTGCTCGGCACGGTCCGTGACCGGGCCCGCGCCTTCGCGGCGCGGACCACCGAGGCCGTCGACGTCGCCCTGCGCGTGGAACGCGAGCGCGCCGACGCCACCGACGTGCGCACCGCCCTGCTCTCCCGCAGCGTCATCGACCAGGCGATCGGCATACTGATGGCGCAGGAGCGGGTCAGTGCCCGGATCGCCCTGGAGCGCCTGCGCCGGATCTCCCAGGACACGAACACCAAGCTCCGCGACCTGGCCACCGATCTGGTGTCCCGGGTCTCGGGCGACGGCCGTCCGCCGTCACGCGGACGGTAGCGACTCGCCCTGCACCGCCTGGATGTCCAGCTCCACCTTCAGCGTGGTGCCGATGGCGGCGATGCCCGCCTGGACGACCTGGTTGTAGTTCATGGCGAAGTCCTCGCGGCGCAGTTCCGTGGTCGCGCGGAAGGCCGCACGGGTGCCGCCCCACGGGTCGGAGCCGATGCCGAGGTAGGCGAGGCCCAGATCCACCGGGCGGACCACCCCGTGCAGGGTCAGCTCGCCGTGGACCGTCCAGCGGTCCGCGCCCGCGGCCGTCAGGCCGGTCGAGCGGTAGGTGATCTCCGGGTACTTCTCGACGTCCAGGAAGTCGGCCGACCTCAGGTGGGTGTCGCGCATGCCGTTGCCCGTGTCGATGGACTCGGCGCGGATGACGGCCTCGACGCGGGACTTCTCCACCTCGTCCGGGGCGATCTCGATGCGCCCGGCGAAGTCCGTGAACCGCCCGTGCACGCTGGAGATCCCCAGGTGCTGCGCGACCGCGCCCACCGAGGAGTGCGCCGGGTCGATGGTCCACGGCCCGGGCGGCGGCAGTTCGGTGCCGCCCTGCCGGGCGAGCGTCACGGTGCCGACCTCGGCCCGCCCGCTCGCGGTGACGATCGCGCTGGAGGCGGCGGGCGCGTACCCGACCGCCGTGACGATCACGGTGTAGGCGCCGGGCGCCAGCTCGGTCGCGTCCCGGACGGCGCCCTCCGCGTCGGCCTCGGCGCGCAGGACCTGCGTCCCGGTCATGTCGGTCACGGTGACGACCGCGTGCGACACGGCCCATCCGTCTCGCGTACGGATCCGTGCGGTCAGTCCCATCGCGTGGTTCCCCTCTAAATCCCTTGAATCTTTGATAAATCCCCGTGGCGGCCGAAAAAATCCGGCCCGCGGGGGCGCTTGTCGCTCACAGCGCGCCCCCACGAGCCGGACTCCGGACTACTCGCCCGGGTGGGCGAGTTCGATGTCGTGGTCGTCGACACCGCGGCCGGAGACGGTCACCGCGGTGGCCACCGGCGGGTAGCCCGTCGCGATGACGGTGTACTCGCCGCTGTTCAGGTCGGTGAAGGCGTACGCGCCGTCCGCGCCGGTGGTGGCGGTGCCGACCACGTTGCCCGCCGCGTCCACCAGGGTCACCCGGGCGTCCGCGAGGGGGCCGTGCGGGGCCCGTACGACGCCCTGCACCTGGGAGCCGGAGTCGAGGTCGATCTCGACCCGCGTCACTCCGGCGGCGCCGACCTCGACGGGCAGGGCCCGCGGGCGGTGCCCGGCGGCGTTCACCGCCACGGTCAAGGCACCCGGCACGAGCTCCGCGAAGGAGAAGGTGCCCTGCTCGCCGGTGGTCGCGGTGGCCAGCAGGTCGCCGCGCACGTCGGTGACGATGACCATCGCGTCCTTGACCGGCAGCCCGGTCTCGGCGGCGCGGACGACGCCGCTCAGGCCACTGGTGCCGCTGAGCAGGACGTCGTACGACACCGGCTCGTCGTGCACGACGATCGTGGAGGCCTGCGGCTGGTGGCCGTCGGCGGAGGCGATCAGGACGTAGGAGCCGGTGCCCGGAGCGTGCACCGCGTAGGAACCGTCCGCCTGCGCGACCGACCGGCCCAGCTGCCGTCCCCCCAGCGAGATCAGGGTGACGGCGGCCTGCGGGACCGGCGCGCCCTCGCCGCCGCGGACGAAGCCGCGGACCGGGATGCCACCGCCGTCACCGGCCGCCTCCGGCCGGGCGATCGTGGCGACGGCCGCGAGGCGCTGGGTGCCCGTGCCCTCGCCGGTGGTCTCGGTGCTCGCCACCGCCCAGCTCGGGACCCTCTCCTCGGCCGGCGCGGCAGCCGCGGCCGGCGCGGAGGCCTCGGCCGGGGTGGTCGCCGCGGGGGCCTCCTGCGGCGCCGAGTCGGCAGCGGCCTGCGCCAGCGCGCCCTTGGTCTTCAACGGGACCTCCTTGATGAACAGGGTGATCAGGAAGGCGACGGCCGCCAGGCAGCCGGCGATCAGGAAGACGTCGGCGATGCCGTGGCCGTAGGCGCTCTCCAGCAGCGTGCGCAGCGGGGCCGGCAGCTTGCCCATGTCCGGGATGCTGTCGGTCGAGCTCGAGCCGGCCAGGGCGGCCTGATACTTGGGGCTCAGGGCGCTGATGCCGTCGGAGATGTAGTGGGTGATCCGGCGGGAGAGCACCGCGCCGAGCGCGGAGACGCCGACCGCACCGCCGAGGGAACGGAAGAAGGTGACCGTGGAGCTGGCCGAACCCAGGTCCCGCGGCGCCACCTGGTTCTGGGTGCACAGCACCAGGTTCTGCATCATCATGCCGATGCCGAGACCCATCAGGGCCATGAAGATCGACATCTTCCAGTAGGCCGTGTCGTACCGGATGGTGCCGAGCAGGCCCAGGCCGGCCGTCACCAGCACACCACCGCTGACCAGCCACGCCTTCCAGCGTCCTGTGCGGGTGATGAACTGGCCGGAGACGGTGGAGGAGACGAACAGGCCACCGATCATCGGGATCGTCAGGACACCCGACATCGTCGGGGACTTGTCGCGGGCCAGCTGGAAGTACTGGCTGAAGAACACCGTGCCGGTGAACATCGCGACACCCACGAAGAGCGAGGCGAGCGACGCCAGCGTGATGGTGCGGTTGCGGAACAGCCGCAGCGGGATGATCGGCTCGCTCGCCTTGGTCTCGATCAGCACGAACAGCGCACCGAGGACGATGGAACCGCCGACCATGGTGTACGTCTGCCAGGACAGCCAGTCGTACTTGTCACCGGCGAAGGTCACCCAGACCAGCAGCAGCGAGACCGCGGCGGCGATGAAGAACGCGCCGCCCCAGTCGACCTTGGCCTCCCGCTTGACCACGGGCAGGTGCAGGGTCTTCTGCAGCACGATCAGCGCGATCACCGCGAAGGGCACGCCGACGTAGAAGCACCAGCGCCAGCCCAGCCACGAGGTGTCGGTGATGACACCGCCGAGCAGCGGGCCGCCGACGGTGGCGATGGCGAACGTGGCGCCCAGGTAGCCGGAGTAACGCCCGCGCTCACGCGGGGAGATCATCGCGGCCATGACGATCTGCGCCAGCGCGGACAGACCGCCGACGCCGATGCCCTGCACGACACGGCAGGCGATCAGCATGCCCGGGTTCTGAGACAGACCGGCCGCCATCGAGCCCAGGACGTAGACGATCAGGGCTATCTGGACGAGCGCCTTCTTGCTGTACAGGTCCGCGAGCTTGCCCCACAGCGGGGTGGTCGCGGTCATCGCCAGCAGCGAGGCGGTGACGACCCAGGTGTAGGCGGACTGGCCGCCGCCGAGGTCGCCGATGATGTGCGGCAGCGCGTTGGTGACGATCGTGGACGACAGGATCGCCACGAACATGCCGAGCAGAAGGCCGGAGAGGGCCTCCATGATCTGCCGGTGCGTCATCGGAGCGCCGTCCGGGGAGCCTCCCCCGTGCTTGGCGTGAGCCCGCACACCGGCTGGTGTGGTCGTTGCCATGGGCTTCCTTTACTTACGTGCTTGCGGGTGTACGGGTGGTCTGGTGGGCAACGGATTCCGTCGCGGGTGCGGCCTGCGCGAGCCGCGGAGTGGAACGGCAGTCGCCGAAGCTCTCCCTGAGCCGTGCCATGAGCTGGATGAGGCGGCCGACGTCGTCGTCCGACCAGTCGCTCAGCCGGTCGGCGAGCAGCGCGGCGGTGCGCCGGGACAGCTCGTCGAGCTGGACCCGGCCGGGCGCCGTCAGACGCAGGATGCGGGAGCGCTTGTCGGCGGGGTCCGGGCAGCGCTCGATCCAGCCCCGGTCCGCGACGTGCGCGACGTGGCGGCTGGTGACCGACATGTCGACGGCGAGCAGCTCCGCGAGCTTGCTCATGCGCATGTCGCCGTGGCGGCCGAGCAGTGTCAGCACGGCGGCGGAACCGCCGGGGCAGTCGGGCGGCAGGCAGCGCCCGAGGTCTCGCTTCACGGCGCCGAAGGCGCTGAGCTGACGCGCCAGCTCTTCGTACTGCGCTCGCTCGGCCATGGCACCTCCTTCTTATCGTTGCCTAGAGCAACCATAAGGAGATTGGTTGCTGCAGGCAAATGAAGCGGGGGTCCGGGAGCTAAAGACTTGGCAAAGGCAAGCATTGGCGAAAGTAAATGTGCAGGTGGCATGGGGTGCCCGTCTGTGGCATCGCTGTGAACGGCCTCGCGGCAGGCCCCCGGACGGAGCCACTCACAGAACCCTCACTTGGGCAGTCCCCCACGTATTCGCTAGGGTCCGGGCCATGGCTAACACCCAGGGCCCCCAGGGCAACTACGACCCCGCCGGCAGCACGCAGATGTTCCGCGCGTTCGTCGACGAGGCGGCCCCTCAGGGCCGGCAGCAGGCGGCCGCTCCGGCCGGCCCCCGCATCGGCCTGATCGTCGGCGTCGTCGTGGCCGTCGTGATCGTCGCCGCGGTGGCCTGGCTGGCGCTGAAGTAGGCCGGCTCCCGCACCTCCGCTTACGGCCACCGGACGGAGACGTCCCGCGTCTCGATGTGCATACCGAGCGGTACCCTCCCCCACGCTCGACTTCGCTCGCGCGGGGGGGACCCCCAAGGCGTCGACGCACACCGTCCAGGTCCCCTTCACCGACGCTCCGGAGGCGATAGGTGCGGGCAGCGCCTCCGTGGACCCGATCGTCGCCCAGTCGGTCCCGAGCGCCCCGATGATGTGGGTTCCGAGGGTCACCGTGCCCGAACGCACCGGGGCGCCACCGGTGTTGCGGAAGAGAACGGTCACGTTCTCGCACCAGCGGTGGTCGGTGGGCTGCCGCTCGGGTCGACTAGCGGTGAGCACTGCGGGGCCACTCGGCGTGGGGCGAGGGGTGGTCGGCGTCGGGGAGGGTGAAACCGGGCCGGGCGCGGGCGACTTGGTACCGGTGCCGGTCTCGGTGGCCGTACCGGCCGTTTCACGCAACGGCTGTTGGGCTGGAGGCCGGGCCGTCACCGGCCGTCGTTGAGGCGCTCGTGCGGGAGTCCGGGATACCTGGAGTCCTGGTCCCGGAGGTCTTGGCCCCGGAGGTCCTGGCCCCGGACGGTCCGTCGAGGTGGACCAGTGTCACGTCTCCGGTCGGCGCCACCGCCGTACCGGACGCCGGAGGTCCGCCGCCCGCGGGGCCGACCGCCACGTATGCCTCACCGTCCGCGCCGCCGGTGCACGCGGCCAGAATCCCGCCCAGGCAGACGACGACCGCCGATGCCCCGACCACGAGCCCCTGACGGCTCCGCAACCACGTCGCTGGAAGCATCGCGCCAGTGTGACTGACGGGCCGTCAATTCGGAAGGCTCGGTGTGGCAGGCGGGCCGGCCCCGTCCACCTGGTGCGGTTCGCCCCGTTGGTCGGGGGCTCGCGGCGCGGCCGCCGGCCACTGCGGCCGAGGCCCCGTTGAACCAGCGGGGCGGACGCATGTTGCGCACCGTACCGACGACCCGCTCCGGAAGCGGGCCGCCGTCTCAAGCGGGTACCGGTCGGCCTGTGCCGTCGACGAGTCGCTGCGGCGCAGGCCGGCCAGGCCGGAGAGCGGTGCGCGACATCGCGCACCCACCGATGAGGACCGGGCTGCCGACGGCACGGGCCGTTGCCCCACTGGGGGGCCGCCCGCGCGGTGGCTCAGTCCGAGATCAGGCCGTCCCGCAGCTGTGCCAGCGTGCGGGTCAGGAGGCGGGAGACGTGCATCTGGGAGATGCCGACCTCCTCGCCGATCTGCGACTGCGTCATGTTCGCGAAGAAACGGAGCATGATGATCCGCCGCTCGCGGGGCGGCAGCTTGGCCAGCAGCGGCTTGAGGGACTCGCGGTACTCCACGCCCTCCAGGGCCGAGTCCTCGTATCCGAGCCGGTCCGCGAGCGAGCCCTCGCCGCCGTCGTCCTCGGGGGTCGGGGAGTCCAGCGAGGACGCCGTGTAGGCGTTGCCGACCGCGAGGCCGTCGACCACGTCCTCCTCGGACACGCCCAGCGCGGAGGCCAGTTCGGTGACCGTCGGGGAGCGGTCCAGCTTCTGCGACAGCTCGTCGCTGGCCTTGGTGAGGGCCAGGCGCAGCTCCTGGAGGCGGCGCGGCACCCGCACCGACCAGGACGTGTCCCGGAAGAACCGCTTGATCTCGCCCACGACCGTCGGCATCGCGAAGGTCGGGAACTCCACGCCCCGCTCGCAGTCGAAGCGGTCGATCGCCTTGATCAGGCCGATCGTGCCGACCTGGACGATGTCCTCCATCGGTTCGTTGCGGCTACGGAAGCGGGCCGCCGCGTACCGGACGAGCGGGAGGTTGAGCTCGATGAGCGTGTCCCGGACGTAGGCACGCTCCGGGCTGTTCTCGTCGAGTGCGGCGAGCCGCAGGAACAGGGAGCGGGACAGGGTGCGGGTGTCGATGCCCTCCGTGGACGGAAGGTCCGGGGCCTCGGGGGCCGGAAGAGCCTCGGCGCCCGGGAGGTCCTGGGCGGGAAGGGTCTCGGCACCCGGGAGGTCCTGAGGGGCCTGAAGGTCCTGGAGCACGTCGGGCGCGGAGTCGCTCTGCATGAGCGTGAGCACCTTCGAGCTGCCCTGGTCTGCGGACATGCCACCCCCTTTGGGTCGCGGGACGGTAGCGGCGGACGCTCCCGTCGTAAGGAACGCAGCCTCCCCTGAAATACCGGTCGCGAGGCCGCGGCAAACGCGCTCCCGGAAGAATGTCACATGTCGGCAACACGCTGTAGTGACATGTCGATATGTAAAACGCGAATGCGCCCTGGTTGGAAGGGTTCTGAGGGTTTTTCAGCGCAGAGTCGTCGGGAAGGGCGCTTGCGGGTGATTCGCTCGCGTGAGTTATGCGTCGATCCTGTTTGCGGATCTCAGACGGGCGAAGCTCCGCGCCAGGAGCCTTGACACATGCATCTGGGAGACACCCAGTTCGGCGCTGATCTGGGACTGGGTGAGGTTGCTGTAGTAGCGCAGCAGCAGGATCCGCTGCTCGCGCTCGGGCAGCTGGACGAGCAGGTGCCGTACGAGGTCGCGGTGCTCGACGCCGTCGAGGGCGGGGTCCTCGTAGCCGAGCCGGTCGAGCAGGCCGGGGAGTCCGTCGCCCTCCTGGGCGGCCTCGAGGGAGGTCGCGTGGTACGAACGGCCCGCCTCGATGCAGGACAACACCTCGTCCTCGGAGATGCGCAGCCGCTCGGCGATCTCGGCGGTGGTGGGCGAGCGTCCGTACGTCGTCGTCAGGTCCTCGGTGGCGCTGTTGACCTGCACCCACAGCTCGTGCAGCCGGCGCGGGACGTGGACGGTGCGGACGTTGTCGCGGAAGTAGCGCTTGATCTCGCCGACGACGGTGGGCATCGCGAAGGTCGGGAACTGCACGCCGCGGTCGGGGTCGAAGCGGTCGATGGCGTTGATCAGGCCGATGGTGCCGACCTGGACGACGTCCTCCATGGGCTCGTTGCGGGAGCGGAAGCGGGCGGCGGCGTAGCGGACGAGGGGGAGGTTCGCCTCGATGAGCGCGCCGCGCACGCGGTGGTGCTCCGGGGTGCCCGGCTGAAGCTCCTTGAGCTGGGCGAAGAGCATCTGGGTGAGGGCCCGGGTGTCGGCGCCGCGGCGTCTGGCGGCTTCCTGGGGGCGGTCGGGGGCGGTGTCGGGGGCCGGTTCGGTCGCGTCGGGGCGGGCGGAGTCCGTGGCGGATGCCTGATGCCGGTCGGAGGACGGGGCCTCGTCCTCCTGGGGCGGCGCAGTACTGGCCGACACGGTCAACGCCACCTCTTCATCCGTCAACACATCTGTCAACTCACCGTCAAAAGCGGTCATAGCATCACAAGAAATGGACACTGTGTGCAAGCACCGCATAACTCCGTGTTGGGGGAGGGGCCGGGACAGAGATTGGGGCACAAGACGCAGGAAAGCCCTCCACTGTTCCGGTGGAGGGCTCCGTCGGTTGTGTCGCCCGGAATCGGTGGGCGGTGTCGCTCAGATTTCGTAGTCGGCGATCACCCAAGTGGCGAACTCGCGCCACAGGGCGACGCCCGCCTGGTGCGCCGGGTGTTCCAGGTACCGCTTGAGGGCGTCCGCGTCGTCCACCGCCGAGTTGATCGCGAAGTCATGGGCGACGGGGCGGTCGCTGATGTTCCAGCCCAGCTCCCAGAAGCGGAGCTCGTCGATCAGGCCGCCGAGGGCCTCGAAGGCGCGGACGCCCTCCACGACGCGCGGGTCGTCGCGCTGGACGCCCTCGTTGAGCTTGAAGAGGACCAGGTGGCGGATCACGGATGCTCCCAGGGGTACGGCAACGGCGGCGGCCGGCGGTTCGTGCGGGGCCTCGGGGGAGCTTACTTTGCGCCGTCGGCGATCCAGGTCATGAAGTGGCCGATGGCCTTGGCGGCGCTCGAGATGCCTTCGAACCCTATCTGCACGTAGTCGGCGGCCTTGGCCGGATCGGTGATGATCACATAGAGCACGAAGACCACGAGCACGTAGAACGCGATCTTCTTTCCCGGTACCGCCACCGTGGCCTCCCCCGTCTCTTCCGCCCCGAGGGGCCGGTTCGCCGCGGGTGAGTGTAACCCGGCCAGGTGTTCGGGGCTTCACAAAAGATCACGTATGCACCACGTCCTCACCCGTTCCTTCCGTACGGGGACTTCGGGACCAATGGCCCGGGGCAAGGGGCCGTTCGGCCGGGTTGCCGGGACGGCGTGAAGCCGGAGGATGGAGAGGAGCCCATCGGACCGGCAGGGGCCCGGAGGGCAGGGAGGACCGGACCGGGTGACCGGACCCGGCTGGGACCCGCACCGCGAGGTCCCGAGCTGCGAGGCGGCCCCGACGCCCGTGTCCTCAGCGGAGGGGACGGCGTCCTGTTCCCCCGAGGCCGCCGCCCCGCTCCAGGGGGCGGAGCCGAAGCCCCGGCGCACTGAGCGGCACGCCGGGGCTTCGCGCCGCGCGGATACGTCCGGTCCCCTGCGCGGATCCGGCGCGTGCGGGACTCCTTGCGCACGTCCGGCGCACACGACGAAGGGCCCCACTGACAGGCGGGGCCCTTCTCCAGCGGTAGCGGAGGGATTTGAACCCTCGGTGACTTGCGCCACACTCGCTTTCGAGGCGAGCTCCTTCGGCCGCTCGGACACGCTACCGAGGGAGACCTTACCCCAAGGTGGGCCGTGGTCTGAAATCCGTTCCGGGGATCGCTCGGGGCGGGGTTCAGCGGACCCGGAAGAAGTCCGTCAGCAGCCGTGCGCAGTCGTCCGCGAGCACGCCGGCGATCACCTCCGGGCGGTGGTTCAGGCGCCGGTCGCGCACCAGGTCCCACAGCGACCCGACCGCGCCCGCCTTCTCGTCGCGCGCACCGTAGACCAGCCGCTCCACCCGGGACTGCTGCACCGCGCCGGCACACATGGTGCAGGGCTCCAGGGTGACGACGAGCGTGCAGCCGGGCAGCCGCCACTCGCCGAGCGCCGCCGCGGCCCGGCGGAGCGCGACGATCTCCGCGTGGGCCGACGGATCGCCCGTCGCCTCGCGCTCGTTGTGACCGGTGGCCAGCACCGAGCCGTCCCGGGACAGCACGACGGCACCGACGGGCACGTCACCGCCCTCGACGGCCCGCGCCGCCTCGTCCAGGGCAAGACGCATCGCGGCCCGCCACCGGTCGCGCACCGGGTCGGGGGCCGGCGCCCGGTCCTCGGTCACCCGCACACCTAGCGGACGGTCTCCAGGACCTCCGAGGCACCCAGGGCCTCGGCGATCGCGTTGAGCGCGTCCTCGGCGTCCAGGGCGCGCAGCTCCTTCTCGGAGACGCCGAGGTCGTCGAGGATCTCGCTGTCTCCCACGGGGCCGTGCGGCACGGCGGCGTCCGTGCCGGGCGCGTCCTCGTCGTCGGCGTCCTCGGGCTCGCCGTCCTCCGTGCCGTCGAGGTCGAGGGAGTCCAGGTCCGGGCCGTCGTCGCCGGGCTCCCTTCCGAGCAGTTCGTCGGTGAGCAGGATCTCGCCGTACGAACTGCGGGCTGCGGCAGCGGCGTCCGAGACGTAGATACGAGGGTCGTCCTCGCCGTCCACGCGGACGACGCCGAACCACGCGTCCTCCTGCTCGATCAGGACGAGCACCGTGTCGTCCTCGGCCGAGGCTTCCCGGGCCAGGTCGGCCAGGTCGGACAGCGTCTCCACATCGTCGAGCTCTGTGTCGCTCGCTTCCCACCCGTCTTCGGTGCGCGCGAGCAGTGCGGCGAAGTACACCGTGACTCTCCCACTGGTCATAGGCGTGCCGGTTGGGGGTCCCCCCGGCGGAGGTTCTGGGCGGAGAGAGCTGGGCTCCGAGCCCCACCCACTCGGAATCGTGGCAGAAACAAGGCGTTCAGGGGACGTCTTCGGCTCCCTGTGTCTGGCTGTTTTGATCGCGAGCACCCGAGCAGAGCGGTCCACTCACCAGCGCACTCGTTGCCGCCACCTGCGGATCGTACGCGGCCTTTGCCCGTCTGGCCGCACGGCCACTCCCGCGACGGCCGCGTCGCTCACCAGCGGAAGGTGCGCATACGCATGGCGTGACGGAGCCGTGCGGCCTTGGCACGGCGGGGCTGGACGCGGGCGCGCAGCTCGCGTGCCTCCGCCAGTTCACGCAGGAACCTGGCGCGGCGCCGCCTGCGCTCGGCGTCCGACTCCTGTGCCTCCGGCTCCTTGGGGGACTCCTGGTCCGGCATCGTCACACCACCCCTGTTCCGTTCCTCCCACTTTCCCTCTGATGGGGGGTTCGATGCCAGGTCCGGACGGACGCGGTGGCCCGGTTACTGTGGGGGCATGCGTCTCCATGTCGTCGACCACCCCCTGGTCGCCCACAAGCTCACCACGTTGCGCGACCGGCGCACCGACTCCGCGACCTTCCGTCGGCTGGCCGACGAACTCGTCACTCTGCTCGCCTACGAGGCGACGCGGGACGTGCGCACCGAGGCGATCGAGATCGAGACGCCGGTCGCCACGACCACCGGCGTCAAACTGTCCCGTCCGCGCCCGCTGGTGGTGCCGATCCTGCGAGCCGGGCTCGGCATGCTGGACGGCATGGTGCGGCTGCTGCCGACCGCCGAGGTGGGCTTCCTGGGCATGATCCGCAACGAGGAGACCCTCCAGGCCTCCACGTACGCGACGCGCATGCCGGAGGACCTCTCGGGGCGGCAGGTGTACGTGCTGGACCCGATGCTCGCGACCGGTGGCACGCTCGTCGCGGCGATCCAGGAGCTGATCAAGCGCGGCGCGGACGATGTGACGGCCGTGGTCCTGCTGGCCGCTCCGGAGGGCGTCGAGATCATGGAACGCGAACTGGCGGGCACGCCGGTCACGGTGGTGACGGCCGCGGTCGACGAGCGTCTGAACGAGCACGGCTACATCGTTCCGGGCCTCGGCGACGCCGGGGACCGGCTGTACGGGGCGGCCGAGTAGGGGACGTAGGGGCGAGACAGCCCCGGACGGCCGTGCGGTCTCCGTGCGAGGCAGCACGGCCGCACCGCACGGGACCGGGGACCGGAGTGGGACCGGGGACAGTGGCCGGTGCCGGAGGAACCTCAGCAGCTCCTCTTGCCGGTGCTGCCCGGCGACGCCGTCGGCGTCGGGTTCGTCAGGGCCGCCAGGGCCTTGTCCGCGTCCGGCTTGGCCGTCAGGGACTTGAAGTCGTCGCCCAGGACCAGGTCGACGGACGCGTCCGTGCGGGCGTCCGTGCGCTGGGCGGCGCCCGCGAGCTGGGTGGCGAGAACCGGCAGCGCGCTGTGCAGGGAGGCCTTCGGGCCGAGCAGTATCCCGACGCCCTTGACCTTCTTGTCGTACTGCTGCGTCGCGTTGCCCACGGTGCCGATGTGGAAGCCGCGCTTCTTCAGCTCGTCCGCGGTCTCCTTGGCGAGGCCGCTGCGCTCCGTGGCGTTGAGGACGTTGACCGTGATCCGGCCCGGCTCGGGCAGGGCGTGGGCGGCGGCGGGCGACGCGCTCACCTTGCCGGCACAGCCCGCCTTGGGGCCGGACGCCGACGTTCTGCCACTGCCGCCGGTGAAGACGTCGATGAGCTGCAGGGTTCCCCAGCCGATCAGCCCGATGGCGGCCACGGAGGCGACGATGGCGACCACGAGCCTGCCGCGGCGCCGGGGCGGGCGCATCCGCGGGTACTTGCCCCCCGTGATCCGGTATTGGCCACCCATGCCGGGGGGAGTCAGCATGCTCATGGGCGCAGCGTAGTGCGCCCGGGCAGCAATGCCTACTAGATGATCATCAGACGCCCGGAGTCCAACCCGAAAGGGTCAAAGGGCGCCCGTACGGCCCGCGAACGGCGGAAGCGGACCGGGCGCCCAGGGACTGCCTCGCGGGTGAATCAGTCGAGTTCGAGCACCCGTGCGTGCAGCACCTGGCGCTGCTGCAGAGCCGCGCGGACCGCGCGGTGCAGACCGTCCTCCAGGTACAGGTCGCCCTGCCACTTCACGACGTGCGCGAAGAGGTCGCCGTAGAACGTCGAGTCCTCGGCGAGCAGGGTCTCCAGGTCGAGCTGCTGCTTGGTCGTCACCAGCTGATCGAGGCGGACCGGGCGCGGCGCGACGTCCGCCCACTGCCGGGTGCTCTCCCGGCCGTGGTCGGGGTACGGCCGGCCGTTTCCGATGCGCTTGAAGATCACACGGAAAGCCTACCGGTCGACACGTTCCGGGCGCAGCCATGGCGACGGAGTGCGCCCTCGGAAAAGATGCGGTAAACGGGGCAAAAAGGGAGAGGGTTCGGTATGTGTGCGGGAAGTGGCGCGGCCGCCCCGCCGGGGGCGGCCGCTGTCATGGGTCACGGATGCGGACGTGTCCACGGTCGCCGCTCGCGGTCCCGCTCCGGCGGGATCGCCGGGGTGGACGGGTCCACCGCGTCGGGCTCCGGCTCGGGTTCCTGTTTCGGGTTCGTGCTGCGCAGGGCCTCGGCACGCACCAGGGCGTGCAGGACCGCGTAGGGGTCGATGAGCATGTAAGGGTTCCTCGCGTTGCCGATGGTGTGACGGTTCCGGGTGGGCCGGACCGGTCAGCAGCGCAGGACCACGGTGCGCAGGGCGTGCAGTGCGGCCGAGCGCGACGTCCGGACGGGGACAGGAGGCAGGTCGTCCGGGCCGGACGGCGCGGGGGCGGCCTGCGGCCCCGGTCGCAGTGGTGTGACGGTGCGGGGCCCCTGGAGGGTCGCGGTCCGCGGCGCGGGCGCGAGGACGTCGTAGTCCGCGTCGCACGCCTGGACCGCGGACGCGGGGACCGAGTCGGCCTCCACCGCCTCGGTGTACGCGCCGGCCACGAGGAGGCCGGCGAGCACCACGAGCACCCTGAACCAGGCATACCGTCGAGCGGTGCGTGGGGGGTGCGGTGCGTGGCTCACATGGGGTCATCTCCCCGTCGGACGCACGTCCTTCATCGTGTCGGCCCCGAGAACCGCTCGCACGGTGTACCAGCCGGGCGTGTGATTGACGTTCTCCATGTGATCATCATGAGATCACCATGCGATCTTCACACGGTGCGCGGGATCCGCCGCGTACCGCCCCGGATCCGGACCGCCGTGACGATCTCCACGATGCCGACCACCACCAGCCACCACCCGGTGACCAGGGTCAGCACGGCGATCGACCGGAACGGCGAGACGATCAGCACGATCCCGGCGACGAAGGTCACGACGCCGAGGAAGATCTGCCAGCCGCGCGCGGGCACCGCCGGATCGTGGGCGGCGGCCATGGTCTGGGTGATTCCGCGGATCAGCCAGCCGATCCCGATCCACAGTGCGAGCAGCAGGATCGACTCCAGGCGGCTGCGGAAGCAGAACAGGCCCAGCAGGATCGACAGGGCGCCGCTGATGAAGGCCAGGACGCGCAGCGAGGTGGTCTTGTGCGTCCCGAAGGCGGAGGCCAGTTGGAACACACCGCTGACGAGCAGGTACACGCCGAAGAGCACCCCGGCAGCGAGCAGGGACGGGCCCGGCCAGAGGAGGACCAGGACGCCGAGGATCAGCGACGCGATGCCGGTGAGCAGCACGACCTGCCAGGCGGTGCGGGCGAGGACGTGCAACGGCCCCTCGAACGGCGGCTCCTGCAGGTCCCACGCCGGTCTGGTCGCGTGCGTGCCGCGCGCGGCGTGGACGTGACGGTCGTCGTATTCCGGGCCACCAGGGGGCCCGGTCGGTGCGTCGGTCATGACCCATGCTGGGAACCGGTGCGGACGCCCCGCCACCCCGGACGGTCCAACCGACTGACGCCTGCCGATTGCTACCGATTGCCCTTCGCGGCCTTCGCCGCCGCCTTCATCTCCTGCTTGTGCGCCCGGACCTTCGCCAGGGACTCGGGCCCGGTGATGTCGGCCACGGACCGGAACGACGTGGCCTCTCCGTAGGGGCCCGCGGCCTCCCGCCACCCCTCGGGCCGTACGCCGAGTTGCTTGCCGAGCAGCGCGAGGAAGATCTGCGCCTTCTGCTTGCCGAAGCCGGGCAGGTCCTGGAGCCGCCCGAGCAGTTCCCGCCCGCTGCCGGCGTCGGCCCACAGGGCCTCGGGGTCCCCGTCGTAGTGCTCGACGAGGTACTGGCACAGCTGCTGGATGCGCCGCGCCATCGACCCTGGGTAACGGTGCACCGCGGGCTTGCGCGACAGCAGTTCCGCGAAGGCCTCCGGGTCCCGGGCCGCGATGTCGTGCGCGTCGAGGTCGTCGGTGCCGAGTCGTCGCGCGATGGTCCACGGTCCCTTGAACGCCCACTCCATCGGGACCTGCTGGTCCAGCAGCATTCCGATCAGCGCGGCGAGCGGACTGCGCCCGAGGAGCCCGTCGGCCTCGGGATCCTGGGCGAGGTGAAGGGTGACGTCCATGACCCGATGGTCGCCCGGCGGCGCGCGGACCGCAGCCGGGGCGCCGACGCCGGTGAGGTACCGGACCCTAGCCTGCTGCCGTGACCCCTGACGATCTCATCGCCCACTACGGACTGGAGCCCATCCCGCGTGAGGGCGGGCTGTTCCGCAGGACCTGGACGGGACCGGCCCGGGCGGACGGGCGGCCGGAGGGCACCGCCATCGTGGCCCTGCTGACCGCCGCCCCCGACGGCTACTCGGCCCTGCACCGCCTCCCGGCCGACGAGGTCTGGCACTACTACCTCGGCGATCCGCTGGAACTGCTGCTCCTCGCCCCGGACGGCGGCGCCCGCACGGCCGTACTCGGACCGGACGTCCTCGGCGGCCAGCACGTGCAGTTCACCGTGGAGGCGGGCACCTGGATGGGCGGCCGGGTCGCCGCGGGCGGGTCGTGGACGCTCTTCGGGTGCACGATGGCGCCTGGCTTCACGGACGAGGCGTACGAGCACGGCGACGCGGCCGAACTCACCGCGCGCTACCCGGCCGAGGCGGCCCGGATCGCGGAGCTGTGCCGGCTGTGAGCGGGCTGCTGGAAGGGCAGGTGGCCCTGGTGACGGGGGCGGGCGGCGGCATCGGGTGCGGGATCGCGCTGCGGTTCGCCGAGGAGGGCGCCGCGGTCGCCGTCCACTGCCGTACGTCGGTCGGGGCGGCGCGCGAGGTGGCCGCCCGCATCCGGGACGCGGGGGGGCCGGGCGGTCGTGCTCCGGGCGGACCTGACCGTCGAGGAGGAGTGCCGGCGCCTGGTGGCCGAGGCCGCCGAGTGGGGCGGCGGGCGGCTGACGGCGCTGGTCAACAACGCGGGGGTGCAGCCGGTGCAGGAGCCGGCCGGGATGACGGCCGGCGAGTGGCGGGCCGTGGTCGACGCCAACCACACGGGCGTGTTCGCGTGCACGCAGGCGGCCGTGGAGGTGATGCGCGGCGCGGGCGGCGGCACCGTCACCCACATCGCCTCCGTCGAGGCCACGCATCCGGCCCCGTTGCACGTCCACTACTGCGCCTCCAAGGCGGCCGTCGTGATGTACGCGCGCTCGGCGGCCCTCGAGTACGGGCCGCTCGGCATCCGCGTCAACACCGTCTCCCCCGGCCTCGTCGACCGTCCGGGCCTCGCGGAGGACTGGCCGGAAGGGGTGCGCCGCCGGCAACGGGCGGCGCCCTCCGGCCGGTTGGGGCGCCCGGAGGACATCGGGGACGCCTGTGTGTTCCTGGCCTCGCCCCTCGCCTCCTGGATCACGGGCCACGACCTGGTGGTGGACGGCGGAGTGTCGGCCCGGCCCACCTGGTGACACTGCTCCCGGAGATGATGGGCGACTCGGCCTTCGGCGGCCGGGATTGCACCGCCCGCCGATGAGAACAGGGCGCGCCGCGTCCGTACGTAACCGAGACCCGGAACCGGCGGATACGGGAGACGTGACGTGGACGGAGGACGTGTGGACGGAGGGAGTCGGGGCGCGGACCGGCGTGGGAGGCGGCTGCGGCACCTCGCCCTGGTCCTGCTCGTCGCCCCCCTGCTGCTCCTCGCGGGGGCCGGTTCGGCCTCCGCGCACGCCGCGCTGAAGGGCGCCGACCCGGTGGACGGCAGTGTGCTGAAGACGGCACCGAAGGCGGTCACCCTGACCTTCACCGAGTCGGTCGGCCTGCTGGACAACTCCATCCGGGTGTTCGATCCGGAGAACCGCCGGGTTCACACCGACGAACAGGAACACGCGGACGGCCGCTCGGACACGGCACGGGTCACGCTGCCGGACCTGAAGCAGGGCACGTACATCGTGGCCTGGCGGGTGGTGTCGGCCGACAGCCACCCGGTGTCCGGCGCGCTCACCTTCTCCGTCGGCCGGCGCTCGGCCACCACGGCCGCCCTGCCGGACGACGAGGCCCAGGACGCCGCCTCCACGGCGCTGTACAACACGGCCCGCTACATCGCCTACGGCGGTCTCGCGCTGCTGCTCGGCGCCACCGCGTTCGCCATGGTCACCGGCGTGGCGGCGCCGCGCGGCCTGCTCGTTGGCGGTTGGTGGACGCTGCTCGCGGCCACGCTCGCCCTGCTGCCGCTCCGGGGGCCGTACGAGCGCGGCAGCGGCCCGGCGGCGGCCTTCGACCTCACGGTGCTGCGGGAGACGGCGACGAGCCGCCCCGGCCTCGCGCTGCTCGTGCGGGTGGCGCTGCTGGCGGTGGCGGCACCGGTCGCGGCGCGGGCCGGGGTGCTGCGCGCACGAGCCGACGGGCGTGGCCCGGCGGGTTCCGGCCGGCTCCGGTTCGCGATCGTGAGCCTTCTGTCGCTCGCGCTGGCCCTGACCTGGGCGGTGGCGGAGCACGCGTCCGCCGGGATCCAGGTGCCGCTCGCGATGACCTCGGCCGTGCTGCACCTGCTGGCGATGGCGGTGTGGCTGGGCGGGCTCGCGGCCCTGGTGACGGTGGTGCAACGGACGCCCGGGGAACTGCCCGCCCCCGCGGTCGCCCGCTTCTCGCGGCTGGCGTTCGCCGCGGTCGCCGTCCTGGCCGCCACCGGTGCCTACCAGTCCTGGCGGGGCCTCGGCTCCCTCGACGCGCTCACCTCGACGCCGTACGGCAGGCTGCTCGTCGCCAAGCTGGCCGGGGTCGCCCTGCTGCTCCCGGCGGCGGCCTGCTCCCGCCGCTTCACGGCACGGCTCGCGGTTCCGGCGGCGGCGGAGGTTCCGGCGCCGCCCGGGCGGGTGCGGGAGACGGTGGGCGCCGCCTCGGAGGACGCCTACGCCGCGCACGTACGGGGTGCCGACGCCGCACACGTACGGGGTGCCGACGCCGCGCACGTACAGGATGCCGACGCCGCGCACGTACGGGATCCCGCGCGCGTACAGGGCGCCTCGCATGTACGGGGCGTACGGGGCGCCTTGGACGTACGGACGGACACGGACCCTCAGGACGCACCGACGGGTCCCGCGCCGGGAGACGGCGCTCCCGCGCCCCATCTCCGGGCTCTGCGCCGCTCCGTGCTCGCCGAGATCTCCCTCGGGCTCGTCGTCCTCGCGCTCACCACCCTGCTCACCGGGACCCAGCCGGGCCGGGCGGCCGAGGGGGCGGCGGCGTCGACAGCCGCCGCCGAACAGCCCCTCGGCTCCGCCACGGTGATCCCCTTCGACGTGGGCACCCCTGGCGGGCACGGCAAGGTGCAGATCGAGCTGACGCCCGGCCGCGTGGGTGAGAACGGCGTCCAGGCGCTGATCTTCGGGCCCGACGGCGGCATCGCGACGGTCCCCGAACTACGGCTCACCTTCACGCTCGAGGGCCGCGACGTCGGCCCGCTCGACGCCAGGCTCACCGACCGGGGCGGCTACTGGGCCACCGACACCCTCAACCTCCCGCTGCCGGGCCGGTGGACGATGAGGGCGACGGTCCGCACGAGCGACATCGACCAGGTCACGGTCTCGACGACGGTGCGGATCGGCTAGCGGAACCACCGGCTCCGCTGCGGCCCGCCCATAGGTGCTGTCTGAACCTGTTTACTTTCTTTGCCAGAAGCCGTCCTTGAGGTGGCCCCGTGTAAGCGCTACCGATCAAGGACGTGTCGGTCACGTTTCAAAAACGGCCCCCGGCGGCTCTTGACGTGTGAGCGGACATTCGCGTCTTATGACGCCCACGATGTTTGGTCGAGTTGGATTCTGATCGTTTCTGACCCGCCTCGATCGGAGCCAGCCGGGACCCACTGCCCCCAGGAGCCGTCAATGCATCACTCACCCTCCGGTCTGTCCCTTCCCGGTCCGAGCCGCCGCACCCTGCTGCGGGGGATAGGCGGCGCCGCGGCGCTGAGCGCGGCCGTTCCGCTGCTGAGCGCCTGCGCCGGCAGCAGTGGCTCGGGTGGTGACTCGAAGACCGTCACCCTGGGCTCCAACTCCTCGGACGCGGTGCCGAAGAAGGCGTTCGCCGACATCTACGCGGCCTTCCAGAAGAAGGACGGCATCAAGGTCGCGGTGAACACCAAGGACCACAACACGTTCCAGGAGCAGATCAACTCCTACCTGCAGGGCACGCCGGACGACGTGTTCACCTGGTTCGCCGGCTACCGCATGCAGTTCTTCGCGGCCAAGGGTCTCGCCTCGCCGATCGACGACGTGTGGCAGACCATCGGCGGGAACTTCCCCGACGCGATGAAGCAGCTCAGCAAGGGCGCGGACGGCAAGTACTACTTCGTGCCGCTGTACACGTACCCGTGGGCGATCTTCTACCGCAAGAGCGTCTTCCAGCAGCACGGCTACCAGGTCCCCACCACGTGGGACGAACTCGTGGTCCTGTGCAAGCAGATGAAGAAGGACAACCTGGTCCCGATCGCCTTCGGTGACAAGGACGCCTGGCCCGCGATGGGCACCTTCGACCAGATCAACTTCCGCCTCAACGGCTACGACTTCCACAAGTCCCTGATGGCGGGCAAGGAGTCGTGGACCGACGCGAAGGTGAAGGCCGTCTTCGACCACTGGACCGAGCTGCTGCCCTACCACCAGGACGGCGCCGTGGGCCGCACCTGGCAGGACGCCGCGCAGACGCTGGTGTCGAAGAAGGCGGGCATGTACCTGCTGGGGTCCTTCGTGGCACAGCAGTTCACCAACAAGGCCGACGTGGACGACCTCGACTTCTTCGCCTTCCCGGAGATCAACTCCGCGTACGGCCAGGAGACCGTCGAGGCGCCGACCGACGGGTTCATGCTCAGCAAGAGCCCGAAGAACCACGCGGGCGCCGTGAAGCTGCTCGAGTACCTGGGCACCCCGGAGGCCGAGGCGATCTACCTCAAGTCCGACCCGAGCGTGGTGGCCGCCTCCAGCAAGGCCGACACCTCCTCGTACACGGCGCTGCAGAAGAAGGCGTACACGATGATCTCGGGCGCCAAGAACCTGACGCAGTTCATGGACCGCGACAGCCGCCCGGACTTCACCTCCACGGTGATGCAGCCCGCGCTGCAGAACTTCGTCCGTAACCCCAAGGGCGTGGACAGCATCCTGTCGTCCATCGAGCGCCAGAAGAATACGATCTTCGCGTCCTCATGAGCATCGAAACCGGCATCCAGAACCCGGAGGCGGCCGAAGTGCCGCCTCCGGGCGGCGCGCACGCCCAGAAGAAGACCAAGCGCGCCCCGCAGGGGCACAACCGCCTGCTCACCCGCCGCGACCGCGTCACCCTGGGTCTGATGGCGGGCGTTCCCACGATCCTGCACGTCGCGCTGGTGTGGGTCACGGCCCTCGCCTCCGTCGCGCTGGCCTTCACCACCTGGGACGGCATCGGGTTCGACTCGATCAAGTGGGTCGGGCTGCAGAACTTCAAGCAACTGTTCACCGACAACCCGCAGTTCTGGCCGGCCGTCGAGCACAACATCATCTGGTTCGTCGTGCTCATCCTGATCCCGACCCCGTTCGGGCTCTTCCTGGCCGTGCAGCTGGACAAGAAGATCCGCTTCACCCGCATCTACCAGACCGCGTTCTTCCTGCCGGTCGTGGTGTCGCTGGCGGTCACCGGGTTCGTCTGGCAGCTCGTCTACAACCCCGACACCGGCCTGATCAACAGCCTCATCGGGGCCAACAAGCCCGGCCACTACATCGACTGGATCGGCAACCCGCACCTCAACCTGTGGGCCGTCCTGGTCGCCGCGTCCTGGCGGCACACCGGCTACATGATGATCCTGTACCTGGCCGGTCTGAAGGGTGTCGACCCGTCCCTGCGGGAGGCATCCGCGCTGGACGGCGCGAACGAGTGGCAGACGTTCAAGAACGTCATATTCCCGACGCTGCGGCCCACCAACACCGTCGTCCTGGTCGTCACCATCATCGAGGCCCTGCGCGCCTTCGACCTGGTGTTCGTCTTCAACAAGGGCGCTCAGGGCACCGAGCTGCTGTCGATCCTGATCACCAACAACATCATCGGTGAGTCCAGCCGGATCGGATACGGCTCCGCGATCGCCGTCGTCCTGCTGGTCATCTCCCTCGCGGTCATCATCCCGTACCTGATCGCGACCTTCCGGAAGGAGCGGCGCGCATGAGCACCCCCACCGTCGCGCTCGCTGCCAAGCAGCGCACCCCCCTTCGCCCGGCGAGGGTCCTGCTGCACGTGTTCCTCGTCGTCACCGCGCTGGCCTGGCTCGCCCCGCTGCTGTGGGCGGTGTTCGCGGCCCTGCGGCCGTACTCGGAAACCAGCGCCAAGGGCTACGTCTCCTGGCCGGACAAGCTCAGCCTCGACAACTTCACGAACGCGTTCGAGCAGTCCGACATGATGCACTACTTCGGCAACACGCTGATCATCGCGGTCCCGGCCGTGCTGCTGACGCTGCTGCTGTCGTCGATGGTCGCGTTCTACGTCAGCCGCTTCGACTTCCGGTTCAACATCTTCCTGCTGCTGGTCTTCACGGCGGGCAACCTGCTGCCGCAGCAGGTCATCATCACCCCGCTGTACCGCATGTACCTGCTGATCGACCTGCCCGGCATCACGGTCAGCGGCAAGCTGTACGACTCCGCGCTGGGTCTGGTCCTCATCCACGTGGCGTTCCAGTCCGGCTTCTGCGCCTTCGTGCTGAGCAACTACATGCGGATGCTGCCGCACGAGCTGACCGAGGCCGCGCTGGTCGACGGCGCGTCGGTGTGGCGGATGTACCGGCAGATCGTGCTGCCGCTGTGCAAGCCCGCGATGGCGGCCCTGGCGACGTTGCTGTCCATCTGGATCTACAACGACTTCTTCTGGGCCATCGTGCTGATCTCCACCGGCGACAACATGCCGATCACCTCGGCGCTGAACAACCTGTCCGGGCAGTACTTCACCGACCCCAACCTGGTCGCCGCCGGCGCCCTGCTCACCGCGATCCCCACGCTGATCGTGTACTTCGTGCTCCAGCGCCAGTTCGTCAGCGGCCTGACCCTGGGCGCCAACAAGGGCTGACCGACCCTTTTTCCGAGAAGAGACGCGCTGTGCACCACCCCTTCACGCCGCTCGCCTCCGTCCCCGTGGACGTCGCCCGTGCGCGGGTCCACGAGGAGGGCTGGCAGTCCTGGAGCCCGAGCGGCGCCTACGCCCTCGGTGAGAAGCCGCACCGCCCGGCGAACGACAACTGGGCGACCGTCTGCTACCGCCCCGGCCGCACCGTCCCCGCAGGCGCCTTCCAGGGCGAGGGGCTGCTGGCGCTCGACCCGGGCGACGGCACGCCGGCCAGGTTGTGGGCGGCGACCGACCCGTACCGCACCGTGCCCTCCATCCGGCTGGAGGTGCACGGCGACCGGGCCGAGGTGAGCGCGGACGGGCCGGTCCGTGAGCTGACCGGCCCGGACATCCGGTCCGTCCTCGCCGAGTGGGCCGACGGTCTCGGCGTGGCGCCGCCGCGCCCCGCGCCGACCGTGTGGTGCTCCTGGTCCGCCACACCCGGCGGCTCCATCACCGCCACCGACCACGACGAGTTCGGCCACGAGGTCAGCAGCCTCACGGCCGCCAACCGCGCGCTGGCGCTGGGCGGGGACGCCGACGAGCTGGCCGAACTCGGCCTGACCGACCTGTCCACCGCGGCCGAGTACTTCACCGAGGTCACCGAGGACGACATCCACGAGAACCTGCGGGCGATGGACACCCTGGACCTGCCCGTCGACGTGGTCCAGATCGACGACGGCCACCAGAGCGCCCTCGGTGACTGGCTCACCCTCTCCGGCCGCTTCCGCTCCCGTGCCGGCATCGCCGACACGATCCGGGCGCGGGGACGCAGGGCCGGCCTCTGGACGGCGCCGTTCCTGGTCGCCCCGGACCGCGAGCCGGCCACGGCCCACCCCGACTGGCTGGTCCGGGACGCCGAGGGTGCGCCCGTGCACGCGGGCCACAACTGGGGCCACGACCTGTACACCCTGGACACCACCCACCCGGATGCGGCGGCGTACCTGACGCACGTCTTCACCACCCTGCGCAGCGAGGGCTACGACTACTTCAAGGTCGACTTCCTCTACGCGGGCGCCCTGGACGGCGTACGGCACTCCGGTGCCGACCCGCTGACGGCCTACCGGGCGGGCATCGCCCTGATCCGCGACGCCATCGGCCCGGACGCGTACCTGCTGGGCTGCGGCGCGCCGATCCTGCCGTCCATCGGCCTGTTCGACGCGATGCGGGTCAGCCCCGACACGGCCCCGCACCGCCGCCCTGAGGCGGACGACTTCAGCCAGCCCGGGCAGGACGCCGCCGAGTTCACCGGCCGGGCGCGCCAGTGGCAGCACGGCCGCCTCTGGATCAACGACCCCGACTGCCTGATGGCGCGCCCGGCCGTGGAGACCCGCGAACGCTGGGCCGCCCATGTCGAGACCACCGGGGGCCTGATGGCCTCCAGCGACCGTCTGCTGTCCCTGGACGCGTGGGGCGTGGCCACGACCCGCCGTCTCCTCACGGGAGGCGCCCGATGAAGCGCACCTTGTCCGTACCCGGCATCGCCTACGGCGGCGACTACAACCCCGAGCAGTGGCCCGAGGAGGTCTGGGCCGAGGACATGCGCCTGATGCGCGAGGCCGGGGTCACGATGGTCAGCGTCGGCATCTTCTCCTGGGCGCTGCTGGAGCCCGTCGAGGGCGTGTACGACTTCTCGCGCATGGACCGGATCCTCGATCTGCTGCACGAGAACGGCATCGCCGCCGACCTCGCCACGCCCACCGCGGCCCCGCCGGCCTGGTTCTTCCGGGCTCACCCCGAAGCGCTGCCCGTCGACCGCGACGGCCGCACCCTGTCCTACGGCAGCCGGCAGACCTTCTGCCCGTCCAGCCCCGCCTACCGGGAGGCGGCTCTGCGCATCGCGGGCAAGCTGGCCGAGCGGTACGCCGACCACCCGGCCGTCGCGATGTGGCACGTCCACAACGAATACGGCTGCCACAACGCCGAGTGCTACTGCGACACGAGCGCGGCGTCCTTCAGGGGCTGGCTGCGCGCCAAGTACGGCGACGACCTGGCGGCGCTCAACCACGCCTGGGGCACCGCCTTCTGGAGCCAGTGGTACTACGACTGGGACGAGATCCTGCCCCCGCGCGCGACGGGCGCCGTCCCCAACCCGACCCACCGGCTGGACTGGCGCCGCTTCTGCTCCGGCGAGCTGCTGGGGCTGTACACGGCGGAGCGGGACGTGCTGCGCGCGTCGGCCCCCTCGATCCCGGCCACCAGCAACTTCATGGTGAACTTCAGCTTCGAGGCGCTGGACTACTGGCGCTGGGCCCCGGAGCTGGACGTCGTCTCGAACGATCACTACCCCCGCTCGACGGACCCGGAGTCGCACATCGACATCGCGATGAGCGGTGACCTGATGCGCTCGATGGCGGGCGGGCCCTGGTTCCTGATGGAGCACTCCACGGGAGCCGTGAACTGGCAGCCCGTCAACCGCGCCAAGGGCCCTGGCGAGCTGCGCCGCAACGCCCTCGCGCACGTCGCCCACGGCGCCGACGGCCTCGCCTACTTCCAGTGGCGGGCCTCGAAGGCGGGCGCCGAGCAGTGGCACTCGGCGATGCTGCCGCACGCGGGCACGGACACTCGGATCTGGCAGGACGTGGTCCGCCTCGGCGCCGACCTGAAGGCACTCGCGGAGGTGCGCGGCAGCACCGGCACCGCCGAGGTCGCGATCGTCTGGGACTACAACGCCCGCTGGGCCCTGGAACTCCCCTCCCAGCCCAGCGCCGAAGTCCGCTTCGAGGAGCTGGTCCGCGCCTGGTACGAGCCGATGTGGCGCGCGGGCGTCGCCGTCGACTTCGTCCGTCCCGACGCGGACCTGTCGCCGTACCGCCTGGTCCTGGCGCCCAGCCTCTACCTGGTCGACGACGCGGGCGCGGCGAACCTCACCGGGTTCGCGGAGCGCGGCGGAACCCTCGCGGTGGGCTTCCACAGCGGGGCGGTGGACGAGAACTGCCATGTCCGGCTGGGCGGTTACCCCGGGGCCTTCCGTGAGGCGCTGGGCGTCAGGTCGGACGAGCTGTTCCCGCTGCTGCCGGACGAGTCGGTGCCGCTGAGCGCCGGCGGGACGGCGACCCTGTGGTCGGAGCGGCTGCGCCTGGAGGGTGCCGAGGCCGTGTCGTCGTACGAGGAGGGCCCCTTGAAGGGTGTGCCCGCGGTGACGCGCCACGCCCACGGCGAGGGCACCGCCTGGTACCTGGCGACCCGGCCCGACCCGCACACCCTCGACTCCCTGCTGGCCCGTATCCGCAGCGAGGCGGGCGTGGAGCCGGTGCGGATCGCCCCGGAGGGCGTGGAGGTCGTCCGGCGGCGGGGTCCGTCCGCGGACTACCTGTTCGTCATCGACCATACGGGCCGCGGCGCGCGGGTGACCGTCGCCGAGGACGCGGTGGAGCTGCTGACGGGCAAGCCGGCGCCCGGCTCGGTGACGGTCGAGCCGGGCGAGGTGGCGGTCGTGCGGGAGCCCCGGCGACCGTGACGCGACCGTGGAAGGGGCCGTGTCGGCCGGGGCCCCTTTCCCATGTCTCAGTCCGCCTCTGTCTCAGTCCGCCTCCTGAGGGCTGCGGGGAGGAAGTGGCTCCACCCTCGCCCGCGGCCCCGGGCGGCCGCCTCGGCCATGAGGTCGGCGTTCCCGAGGGGGTGAGCGTGAGCGGGCCCCCTCGACCGTTCGGCCGATCCGCGGTGCCCCTACTGGGCGCGGGCGACGAGGAGGGCGACGTCGTCGTGGTCGTCGGGGTGGCGCAGGCCGTGCAGCAGGACGTCGCAGGTCTCCTCCAGGGACCGCTGGGGCTGGTCGAGGAGGGCGAGCAGCATGTTCAGGCGGTCGTCGATGGAGTGGTGGCGGGTCTCGACCAGGCCGTCCGTGTACAGGACCAGCAGGTCTCCGGGGCCCAGGTCGGTGGTGGCGGTCTCGAAGGGGATGCCGCCGACGCCGAGCGGGGCCCCGCTGGGCAGGTCCAGCAGGGCCGGTGCACGGCCGGCGCGGGCCAGCGCGGGCGGCAGGTGTCCCGCGTTGGCGATGCTGCACAGCTTCCGGTGGGGGTCGTACACCGCGTACAGGCAGGTGACGATGTAGTGCTCCAGATCGCAGGTGATCTTGTCGAGGTGCTGGAGCACCACCTCGGGGGCGAGGTCGAGGTCCGCGTAGGCGCAGGTCGCGGTGCGCAGCCGGCCCATGGTGGCGGCGGCGTCGATGCCGTTGCCCATGACGTCGCCGACGACCAGCGCGGTCTTGTCGCCGGTCAGCGGGATGACGTCGTACCAGTCGCCGCCGACCTCGCTGGTGGTCTGGGCGGGCTGGTAGCGGGTGGCGAGGTCCAGGCCGGTGTGGTGCGGGGCGTGGTCGGGCAGCAGACTGCGCTGCAGGGTGAGGGCGGTGTTGCGGACGCTCTGGTACCAGCGGGCGTTGTCGATGGCCACGGCGGCCCGGCCGGCCAGCTCGGTGGCCAGGATGACGTCGTCCTCGTCGAACGGCAGCGGGTTGCGGGTGCGCTTGAGGTCGAGGGCGCCGAGCACCTCGCCGCGCGCGATCAGCGGCACCGCGAGGTAGGAGTGGACCCCGGCGCGCGCCAGCAGCGTGGTGCCCTCGGGGTCGCGGGCGATGCGCTGCAGATCGTGCTCGCCCACGTGGCGCACCAGGACCGGCCGACCGGTGTGCACGCACAGGGTGACCAGCCGGTCGCCGTCGTAGGCGGCGAGGTCGCCGGGGGAGTCGGCTGCGCGCAGGGCCACGGTGGGATGGGCCGCCTTGAGGGCCAGGGCGCGGAACAGCTCCGGGCCGCTGTCCAGTTTGCCGGTACGGCGGAAGGCGAGGGCGGAGTCCAGGACGTCCACGGCGACCACGTCGGCCAGCTCGGGCGCGGCGACCTCGGCCAGCTCGCGGGCGGTCTGCTCCACCTCCAGGGTGTTGCCCACGCGGGCGGAGGCGTCGGCGATGAGGGCGAGGCGCCGCCGGGCCCGGTCCGCCTCGGTGGCCGCGCGGTGCCGCTCGGTGACGTCGACGACCGAGGTGGCGGCGCCGAGCACGCGTCCGCCGGGGTCCTCGAGGCGGTAGAAGGAGAGGGACCAGGCATGGTCGTGGTCGGGGTCGGCGGGGGTACGGCCCACGTGGTACTGGTCCAGGAGCGGGGTGCCGGTGGCCAGCACCTGGTGCAGGGCGGACTCGATGGTGTCGACGTCGGCGAAGGGCACGGTGTCCCGCAGGTGCCGGCCGATGTGCTCCTCGGCGGGGATGCCGTCGATGCGCTCCAGGGCGGGGTTCACCAGGAGGTAGCACAGGTCGGGGTCCATGAGGGCGAGGCCGATGGGGGACTGGTTGACCAGCCGCTCGCACAGCGCCAGGTCGGTCTCCAGACGCTGGAGGATGGTGTGGTCGGCGGCGATCCCCAGGGCGTAGATCTCCCCGCGGTCGTTCCACAACCGCATGTTGCGGAACTCCATCAGCCGGGTGTCGCCGTCCTTGTGCCGGATGGGGAAGGCACCGGCCCAGCTCCGGCCGGTCTGCATGACCTCGGTGAAGAGACTCAGCACGGTCTGGAAGTGCTCCGGGTGGACCAGCAGCCGCGCCGCGAACTGCCCGAGCGCCTCCTTCGGGGTGTAGCCGAACAATTCCTGGGCCTGCGGGCTCCAGAACACAATGCGCCCATCCTCGTCCAGCACCACCGCGGCGACGCTGAGCACGTCCAGCAGGCCGGTCCGCCGGGGGCGCCCGGGGCCGGACTCGTCGCCGTCCACCTGGAAGGGTTCGGCTGACATCGGGACCTCCCTCCGCCTGCCGGCGCGGTATGGCGCCCTGTACCGCCATCGCTCCACGCCTGAATCAGGCTTCCGGTATCTCCATGCTGCCCCTGGGCGGGTGACCTGGACAGCCGGGGAAGCCGAGGGCAGCCGCAGCCGGGAACCGCGCCGGGCGCGGCTTCGGGGCGCGGGGTCGTGTTCCTGCCGCCCGGCCCCGACCGCCACCCGGCGCGCGACGCATCCCCGTCCCACCGGTGACGACAGGGCCTGAGCGACCCGGCTCCCCCGTGGGCCGACCGCGGACGATCACGAGCGGGCGCCCCCGCCACGGCTTGTGCGGCGTCGGGCCAGCCACAGCGTCACGGCGCCGGCGGCGGCCACCAGCAGCACGGTGCGCTTGTCCCGTGCCGCCCGAGCCCCCTGGGCCGCCTTCTGCCGCAACGGCTCGGGCGCCTTCTCCTCCCACACCCGCCCGGCCCGTGACGCCTGCGCGCGGGCCTCGCCGACAGCCAGGGCGGCCTTGTCCCTGACCGTGTCGGGCAGCTTGTCCTGCACCTGATGCGCGACGCCGGCGGCCTTGGCCTTCAGCTCGATGGCCTTGGCCGCGGCCTGTTCCTTCACCTCGGCCGCCTTGGCCGCGGCCTGTTCCTTCACCTCGGCCGCCTTGGCCGCGGCCTGTTCCTTCACCTCTGCCGCCTTCTCCTGGGCGCGCGCCTTGACGTCGGTTTTGGCCACCAGCGCCCCCACCGTCTGCCCCAGCTCCTCCCGGCTGTGCTCGAGCTGTACGCGCAGTTCCTCCGTGCCCGTGGCGGTCCGCTCCTCGTGAGTCGGCTTGCTCATCGGTGCGCACTCTCCTTGATCTCGGCCAGGTCGGCCTTCACGTTCTCGATCGTCTGCTCGGGCGTGGGCGGCGCGGCCCGGCCGACCTGCTTCTTCCCGGTCACGGCCAGGACCGCGGCGATGACGCCCAGCGCCGCGGTGACGATCAGGGCGGCAGCCCACACCGGCAGCGGCACCGCCAGGGCCGCGATGACCGTGGCCACCAGGGCCTGCAGAGTGAGCAGGCCCACGACTCCGGCGCCGCCGAACAGCCCGCCGCCCTTGCCGTAGCGCTTGCCCTTCTCCTTCATCTCGGCCTGCGCCAGCCTCAGTTCGCCGCGCACCAACTCCGTCAACTGCTGCGAGGCCCGCTGCACCAGCTCACTCACCGGCTCCTGACCGGAGCGGTTCACGCTGTGGTCGCGTCCGGCGTAGTGCGGCTGCGTGCTCGTCACGGAGATCACCACCCATCCGTATCGGTTCCTGCGATCGGCCGGCGCCCTGGCGCCCCGACCGTCCGGTGCGCTCGCGAGTACCCCGATCCGCCCGTTTCAGGGCGCCCAACTCAGCCACGCCGACGAGCCGTCGCCCGCCTCGCACCATCCCGGTCACGCCGACGAGCCGTCGTCCGCCTCGCACCATCCCGGTCACGCCGACGAGCCGTCGTCCGCCTCGCACCATCCCGGTCACGCCGACGAGCCGTCGTCCGCCTCGCACCATCCCGG